>JAYVEB010000154.1:0-4051 GCA_043749095.1 Burkholderiales bacterium | reverse complement strand
TCGGCGATGTCGGGACGGTCGACGAGTTCAACCAGGGCCATCGGTGCGTTGTCGCCCACCCGGTACCCCATCTTCAGGATACGGGTGTAGCCGCCCGGACGCGCCTGGTAGCGCGGGCCCAGCACGTTGAACAGCTTGGTGACGATGTCGCGGTCACGGGTGCGGTCAAACGCCAAGCGGCGATTGGCCAGCGTCGGCTCCTTGGCGAGCGTGATCAGTGGCTCGACGACGCGACGCAACTCTTTGGCTTTCGGTACGGTGGTCTTGATGGCTTCGTGCTGCAGCAGCGAATTGCACATGTTGCGCAGCATCGCCAGGCGGTGCGACGAGGTGCGGTTGAGCTTGCGGAGTCCGTGGCGATGGCGCATGGTGTCTGTCCTTTTTTGTCTGACTTATGAACCCCAGCCGTGTCAGGTACTGGGGGTGGTGATCAAACGCGTGAGCCCGAAAGCGCAGCACGTTTGTCATCTGCGATGACGGCCTCTTCAGGCCGTCTCGCCCGTTTGACGCAGCGTTACCGCTTGTCCAACCCTTGCGGCGGCCAGTTCTCCAGCCGCCCACCCAGCGTCAACCCGCGGGACGCCAGCACTTCCTTGATTTCGTTGAGCGATTTGCGACCCAGGTTCGGCGTCTTCAGCAGCTCGGTCTCTGTGCGCTGGATCAGGTCGCCGATGTAGTAGATGTTTTCGGCCTTCAGGCAGTTCGCCGAACGCACCGTCAACTCCAGCTCATCGACCGGACGCAGCAAGATTGGATCGAACTGCGTGTTGCGGCTTTGCGGCTCGTTGAAAGCAGCGATTTCGCTGTTTTCCAGCTGCGCGAACACCGCCAGCTGCTCGACCAGGATCTTCGCCGAAGCACGGATCGCTTCTTCCGGCGAAATGGCGCCGTTGGTGTTGATCTCCATCACCAGCTTGTCGAGGTCGGTGCGCTGCTCGACGCGGGCGCTCTCGACGGTGTAGCTCACGCGAGCCACGGGCGAGAACGAGGCATCCAGCACGATGCGGCCGATCGACTTGGTCGGCTCGTCGCCGAAGCGACGCATGTTGCCCGGCACATAGCCACGGCCCTTCTCGACCTTGATCTGCATGTCGAGCTTGCCGCCTTGCGAGAGGTTCGCGATGACATGGTTCGGGTTGATGATCTCGACGTCGTGAGGCGTCTGGATGTCGCCCGCCGTGACCGGACCTTCGCCGTCCTTGCGCAGCACCAGCGTGACTTCGTCGCGGTTGTGCAGGCGGAACACGACGCCCTTCAGGTTGAGCATGATGTGAACCACATCTTCCTGCACGCCGTCGATCGTCGAATACTCGTGCAGTACGCCAGCGATGGTCACTTCGGTCGGCGCGTAGCCGACCATCGACGACAGCAACACACGGCGCAGTGCATTGCCCAGGGTGTGTCCGTAACCACGCTCAAACGGCTCAAGCGTGACCTTGGCACGGTTGAGTGCGAGGGGTTCGACGTGGATGGCTTTGGGCTTGAGCAAGTTCGTTTGCATTCGGTCTTTCTTTCAATACCCTCGGCTCGTTACGCCGATAAGGCTGATGGACCCGTCGGTGCTGGCAACACCTGTCAACACCGATCTCGGGAAATACCTGGGAGGGCGACGGCTGCAGATCAACGATGACCTGCGGCCTGCGCCGCAACCGGATCAGCGTGAATACAATTCGACGATTAACGCTTCCTTGATGTCGGCACTCAACTCGTCGCGATCCGGTGTCTTCTTGAAAACACCTTCCATCTTCGAGGCATCGACCTGGATCCAGCCAGGCAGGCCGATCGTTTCGGCAAGCTTCAGCGAGTCGGCAATGCGCAACTGCTTCTTGGCCTTTTCGCGGACGCTGACTGCATCACCGACCTTGACGCTGTACGACGCGATGTTGACCACGCCGCCATTGACGGTGATCGACTTGTGCGACACCAGCTGCCGTGCTTCGGCGCGGGTCGAGCCGAAACCCATGCGGTAGACGACATTGTCCAGACGCGATTCCAGCAGTGTCAGCAGGTTGGCGCCGGTGTTGCCCTTGCGGCGCTCGGCTTCGGCGAAATAGCGGCGGAACTGACGTTCCAGCACGCCATACATGCGCTTGACCTTCTGCTTTTCACGCAGTTGCAGACCGAAGTCCGAGGTGCGCGAGCCGGAGGTGCGGCCGTGCTGGCCGGGCTTGCTGTCGAACTTCGCCTTGTCGCCGATCGGGCGGCGGGCGCTCTTGAGAAACAGGTCCGTGCCTTCGCGGCGGGACAGTTTCGCCTTGGGACCGAGATAACGTGCCACGTTGATTCCTTAGATGACGATCTGACGCAGGTCGCCGTGTTCAATCACAGCGGCTTGCGCGAGTCTGGCGAGTGTTGTTATTGGGCGCTCAGACGGTGGGCTTACCTGGGAGGCGGGGGAAGGAGAGCTTCACCCGATCCCAACAAAAATGCCGGCGTTGCCCGAAAGCAGCGCCGACAAGATTCGATCCGACTCAGATGCGACGGCGCTTTTGCGGACGGCAACCGTTGTGCGGCACCGGTGTCACATCAGAGATCAGGTTAATGCGGATGCCAAGCGAGGCCAACGCACGAACGGACGATTCGCGACCCGGGCCCGGGCCCTTGATGCGCACGTCGAGGTTCTTGATGCCTTGCTCCTGCGCAGCGCGCCCGGCCACTTCGGCGGCGACCTGTGCTGCGAACGGCGTGCTCTTGCGCGAGCCCTTGAAGCCCTGGCCACCACTCGAAGCCCATGACAGCGCGCCACCCTGGCGATCAGTGATGGTGATGATGGTGTTATTGAACGAAGCGTGCACGTGCGCGATGCCCTCGGCAACGTTCTTGCGAACTTTCTTGCGCACACGTTGTGCGGCGGTATTGGGTGCTTTAGCCATGTCGGTTCTTTCTTAAACGGGTGCTGTCAGGCGTCTGCAATCACTTCTTGACCAGGGCGCCAGACTTGCGCGGGCCCTTGCGCGTACGCGCATTGGTCTTGGTGCGCTGACCACGGACGGGCAGGCCGCGGCGATGGCGGAAGCCGCGATAGCAGCCCAAGTCCATTAGGCGCTTGATATTGATCGACATCTCGCGGCGCAGATCGCCTTCGATCGTCAAGCGGCCGATCTCGTCGCGAATGCGCTCGAGGTCGGTGTCGGTCAGATCCTTGATCTTGCGGTCAAGCGGAACGCCGCTGTTGACGCAAATTTTTTGCGCCGTTGTACGTCCTACACCATAAATGGATGTCAGACCGATCTCTGCGTGCTTGTGCGGCGGAATATTGATACCAGCGATGCGTGCCATGGGCTTCCTCTAATGTCTTGTCGTCGAAGCGCTGAATCAGCCTTGACGCTGTTTGTGCCGCGGATCGGTGCAGATCACACGAACCACACCTTTGCGACGGATCACTTTGCAGTTCCGGCACATTTTCTTGACTGACGCAGCAACTTTCATAGGTTCTCCTGTGCCCGACCGGGCCGTCTCAGCACTGACTAAATTGTCTCTATCTCTATCTGGCCGCAGAGCCTACTTGGCTCTGAACACAATCCGTGCGCGACTCAGGTCATAAGGCGTGAGTTCGACGGTCACCTTGTCGCCCGGCAAGATCCGGATGTAATGCATGCGCATCTTTCCCGAAATGTGCCCCAGCACGATGTGCCCGTTCTCCAGCTTGACCCGGAAAGTCGCATTTGGAAGATTCTCAAGAATCTCCCCTTGCATCTGAATAACGTCGTCTTTCGCCATGCGGTCCGATACGTGACTCCGTCCATCGCCAGGGCCCGCAGGCCATGCCAATCAACTCGGTTTGAAATTCGCTTTCTTCAGCAACGATTCGTACTGCTGACTCTGTACATAACTCTGAACCTGCGCCCAGAAATCCATCGTCACCACCACGATGATCAGCAGCGAGGTGCCGCCAAAGTAAAACGGAACGTTGTACTTCAGCACCAGAAATTCGGGCAGCAAACACACTGCGGTGATGTAGATCGCGCCGGCCAGGGTCAGGCGCGACAGGATGCGGTCGATGTGCTTGGCCGTCTGATCCCCTGGGCGGATGCCAGGGATGAAGGCGCCA
>JAYVEB010000153.1:0-12787 GCA_043749095.1 Burkholderiales bacterium | reverse complement strand
GCTGACGAAGGAACG
Source organism: Burkholderiales bacterium (assembly GCA_043749095.1). Classification (GTDB taxonomy): domain Bacteria; phylum Pseudomonadota; class Gammaproteobacteria; order Burkholderiales; family Burkholderiaceae_C; genus PBB1. Next base: position 12,772 of record JAYVEB010000153.1, on the reverse strand, counting down.
GTCGATCTTGATCACGTCCACCGGCCACAGGTGCAGGCTGGCCAAAGAGGAGTAGCCGGTGCCGAAGTCGTCCAGTGCCAGCTTCACGCCCAGGGCCTTCAGCTCGTGCAGCCGCGACTGGATCAGCGGGCTTTCAGCGGCCAGGCTCTCCGTGATCTCCAGTTGCAGGCACTCAGCCGGCACGCCACTGACCTTGAGCGCCTGGCGAACCTCGTCAACCAGCGTAGCCTCGACCAGCTGAGCCCGCGACAGGTTCACAGACAACACCTGCGGCGCGCGGTGTTCAAACTGGCTCTGCCACAACGCGAACTGACGGCAGGCCGAGTTGAGTACGTAGGCGCCCAGTGGCCCGATGAGGCCGGTCTCCTCCGCAATTTCGATGAACTCGATCGGCGAGACCACACCGCGCTGCGGATGCTGCCAACGCACCAGCGCCTCGAAGCCGGCCACACGGCCGTCATCGAGGTGGGTGATCGGTTGGTAGACGACAAAGAGCTGGCCGTCCTGCACGGCCAGGCGCAGTTCGCTCTCCAGGCTCGCACGCCGCCAGGCCCGCTCCTTCATCAGTGGCTCGAAGACGCAGTAGCGGGCACCGCCCGCACGCTTGGCCTCGCGCATCGCGAGGCTGGCGTCCTGCAGCACCGCATCGGCATTGGCAGCACCGACACCGCCCAGTGCCACGCCGACGCTGGCCGTGCTGTGCACCACGACGCCGCCGATCGTGTACGGCTTGCGCAGCGCATCGACCAGGCGCTGGGCCACCAAGGCAGCGACGTCGGGGCTGTGAACAGCCTCGAGGACGACAACGAACTCGTCCACACCAAGGCGCCCAGCCATCTGTTCGTCCTGAGCGTTCAGGAGCACCTTGTCGCGCTGGCGCACCGCCGCATTGACGCGGGAAGCCATCATCCGCAACAGCTCGTCGCCGGCCGCAGGGCCCAGGCTGACGTTCACCCGGCTGAACCGATCGCCGTTGATGAACAACACGGCAAAGTGATGGTCGGGGTCAATGCGAGCCCGCTGCAAGGCGTACTCGATGCGCTCCAGCACCACGATGCGGTTGGGCATCGCCGTCAGGCTGTCGGTGCGGCTGGCGTCGCGCAGCTCGGTCTGCACATGCTGCCGCTCCAGGCGCAGAGCGGCCGTGACGTCCGTGACGCTGCACATCAACATGTGTGCGTCGAGGCGCAACAGGCGGATCGACAAGGTCGGCCGGATCTCCTCGCCCACAGGAGGTGGCCCCATGCTGATGTGCAGGCCATCGCAGACCTCGCCGCCCGGGTAAGGTGCGGCGGCCGCGTGATCGCGCAGTTGCGGCGCTGCTGCGCGCAGCACGTCGAACAGGTTGCTCAGGTCACCGTCAGGGGCCAGTGGCATCAGCAGCTGTGCTGACATCGGGTTGATCATCGTGATCTCGCCGTCCAGCGTTGTCTGTACCAGGCCAATCGGGGCCTGATACAGGAACTGCATCAAGGCCTCATGGGCCGCCGAGCTGGATTCGCTCATGAAGCGCTCGATCGACTGCTGCGGGGTTCAAGCCGAGGTGGCCACTGCTGCCGGCAGCAAGCCCGGTTGCCACCGTTCAACGCGGTTGCGCCCGGCGGACTTGGCGCGGTACATCGCGAGGTCGGCTCGCGCTATGAAGGCATCGACGCCCTCCACCGACGCATCCATCGTCGCCACGCCGATGCTCACTGTGTACCGCACACTTGCTTTGTCCACACTGACCGTCTGCTCGGCAATGCTTTGGCACAGACGCTGCGCGACCGTCGCAGCGGCATCTTCGGTGCAGCCCGGTAGCAACACCACGAACTCCTCGCCGCCCAGGCGCGCGACGACGTCCATGGCGCGGAACGTGGCCGACAAGCCTGCGGCGAGGTGGCGCAGTACTGCGTCGCCCGCGGCATGACCGAAGTCGTCGTTGATGCGCTTGAAGTGGTCGGCATCGATCAGCAACAGCGCCAGCGGCCGAGGTGTGCGGCGCCAGCGCTGCAACTCCAAATCGCAGGCCTCGAACAGCGCACGGCGATTGGCCAGGCCGGTGAGGTGGTCACACGCCACCGAGCGGCGCAGGGCTTCGGTGGCTTCCCGCCGGTCGGACACATCGCGGATCACCAGGCTGTAGGCGCGTTCTTCGGCCAGACCTTCGTCGGGCGCATGCAAGGGCGCGATCAGGCAACTGCCCCAAAAACGGCTTCCATCGGCACGTTGGCGCCAGCCTTCGTCCAGGCTCCAGCCGCTGCGATCTGCCTCGTGCAGCCGGTCGAGCGCGTCCATCGATTCCAGGGAGTCGGGTGGGTAGAAGATCGAGTAGGACTTGCCGACGCTGGCGGCGCTCTGGTGCGCTGTCACGCGCTCGACACTGGCGTTCCAGTCGCGCACCCGCCCCTGATCGTCCAAGGTCATCAGGGCGTAGTCGGTGAGTCCGGTGACGATCATGTTGATCCACGCCTGGCTCTGCCGCAGTTCGCGTTCTCGCTGCACACTTTGCGTCACGTCGCCGAGCACCGCCATCAGGCGACCCTCGTCGAGCTTCAACAGCGTCAGCGACAAGATGCTGCGGCCCAGCTTGCGTGTGGAATCCGCGGCCACGCGCAATTGCCAGCTATCACAGACCATGCCGTGCGTGCCGTCAAAGTTTTGCACGGCAGTGCGCAGGTCCGGCGCCACGCTCTCCAGCGCCTTGTAAAGGTTGTTGAGCTCCCCGTCCCGGGCCAGCGGCATCAACAGCTGCGCGCACAGCGGGTTGACCATCAGGATCTCGCCGTCCATTCGCGTTTGCATCAGGCCGATCGGCGCGATGTACAGAAACTGGATCAGTGCTTCGTAGTCTTCCTCAACCGTCGTGTCCATGGTGGATACTTGCTTCAGGCCGAACGCTGAACCAGCACGTAGCGGGTCTCTGCACCGGGCAGCGCCAGCAACCGCAACTTGACCTTGACCGGGCGCATGCGCAGCGTGAGCACATAGTCGATGGTGTCATCCAGCGGCGTGCCATGGGCCAGCACATCCTCGAAGCGCTGCGCCACCATGAAGTTGTTCATGCACGGAGCCACCACGGTGAACAGTGGCTGCCCCAACACACGGCTGCTCGACAGGCCGGCGGCCTTGCTTTCGAAGCTGTTGTAGCGCCGCACGATGCCACTGGCATCGAGGCCGATCACGCCGAAATTCAGCGCGTCGAGCTCTTCATCGCTGGAGCGGTCGAGTTCAGATTGCAGTGCTGCATCGGTGAAGGAAACGGCTTGGGTAATGCTCATGTCGTGTTCTCGCGGGACCAATCAATGTGTTGTTGTCGGCTCGCACGGCCGAAACTTGATGGCCGCCATGACAGCCCAGCAGGTGGGGTAACCCGCAATCAGGTGCCGTCAGCCTGCCTGCGCATACGGTGTGCCGTCCTGGTGAACGAACTGCCAGTGGCCCTCGACCAGAACGGCTTTGAGATCGTCATCGGGGTACGAGCCCTCGTCGCCTGGCGTTCGGTCGCCAACTTCGAGGTAGACCACCGGCTCATCGGTTGGGTTCAGCAAGCGGTGAGCGTTCCCCGTGCCCGCCTTGAAGCCCGCGCACATGCCCGGCGCCAACGGCGTCTGGCCTGCATCGGTTTCCAGCGTGGGATGGCCGGAGAGGATGTAGATGAATTCGTCTTGCCGCGAATGCGCGTGGCGCAGCGCAGAGACGGCGTTCGGCGCCAGCCGTGTCAAGTTGACGCCGAAGTTCGACAGGCCGAACACATCGCCCAGAGGCCGCTTCTCACGCCCTGCCATCAGCGAGGCAAAAGGCTCGGGGTAGTTCGACTTCCGCACCCTCACGGGCGCTGCAAGGGCCACGATGGCCACAGGGACGGTTGGGTTGGACATGGGCACCTTTGAACGTGTTGACAGCAATTCAACTGCGGTCTTCAGGAAGATACAAGGCGTCAGTGTGGGGAGCATAGATGGGTACAAACGAAAACAGCCCGCTAGTGCGGGCTGTTCGTTGGCATGTGGCGGAAGCGGTGAGATTCAAACTCACGGTGGGGTTACCCCCACGGCAGTTTTCAAGACTGTTTCCCGCTGCCCGGAAAGCCGCATGAATAAGGGGTTTGCGGAGCATTCACCCTGAAAATGTAACCCGCCCGCAACCCGAGCAGCCGGGAAGGCTTTACGGCCGGGGGTGGCTTGTAGAATGGGATCACCTGGGGGTGCGTGGCCGAGCGGTTTAAGGCACGGGTCTTGAAAACCCGCGAAGGTGAGAGCCTTCCGTGAGTTCGAATCTCACCGCACCCGCCATTTCACCTATGAGACGGGGCCAAGAAGCAGCCCTATCCCCCACAGAACCCGCCTGAGAATTTGCGCTTGGGCGACACGCATCAACCCGCCAGCACTTGGCGATCTCGGAGCGCGGCGCCATGAAGCAGATTACCCGCAAGGCACCACTTCTCTTTGCTGGTGCAGCACTGTTCGTCGCGTCGCTCGCTGCATCGAGTGCGCTCGCGCAGCCGGCGTCGATTGAGGCCACCATCGCGGCCGGCGACAAGGTGCGGCTCTTTCCCGATGGCCGCTGGGAGTACGTGGATCCGAAGAAGCAGGCGGAGATGCCCGCGGCCGCTCCCGCCGCGGCCACGGCGGCGTACAAGGCTTGTCCGCCCGGGTCGCAGGGCGGTCTCTTCAGCATCAGCCGCTGCATCCCACCCGGCGATCCGGAGTACAACCGCGGCACCCTCGCGAAGAAGCCGTGACCCTCGCCGGACGGCAGGGCGGCGCCGCGCGCGGCACGATCGCGGCCGGCTTGACGTAGCCCGTCAGGATGCCAGCGCGCCTCGCAGCACGTTGCCCATCACGTTCGCCGTTTGCTCGTCGGCATTCTTCAGGACATGCGCGTAAGTCGTCATCGTGATGACCGGGGTGCTGTGGCCCAGCCGCTTCGAGACGACATGCAGGCTCTCACCGTTGATGAGCAGCTGTGTCGCGTGGGTGTGGCGCAGGCCGTGCATGGAAAACCCAACGAAGCCCGACGCGCGCGCCACCCGGGTGAATTCCTTGCTTATCGTCACCGGGTCATGCACTCGGTTGAAGTCCACTTCGGGATCGACGATGCCTTCTTTCGGCTGCCGACCCTGGGGCCGTTTGATGACGTAGGGGTAGAGGAGGCAGTCGGCGGGGTAGGGCGTGCCCAGCTTAAGCGCGAGGGTCTTCTGCTCGGTGCGGTGAGTGCGCAGCAGGTCGCACAGACTTGCTGGAGCGTCGTCGGTTTGAACGCTCCACGTTTGAAGACCTTCGCGGCCTGTACCTCAACCGAAAAATCCAAGTCGGCAGCGACAAGGACGGACGGGCCATTCTCAAGAATCAGGCGTCGATGTGGCTGGAGCATCCCCGCCGCCGCGACTACCTGGGCGGCCTCGTGTTCGCGCCTGGCAAGGAACTGCCGCCCGATCAGTTCAATCTCTGGCAAGGTTTTGCAGTGCAGCCCGCACCTGGCGACTGGTCTCTGCTTCGCGAGCACATCCGCTCGGTCATCTGCCGGGGTAACTCCGCGGTCGATGCGTACCTCATGGGCTGGCTGGCGAGGGCGTTCCAGCTACCGGCGAAGCAAGGCGAGACCGCCGTAGTGCTCAAGGGCGATCAAGGCTCTGGCAAGGGTGTACTTGGCCGCGCTATGGCCCGCATCTTCGGACAGCACGGGCTGCAGATCACCCACGCAAAACACCTCACCGGAAACTTCAACGCGCATCTGCGCGACCTGTGCTTCCTGTTCGCGGACGAAGCACTCTTCGCTGGCGATCGTGCGCATGACGGGGTGCTGAAGGGGCTGGTCACTGAGCCGACCCTCACCATCGAGGGGAAGTTTCAGAACGCCGTGTCCGTGCCCAACATGCTGCACGTCATGCTGGCCAGCAACGAGAAGTGGGTCGTTCCGGCAGGTAAGGACGATCGCCGCTTCTTGGTCCTGGACGTGGCGAGTACACATCGGCGCTCCGCTGCCTACTTCGGCCCCCTGTTCGCCCAGCTGGAAGCAGGGGGCTACGCCGCCGTGCTGCACGACCTGCTGGCACTGGACATTTCCCGCTTCGACGTGCGCGCTGTGCCATCGACCGACGCGCATGTGGACCAGAAAACCCGGTCGCTGCGCGGCGTCGATGCCTGGCTCTACGAGTGCCTGCAAATGGGCAGCATGGCCGGCGAAAGCTGGACAACGAAGGGGCTGGAAGTTTCAAAGCGAGCGGCCTTCGTGGACTACGAGCGCTTCCACCAGAAAACCCGCGAGTACCGCGCGGAACAGTACGAGGGATTCGGCAAGAGCCTGCGGGCATCGCTGGACGACACAGCCCACGACTACCGGCCCCGAGCGCAAGGCGGCGCTAAACGGGAGTACTGGTACCGGTTCGATGGTCTCGACCTGTGCCGCGCCGCTTTCGCCAAGTCGCTGAACGCGCCCGACCTGACGTGGGCCGAAGAGGCGCTCGACGAAGTCGCAACAACAGGGTGTGCCCATGAAATCTTCAATTAAGGCCCTCGGTCTAGGCATTGCCCAGACCACCCACAAACCCCAGACCGCCCGTAAACCCGCATGGATATTGGCTCGGTCTAGGTGGTCCGGGGGTTTTTCGACAAATTGCTGCTGGCGCGAAAACGCGGCCTGCGTCCACTACTTGAGCGAGCGGCTGGCAGCAATACTCTTTTCTTTTAGACCACCTAGACCACCTAGACCAAGTGAGTATTCATGCGTTTTTCCAGCGGTCTGTGCGTGGTCTACGTGGTCTAGGCAGGGGGTGTCTCGCGCACGCCAGTGGGCGGGGCTGCACCGGGTGCACAGACCCCAGAACGACGGTGTAGCGCTTCACACTCGACTAAGCGCGTCCGGGGGCAGTGCATGACCGCCGCGAATCGAATCGCGATCGCGCCGTCTCGCAGGGCGGCGGGCGAACTGACGACGAAGCAGGCCGCGTTCGTGCGGGCGTATGTGAAGCTGGGCGGCCTGAACGCCATGCAGGCTGCACTGGCGGCCGGGTACAGCGGCAGGGACGGCGGCAACAACGCGGCGGTGGTGGCGAGTCGCATGCTGCGCATGCCTCACATCCTGAGTGCCATTCGCGAAGAGACCCAGCGCAAGCTGTGCTCGGGCGTTGCCCTGGGCGCGGTCATTCTCGAAGACCTTGGGCGCAACGCGACAAGCGAATCGGTTCGTCTTCAGGCTGCGCAGGCCCTGCTCGACCGGGGCGGCATGCAACTCGCCAGCTTGTCCGAGCACCACGTCGTGGTCGAAGACCGACGCAGCGATGTCGAATTGCTCCAGCGTGTTGTGGAGCTTCAGCGCGAGCTTGGCCTGAATGCGAAGGTCATCGACGCTGAACCGCCCGCACCCGGCGCAGGGAACGCGCTGCCCATGCGCATCACCGGCAGCGTCTCTGATGCTGTCCTGATAGGGGGCTCGGATGCTGAATAGCGCACCCCGGGTTGCAAATGCGGGTTACATCGACCCGGCGAATCCCGCAGCCACACCCCGGAAACGAAGTGTTCATGCGGGTTTCCGGGCTGCTGGCACTGCTTATTGCAACGGTTCAGCAGACTGCAGCCTTAAACCGCTCGGCCACGCTTCCATCGCTTGAATTGTAGGGGGGCGGTTTGGGCGCAGCCGCTCGGGCAGCGGCTGTCAGCCAGGGCGCCGCGCCCGTTCGCAGTCGATCTGAATGATCTCGGTGCTGCCATCGGACGCGATGCGTGCAGCGCTGAGTTTGCCGCCCCAGATGCAGCCGGTGTCGAGTGCCAGCAGGTCGGGCCGCTGGATCAAACCGAGGGTGGACCAATGGCCGAACGCCATCGGCACGCCCTGCGTCTGGCGTTGCGGGTGTTCGAACCACGGCGCCAAGCCGAGCGGGGCGCTGCCGGCCCCTTCCTTCACGCTGAAATCCAACGTGCCGTCTGCCGCCACGAAGCGGGTGCGGGTCAGCGCGTTGATGGCGAATCGCCAACGGTCGGCGCCTTGTAGTGCATCGCTCCAGCGGTCGGGCTGGTTGCCGTACATCGTGGTCAGGAAGGCGTGCAGGTCGTGCCCGCGCAGCTGCTGTTCGACCTCGGCGGCGAGCTGCAGCGTGGTGTCCAACGTCCATTGCGGCGGCACGCCCGCATGCACCATCAGCCAGCCGTGTTCGTGCAGCGCCATGCGGCGATGGCGCAGCCAGTCGACCCAGTCGTCGCGGTCGGGCGCGTTGAGGATGTCGGTGAGCGTGTCGCTGCGGTGCGCCTTGCGGATGCCGTGCGCCACCGCCAGAAAGTGCAGGTCGTGGTTGCCGAGCAGGCAGGTGGCGGCACCGCCCAGGCCGCGCAGCAGCCGCAGTGTGCCCAGGCTGTCGGGGCCGCGGTTGACCAGGTCGCCCAGCACGACCACGTGGTCGCGCGACGGCGAAAAAGCCAGGGTGTCGAGCAGCCGTTGCAGCGCGCTGCAGCAGCCTTGCAAATCGCCAATCAGGTAAACCATCAAACGATTCTGCTACGCTGGCCCGATCTGCTGCACTCACGCCCCGCATGGACGTCGTCTTACTGGCTTTTTTGATCGTGGTGAATGCGTTGTTCGCGATGTCGGAGATGGCGCTCACGGCCAGCCGCAAGGCCCGGCTGCAGGTGATGGTGGAAACCGGCGATGCGGGCGCGATGGCAGCGATGGAGCTGCACGACGATCCGACCAAGTTCCTGTCCACCGTGCAGATCGGCATCACCTCGATCGGCGTGCTCAATGGCATCGTCGGTGACGCCGCGTTTTCGGCGCCGTTCGCGCTGTGGCTGGAGCGCTTCTTCGCCATGCACGACAAGGCGGCCGAAATCACAGCCACCGCGATGGTGGTGGTGGTCATCACCTTCCTGACCATCATCTTCGGAGAGCTGGTGCCCAAGCGGCTGGGCCAGATGTACCCCGAGTCGGTGGCGCGGCTGGTGGCGCAGCCGATGAACTGGCTGTCGATGGCGGTGCGGCCGTTCGTGATGCTGCTGTCGTTCTGCACCGAGGGCACCTTGAAATTGATGGGCATCCGCGGCGGCCCGAATCGCAGCGTGACCGAGGAAGAAATTGCGGCCAGCCTGGAAGAGGGGCTGGACGCCGGCGTGATCGAGGCGCAGGAACACCAGATGGTGCGCAATGTGTTCCGCCTCGACGATCGCCAGGTCGGCTCGATGATGATTCCGCGCGGTGAAATTGTGTGGCTGGAAGCCGCCGCGCCGGCCGATGCGGTGCTGAAGGTGATCGCCGCCGACGAGCATTCGCGCTACCCGGTGTGCCGCGGCGGGCTCGACGATGTGGTCGGCGTGGTGTCGGCGCAAAGCCTGCTGCAGCAGGCCATCGGTGGCGGAGGGCTCGACATTACCGAGCGCCTGCAGCCGGCGGTGTTCGAGCCGGAAACGCTGTCGGGCATGGAGTTGTTGGACCAGTTCCGCGCGTCGAGCGCGCAGCTGGTGTTCGTGGTCGACGAGTACGGCGAGGTGCAGGGCATGATCACCGTGCGCGATGTGCTCGAAGCCATCACCGGCGAATTCACCACGCCGAGCGACGACGCCTGGGCAGTGCGGCGCGACGACGGCAGCTGGCTGTTCGACGGCCTGATCCCGGTGCCCGAATTGAAGGACCGGCTCGACCTGAAAGACCTGCCTGAAGAAGGCCGCGGCCGCTACAACACGCTGGCCGGCATGATCATGCTGCTGCTGGGCAGGCTGCCGCACACCACCGACAGCGTCGAGTGGGAAGGCTGGCGCTTCGAAGTGGTGGACCTCGACGGCAAGCGCGTCGACAAGGTGCTGGCCACGCTGTCGCCGACCGGCGATCACGATCGCTGAGCGTTGAAGCGCTGAGACCGTAAAGCCGCTGGTGGATCTGTTCTCGCAGCGCTTGCTCAACGACGGCGTGCGCAAGCGCGAGGTGTTCGGCTGGGCGATGTACGACTTCGCCAACTCGGGCTACACCACCGTCGTGCTGACGGCGGTGTTCAACGCGTATTTCGTCAGCGTCGTTGCGCAAGGCGCGGCCTGGGCCACGCTGGCCTGGACGCTCGCGATCGCGGCATCGAGCCTGATCGTGATGATCACGCTGCCGGCAGTCGGTGCCCATGCCGACCTGCGCGCCAGCAAGAAGCGCCTGTTGGGTGGTTGCACCGTGGCCTGCGTGCTCGGAACGTTCGCGCTGGTCGGTGCCGGGCCGGGCGATCTGTGGCTGGCTGTGCTGGCCATCGTGGTGTCGAACGTCGCGTATTCGTACGGCGAATCGCTGATCGCTTCTTTCCTGCCCGAGCTGGCGCGGCCCGGGGCGCTGGGCCGGGTGTCGGGCTGGGGCTGGAGCTTCGGCTACCTGGGCGGCATGCTGACGCTGGGGCTGAGCCTGGCCTATGTGCTGGCCGCGCAGCAGCGCGGCGAGCCGGCCACCGCCTTCGTGCCGGTCACGATGGTGATCACGGCGGTCATTTACGCGCTGGCGTCGCTGGCCACCTTCACGCTGCTGCGTGAGCGGGCGGTGCCGCAAAGCGCGGCGGCGCAGGCATCGTCAGGCACCGGCACCGGCACCGGCATCGGCGCCTCGCTGGCGCGGCTGGCCGAGACCTGGCGCGCCGCGCGCCGCTACCGCGATTTCTGCTGGCTGCTCGCTTGCGGCGCCTGCTACCAGGCCGGCATCGCGGTGGTCATCACGCTGGCGGCGGTGTATGCCGAGCAGGCCCTGGGGTTCAAACAGGCCGACACCATGCTGCTGATCTTCGTCGTCAACATCGCCGCGGCGGCCGGTGCTTTTGCCTTCGGCTACTGGCAGGACCGCATCGGCCACCAGCCGGCACTGGCGATCACGCTGGTCGGCTGGATCGTGATGACGGTGCTGGCGGTGCTGGCCACCGGGCCGGGACTGTTCTGGGTCGCGGCGTTGATCGCCGGGCTGTGCATGGGTTCCAGCCAGTCGGCCGGGCGCGCGATGGCCGGCCTGTTCACCCCCGCCGACCGCCGCGGCGAGTTCTTCGGCCTGTGGACCTTTGCCACCCGCGCCTCCGCCGTCGTGGGCCCGTTGACCTTCGGCCTGATCACCTGGCTGACCGGCGGCAACCAGCGCCTGGCGATGGGCTGCACTGCAGCCTTCTTCGTCGGCGGCCTGTTGCTGCTGGCGCGGGTGAACATGGCACGCGGGGAGCGAGCGGCGCTGCCTGACGGCCCCGCCTGACGCGCATCGCCCGGCCGTTCAGGCGGCGCTCAGTTCGCGCAGCTGGCCGGAGTCGAGGTGCTCCAGCAGCAACGCCAACACTTGGGCGTTCTTCGGGTCTTCGGCTGAGCCCAGCGCATCTTCCAGCACGTCGCGGATGTCGTCGGGCGACACCCGTTCCATGTCCCAGTCCGAGAACAGCCGCTCGCGTACTTCTTCGCTCTCGCTCAGCGGCACGACTTCGCGATGGCGCGAGTCGGTTTTCAGCGTGGCCATCAGTTGCAGCACCTGCTCGCGCGGGCCTTCCAGCCACTGGAAAAAGATGCCGCTGCCGAAGACCAGCAAGCCGGTGATGCCGCGTTCGCGGTTGTGGCGCCGCGAGGTATCGATGATGCGGGCCACTGCAGCGTCGTCTACTTCCGCGGACGCACGGCTGCAATACACCACGTTGTAGAGCAGCGTGGCGTCGGCCTCGTCGTCTGAGGGGTCGATGTCGTTCATGGCCTGGGGTGTTTGCAATTTGTAGGCCTGAAATCGGGCCGTGGCGATGTTAGCGGCCATCGAAATGATCGCCTCCCGATAATGCGCTGGCGGAGTGGCCAGAAACGACAAAGCCCCGTCTTTTTCCTCGGCGCGGGCTGCTAGTGGCTGCCAAGGGCTGAATTGCAGCCGAAGTCATTGGACCTGGATTCGAGGGCGGCGATGTTGTGTCTGGACTGAATTTGGCCCGCGTCTGCGTACATGCCGGTTCGGGTGCTGGTAGGCGGGGCGACGGTTCGCATCCGGGCCATCTCCGAACGCATCCAGTCGCACTTGCGCTGCCGGTCGCCGCCGTCAGACGGGGGGGATATCTGGGCGAGGCTGTTTTCGTATGACTGCGGCAGTTGCTGCGCGCAGCCTGGCAGCACAGCGGACAGAACCACGAGCAATCCCAGCAGTCTTCTCATGAGCCGTCTCCACATTTCGGCCAGGAATCCACGCCAATCGGTTTCATCCTGATGATTGTGTGGCTTCAGAATCTAGACCTTCGACGTTTCAGCCTCACTCAAAAGGAGTCCTTGTGGCAGCCACAGCAACACCGTTCGTTCCAGCCGACTTCGAGGTTCCGCTGCGACTGGCAACCCCGGAGTTCACGCTCCGCAAGCTGACCTTGGATGACGTGATCAAGGACTACGAAGCCGTCATGTCCAGCGTCCCCCACCTCAGGACCGTTTGGCCTGACGGGACGTGGCCTGCAGGCCTGACGCTGAGGCAAAACCTGATCGACCTCGGATGGCACGAGAAGGAGTTCCAGCTGCGGCAGTCATTTGCCTACACGGTCCTGTCGCCCTCGGAGGAACGTGCGGTCGGTTGCGTCTACGTCTATCCGAGCACCAAGGTCGGCCACGACGCAGAGGTCTACCTTTGGGCGCGCCAGAGCGAGCTCGAGTCAGGCCTGGAGGAGCGCCTCCACGACACCGTCAGAAGCTGGCTGCAGCAGGATTGGCCGTTCTCATCCGTCGCATTTCCGGGCCGCAGCGTGGGCTGGGATGTATGGAATGCGAAAGTTGAACAGCTGCGATAGACCCCAAAGGGAGGGCTTGAATGGCCTCGTCAGTCAGCGGTGTTTTTGAAGGGAACTGTGTCGCTG
>JAYVEB010000152.1:0-4059 GCA_043749095.1 Burkholderiales bacterium | reverse complement strand
GGGACATGTCCTTAGCGGCTTTGCTGCTCTCGTGGGGAAGGAAAAACAACGTATACGGCATCCTAATAATGTGTAAAAGTATCTCAAGAGCTGTTTGCCGTTCACACCACGTTTGCTGTCTACTTCATGAGCTCAATTCATTTCATTTCTCAGGATGCGGCTCACCAAACGAGACTGCATCAGAGGAGAGTAGTGTCACCCAACTTCAAAGAAAAAAATTCAAACGTACATTCACTACATTACGCAGAGCAAGGTGTGCTCTTAACGTGGTGTTTTTTTTTTCGAACAAGCAGGTCGAAATTCACGAAGCATCTTCATCATCGGGAACCTTCCATCGCGCAGTCACAGCATCCGTCGCCGAAACTGCAGTCGAAGCCACAGGCTCGCCGGTCGGGATCCTGAAAATGAAGAAAACCGCATTTACCAAAAACGCAAATATAGTCCGCCACGAAGACAGCAGGGCGAGGCCCACGACGCAGAATAGAATGGCCTTGAAAGTTTCTAACGCCTCTTTTCGCTTTTTTCTGCCGTCCTCCGAAAACCACCCACCAGACCCGCCTCGGCCGCCACCTCCCCCTGGAGGTGGCTTGTCGAACTGCGCAAGCGGGTCACCTTTTCCACTGAAGGCGGCTTCCAACGCCCGCTTCGCAGCGTCGCGCTCGTCATTCTTGGCAAGGCAAAGCACGGAGCGCGGCTTCCAGCGTTGACAGCCACCATTCAGAGCGCTTCCCCGACGGGAACCCGCGCTGGCACAGAACCGGTCACGAGAAACAGTGGCACACAGCGGGTGAAGCGCCCGTGCACTAAACATTGCAGGAGTCGCAGAAAATGTCGTGCGGGAGCGAAGGAAGTAGAGAGAATTCAGCGCTGTGGCGGGCTACTCGGCTGCTCACGTCAGCCAACAAAATAGTGGTTTGCAATGTGGCGGACTGCTTCGTGCTTTTCCTGTCGTGCTTGGTGTCACTCACCTCATAACCCTAAAGCCCTTAATTTCCGGCCATCAAAAACTAGATATGGGACCCAAGCCCGCAACGTTCTTTAGTACCTCACCCACCTTTTGGCTGTTTAGCCCGCCAGAAAACATGAGACATGGACATAGACAACTTGTCCAAGTCTCAGTTCGTGGGTTAGGTCTAGGATAAAGTTATAAAGCTATGCACGAGAATCATCTTGCCAGAGATTGCGCCACACCTGGTCTTTCTCACGGCCATACCTATGTACTCACACACTCCCTACCCCGTTTCAAGCCAGGAATGAAGGTCGGTGAAAAAAACACGTTCAAACAGAATTGAAAGAAGCGAGTCCACGATGTATGTATCAAACGTGAACGGCACGCAGCATGCGGAGATTGCAAACATCCTGGGGCGCGGCGCAGTGCGCCGCAACCTGGGTCGTCGCATTCCAAGTTCTGTGTTTGTTCAGCGAATGACCTACGCAAACCGTGTGAGAAGCCCAGGCAAGCGCCGCCAAGCCTCATCCCAACAAGACCGACTACGTCCACACCGCCCAAGGTTGCACGCCCGCCGCCTCTGCAGGAGGTCGCGGGACACTTTCCACGGACGAGGAGGTTCAGGGGCAATGTTAAGGCCAGGTTAGCACACTCTCGCGCATGAAGCACTTTCTGTAATTCAGTTTCTCGTTGTGTTGAATCAAAGCATCCGGGCAAGAGGGCCAGGCCGAATCGCGGGAAACGAATCATTGATCTCCAGCTGGCAATTTCTGCGCGATCCGCACCCGCGGAGGGGCCTGCCGGAGCGGCTGCCGGAGGTTGCCGGAGGCCGCCGGAGGCGGCCTGTCGGATGCCTGGCGGGTCAAGTGCTGTGAGCAGAAATCGCCAGCTGGGTTGATCTATACGTCCCGTTCAGCCCACGCTTCGATTGAGTGAACGGGTGTGGGGTATGACAAGAAGCACAAATCACGGAGGTGTGGAGTGAAGACTACACCTAGTGCTCCTCCTTACATGTGTATGGAGGCTGGCCACAACAAGCAGTGGTCAAAGCGGAGGGTGCGCACAGGGGAACGCCGCGCACATGGAAATGTTGGTTGGACTGGGGGTGGATGGGCGTCCGGCGAACCAACACCTTCGGCTAGCCGTTGAGAGACTTTTGTGTTGCGGTGCTAGTACGTGTTGCTGTTGTCCTCGCTACTTCGATTCCGGAGGCTGTGGAGGCACGCTACTGCAAAATGCTTTCCTCTCTACTCTCAATATTGAACAGGGATTCCGTTCCTCCGTTCCTCAATATCGATACGCTCACCATTTCCATGCACGTGCCTCGTGGCTATCGTGGCGGGCACAAGCCATGCCACCGCCGTGCTAACAGGGGAGGGAACACCCGCAGCGCCCCCCCCAAGGACGTCTAAGACCTGTAGACCTCGGACACTCGGACTCTCTGACCCTGGGGGTTAGCCGTTAAGGGACACTTTTATGTTTTATCTCGGAATCTCGCTGCTCTTTTCTCTATCTCCGTCTTTTCTCTGTGACAGTATCACAGGTTACTTTACTAGGTACACGATATGAAGGCGTCAGCCCCGGCCAGGAGCTTGAAGCGCGGGCGTGAGGTTCCCAAAACGACTGCGCGGCGCCTTCGGCCTCGACGTCCTACAAGCGCGAGCTCTGCTGCGCTCTCTCCATCACGGTCGCCCCGCCGGTCTGATGACACGCTGGGCGCAAAGCTTCGGAGCTTGTGCCATGGCGCGCACCCGGCACTTGGTCTTGGACCTCCTTCTGCGCCGCTGACGCGCTTTATTCGCAGTGTTCTTTCCGAACCTGCGCTCGTCGCGCCGCGCAGGCATCGAGAGACTGCAGTGTAAGTTCTGCCCGTATGTCCACAGCTCGTTTTGTCCGTGCACTCGCGGCAACGCCTTGCTGCTAATACTCGCCCCTCAGGTGTGCTGCGGCTCGACAGAGCCTCGCTTCGGGCAGACGAAGAATTGGTGCGGCTTTCCACGAGAGGTATGTATCTCACTAACGAGCGTAGCTGGTGGCTCCGTCATTTGTTCGCCAAGTCATGGAGGACTTTTGTGAGTTGAAGAGTGCCGAGCCGCTCGAGTTCGAAGAGACGTCAACGGAAGTGACGTACTCCTTGTTTTTTTGCCTTCCACGCGCAACACCGCTGAAATTCTAATCGACGTGTCCTTTTTGAAAACAAGACATGATAGAACTGGATGGTGGAACTGGAATCAAAATTAAGTTTCAAAGCGGCGCAGCCGATCCTGCTGTGCAGTTCTGCAGTAAAAACGGGGGCACCGTCGAAACGACGACGGGCGGCACGGCGGCCGTGGTGTAGCCCCCTCCCTGCGTTGGCTATGTTTTCTAATAACAACGAAAATAGAGGTGGCATCGCTCACAGCTATAGACTGCACAGACCCACGACAAAAGGCGCGGAAGTCGCTCATAACACAGAGAAGACGGACAGTGGATCAAAATTTTGTTCCGATCGCGTTGTCCGGTTGTGTTCCCAACAAAACGGCGCGCGGAAATTGAGCGGTAGCGGCGCTATCTCGGGCGAATAAAGCTTGACGAGCTAGGCGGTCCATAAAGCCTTGGCAAAAGCCATAGTCAACGCCTCATCCTACACAGCTCCGCTGCTTTCTCGACTTGCCTGCGGGGTAGGGATTAGACGGGTACTGGTGTACCGGCTGCGCAACCAGGGCCACCTTCGTCCGCCATGCGCTGGGGCCAAACGTCAACGCGACGAGGGAAAGTTGGTGACGTCAGCCGGGCAGCAGTGTCCGTGCCACGCTCTTGCTGCGGCGAGTCGCCCAAGTCGGCGTCGCTCAGCGTCCGACGGCGTAAGAGGTCTCCTTGTGTACTGAGGTGTATGTACTGCATTTCCCTTCCCTACCCACTCTAATTCGTACTCCCTACCCTACTCACTTCCCTACTTGGCCCAAAAATGGGGGTAGGACACCCTACCCCGCAGGCGAGCGCGCTGCGACACAACACCCTCAAAACGTGTGGTGCTTGTTGCTTCGCTCACTCGCTGGTGCAACGCGCTCCCAGCCCCCCCCCGCGTTGCATTGCATCGCTTTACGCCTCAGATGTCATGAGCACGAGGC
>JAYVEB010000151.1:0-4079 GCA_043749095.1 Burkholderiales bacterium | reverse complement strand
GGCCTGATGAAGGCGGTGGACAAGTTCGAATACCGCCGCGGCTACAAGTTCTCGACCTACGCCACCTGGTGGATCCGCCAGGCGATCACGAGGAGCATTGCCGATCAGGCCCGCACCATCCGCATCCCGGTTCACATGATCGAGACGATCAACAAGATGAACCGGCTGAGCCGTCAGCATCTGCAGGAGTTCGGCTTCGAGCCGGACGCGCCGACGCTGGCCGAGAAGATGGAGATCCCGGAAGACAAGATCCGCAAGATCATGAAGATCGCCAAGGAGCCGATCTCCATGGAGACGCCGATCGGCGACGACGACGACTCGCACCTCGGCGACTTCATCGAGGACACCAACAACACCGCGCCGATCGAGGCCGCGATGCAGGCCGGCCTGCGCGATGTGGTCAAAGACATCCTGGACAGCTTGACGCCGCGCGAAGCCAAGGTGCTGCGCATGCGCTTCGGCATCGAGATGAGCACCGACCACACGCTCGAAGAAGTCGGCAAGCAGTTCGACGTCACGCGCGAGCGCATCCGCCAGATCGAGGCCAAGGCGATCCGCAAGCTCAAGCACCCGAGCCGCTCGGATAAGCTCAGAACCTATCTCGACAACCTTTGAGCCTCTTCAAAGAAGGCAACCAGCCCCACCGCCCGGTGGGGTTTTTTTCGCTTGTTGACGCTAGACTGTGACTTCGATCACGGCTTGCTGCGGATGACCCGAACCCTCGAATGCTGCGTTCTCTTTGCCGATCTGCGCGGCAGCACGGGACTGTACGAGTCCCTGGGCAATGCGATCGCCAGCCAGTGGGTCACTCAAAGCATCTCGATGTTGGGCCAGGTCGTCGTCGCGTGTGGTGGCACGCTGGTCAAGACGCTGGGCGATGGCCTGATGGCGACCTTTGGCGATGCCACGTCGGCCGTCAAGGCGTCGATCGACATGCACGAAGCGCTGTCGTCCAACGTCTCGCACCCCTCATCCGCCGCAGCGCCTCCCGGGCGCGCGCTGAAGCTGCAGATCGGTTTGGCGTATGGCGAGGTGGTCGAGATGGCGGGCGATTGTTTCGGCGACGCCGTCAACGTCGCGGCCCGTCTGCTCGAACATTCGGGTGACAACGAGACACTGGTCACCTCCACCGTTCTGGTGGCGCTGCCAGCCTACGAGCGGGGCCAATTTCGCCGCCTTGACCACCTTCAGCTGCGGGGACGGGTCGAGCCGGTCGAAGTGCACATCCTCGAAACGCAGCAGTTCACCGACATGGCGGCGACCACCTTCGGCGACATCATGGCGAACCCGGAGCCCGAAGGCGTGCGCCTGATCTGGCTCGATGTAAACCAGGTCTTCGCCAGCAGCAGAATGCCGGTGATCCTGGGGCGCAGCACCCAGGCCACCTACTGCATCGACGACAACCGCGTTTCTCGTTCTCACGCGCGCATCGACTGGCACGGCGGCGCCTTCCAGTTGTCGGACCTCAGCTACAACGGCACCTATGTGCGCTTCACCGGGGACACCGAAGTGGTCACCCTGCGACGTGGCACCTGTACCTTGCACGGCAGTGGCGTGGTCGGCCTCGGCACCTCGCCGTCGGACCCGACCGCGCCTTGTGTCCGATTCGAGGTGCTGCGCTTTGCCGAAACCTCAAGGCATCCGCCCGCGCAGCTCTGATGGCGATGGCGATGGCGACGCAACGCGCAGCACATCGTTGCGCTGAAAGTGGTCAAGCCGACGGCCTGCATCGATAATCGCCGGTTGATCCTTTGCGGACACTGCATGCCCTTCGCCCCTGAACCCGTCCACAAGCACGGTCAACCTGTCACGCCGACCACAGCGGTGCTGTTGTGCAATCTGGGCACCCCTGACGCACCGACCGCGCCGGCGCTGCGCCGCTACCTGAAGGAGTTCCTCAGCGACCCGCGGGTCGTCGAGATCCCGCGCCTGGTCTGGTGGTTCATCCTGAATGGCGTGATCCTGCGGGTGCGGCCCAAGCAATCGGCGGCCAAGTACGCCACGGTCTGGACCGATGAGGGCTCGCCACTGAAGGTCTGGACGCAGAAGCAGGCGACGATGTTGCAGGGCTACCTGGGCGAGCGTGGAAACCGCGTGCTGGTGCGTCCGGCGATGCGCTACGGCTCGCCTGCCATTCCGGCGGTGCTCGACGAGTTGAGGGCCGAAGGCGTCACGCGCGTGCTGGTGCTGCCGCTGTACCCGCAGTACTCCGGCCCGACCACCGCCAGCGTCAGCGACGCGGTATCCAACTGGTGCAGGCTGTCACGCTGGCTGCCGGAATTCCGCTTCGTCAACCAATACCACGACGACCCGGGCTACATCGCTGCGTTGGCCACGCGTGCTTCCGACCACTGGGAGCACAACGGTCGGCCGGACCGGCTGGTGCTCAGTTTTCACGGCGTACCGCGCCGCACCTTGCTGCTCGGCGATCCGTACCACTGCCAGTGCTTGAAAACGGCGCGCCTGCTCGGCGAGCGTCTGGGCCTGCGTGCGGGCGAGATGGTCGTCACGTTTCAAAGCCGCTTCGGCAAGGCCGAGTGGCTGCAGCCCTACACCGAACCCACGCTGGTTGCCTTGGCGACACAGGGGGTGAAACGGGTGGACATCATGTGTCCCGGCTTCCCCGCCGACTGTCTGGAAACGCTGGAAGAGATCGCCCAGGAAGGCCGGGCCGCGTTCATCAATGCAGGCGGCATCGAGTTCAACTACCTGCCCTGCCTGAACGATCAGCACGAGTGGCTGCTGGCCCTGACCGATATCGCGATGAGGCACCTGCAGGGCTGGGACTGCCGCAGCGCCGTGGATGCCGCCGCGCTGGCGGCCCAACGCGAACGCGCGATGGCGCTCGGCGCCGACCGCTGAAGCGGGCACCGCCGGCAGACGACACGATGCACAGGATGGGCGCTTGAGACTCGACAAGTGGCTGTGGGCCGCCCGCTTCTACAAGACCCGCAGCCTCGCCACCGACGAGATCGGCAAGGGCCGGATCAGCGTCAACGCGCAGTCGGCCAAGCCCTCGCGCGAGTTGCGCCCCGGCGACCACATCGAACTGCGACAGGGGGCTGTGCTGCGAACGATCATCGTCGTGGCACTCAGCGAGATCCGCGGTCCAGCGCCGGTCGCGCAGGCCTTGTATGCGGAAACCGAAGAGAGCATCGCGCTGCGCGAGAAGGTGGCGCGCGAGCGGCGTGAGTCGGCCGAGCCGTCGTTGGCAATCGACCAGGGTCGCCCGACCAAGCGCGATCGCCGCAAGCTGGCCGACTGGAACCGCTGGAGTGCCTCGGTCGACGGCGAATGAGGCCGTGCAGAGGACGATAACCGGGGCACTGCAAAGTCCCTCTTGAAAGATGGGGAATCGGCCTCACGTCGACAGTAGAAGGGAATTCAGCCGACATGAGCCACAACGAACCGCAAGCCCCCGCAGACACCGAACCAACGAAGGCCGGCGGAAACACCGCCGACGCCAGCTCGAAACTCGCCGAACTGGAAGTCAAGCACGCTGAAGTTGCCGACGCCTACCTGCGCGCCAAGGCCGAGGCCGAAAACACTCGCCGGCGTGCCGAAGACGAGATCTCGAAGGCACGCAAGTTCGCCGTCGAAGGGTTCGCCGACAGCCTGCTGCCGGTCAAGGACAGCCTGGAAGCAGCGATCGCCCTGCCTGGTGCCACGTCCGAACAGCTGCTCGAAGGCGTGCACGCGACCTTGCGGCAGCTGAGCAGCGCGCTCGAGCGCAACCGTGTCGCCGAGATCAACCCGGCCGCGGGTGCCAAGTTCGATCCGCATCAGCACCAGGCGATCAGCGTCGTGCCGGCCGAGCAGGAAGCCAACACCGTGGTGGCCGTGCTGCAAAAGGGTTACCTCATTTCGGACCGCGTGCTGCGTCCGGCACTGGTCACGGTGACAGCCCCCAAATAGCGTCACTTGATCGGGTGGCCGCGCGCCGCACCCCTTGAAAAACACGCGAGTTATCCACAACTCGTCATCAAGTCAGTTTTAATTTTCAGGAGATTTCGACATGGCAAAAATCATCGGCATCGACCTCGGCACCACCAATTCATGCGTGTCGATCATGGAAGGCA
>JAYVEB010000150.1:0-12893 GCA_043749095.1 Burkholderiales bacterium | reverse complement strand
AACCTCCTGTTCAGGTTGGAGCATCTTCTCAGACAGATAGCTCATAGCGTGAGCTACCACCTGGGATAGCTGAACATTCTTGCTGATCAGGATGTATTGAGCGGCAAGGCGGTCCTCCTACTTCGCAGAGCAGACCGCTTCGAGTCATTCTATGGACGAGCGGGGCGACCGCTTTTGGGCTCGGGTGGGAACAGCCGCAATTGGCCGAGAGTGTGAGTTCCTTCTACAGCGAAGCCGACCTTTGCTTATACCGATAGGTGCGGGAACTTCGAGCACGCCACACTCGCCCTGTCAGCTTTTCGCCCAGGTGTCCTTCAAGGTTGCGGTCCGGTTGAACACCGGGCGCTCGGGCTTGTGGTCTTGGCGGTCGGCGACGAAGTAGCCGTGGCGCTCGAACTGGAAGCGGTCGTCGGCCTGCGCCGAGGCCAATGAGGATTCGAGGTAGGCGGTGACGGTGGTCTTGCTGTTCGGGTTCAGCACGCTGAGGAAATCGCGTCCGCCGGCATCGGGCTGGGCTTCGGTGAACAGCCGGTCGTAGAGCCGCACTTCGGCCGCGATGCCGGTGGCCACGCTGACCCAGGTGATCACGCCCTTGACCTTCACCGCATCGGCACCCGGCGTGCCGCTCTTGGTGTCGGGCACCAACGTCGCCAGCACCGCAGTGACGCGACCCTGCTCGTCTTTTTCGCAGCCAGTGCACTCGATCCCATAGCCGTATTTCAGGCGTGACCTGCTGCCCGGCTGCGCCACGCCGGCCGCATCGGTGCGCGGTGGGCTCAGGCGGAAGAAGCCCTTGCTGGGCTCTTCCATGAAATCCTCGCGCTCGATCCACGCCTCATTGGTCAGCACGAAATCGCGCTGGCCGCGTTCGGGGTGTCCGGGATGGACGGGTGCGTGGCAGGGCTCGCGGTGGGCCGGGTCGCCGAACACCTCGGCGAAGTTGGTCAGCTTCAATTTCAACGGGTCGAGCACCGCGCAGGCGCGTGCGGCTTTGGGGTCCAGGTCGTCGCGCAGCGCGATGTCGATGGCCGCGTAGTCGAGCCAGCCGCCGACCTTGTTGACGCCGCTGCGCTCGGCCAACAGTTGCAGGCTCTGTGGTGTGTAGCCGCGGCGGCGCAGGCCGACGATGGTGGGCATCCGCGGGTCGTCCCAGCCTTCGACATGGCCTTCATCGACCAGCTGCTTCAACTTGCGTTTGCTGGTGACGATGTAGGTGATGTTGAGCCGCGCGAACTCGTACTGGTGCGGGCGCGGCTGCGCGGTCAGGCCCAGTGTGCACAGCGTGTCGAGCAGCCAGTCGTAGAACGGGCGCTGGTCCTCGAATTCGAGCGTGCAGATGCTGTGGGTGATGTTCTCCAGCGCGTCCTCGATCGGGTGCGCGTAGGTGTACATCGGGTAGATGCACCAGGTGTCGCCGGTGTTGTGGTGCGTCGCGCGCTTGATGCGGTAGATCGCCGGGTCGCGCAGGTTGATGTTCGGCGAGGCCATGTCGATCTTCGCGCGCAGCACCGCCGCGCCGTCGGCCAGCTTGCCGTCGCGCATCTCGCGAAAGCGCGCCAGGTTCTCGTCCGGCGTGCGGCTGCGAAACGGGCTGTCGGTGCCGGGTGTGTTGAAGTCGCCGCGGTTCGCGCGCATCTGCTCGGGCGTCTGCTCGTCGACGTAGGCGAGGTCGGCGCTGACCAGCGCCTCGGCAGCGCGGTACATGAAGTCGAAGTAGTTGCTGGCGTGGTACAGATGACTTCGTATCGTCCCTGTATTCAGTGGATCGTTCATCTCCCAACCAAAGCCCAGCCACTGCACCGCGTCGAGGATCGAGTCGACGTATTCCTGCTCTTCCTTTTCAGGGTTGGTGTCGTCGAAGCGCATGTGGCACACGCCGCCGTAGTCGCGCGCCAGGCCGAAGTTCAGGCAGATGCTTTTCGCATGGCCAATGTGCAGGTAGCCGTTGGGCTCGGGCGGGAAGCGGGTGCGGATGCGGGCCGCATCGAGCGGGCCCGCTGCGTGGTGCGCCGCATCGCCCGGCGTGCCCGCAAAGGTGCGACTGGCATAGGTGCCCTGGGCCAGATCGCGCTCGATCACTTGTCGCAGGAAATTGCTCGGCTTGCTGTCGTCGGGCGGGTTCGGGCGGGCGGGTGCGGTCATGGGGTGGGCGCGGAGGGCGCAAACAGCAACGATGAAAGAGGCGACGCCTTAATGAAGGCGCATTAATTATGTCCCTCGACCCCTGCGCGTCCTGGCGTGGAGGGCGGTTGCGGAGGAGCCGGGTCGGCGCTGCGCTTCACATGTCTTTACCGCTCGTCACAAACGTGGGGTCAACGGTCCGCACCTCTTGCGACGTTATAGGCAGGAACTTCACCGCGGGGTGCCAGGAGACACGCCATGAAGAAACGTCTGGTCCTTGCCGCCTTCGCGGTGCTTGCCTTGTCCGGCGCCGGCGTCGCCCAGGCTCACGGCAACATCAACTGGTCCATCTCGGTCGGCGACCCGTTCATCGGTGCGGTGATTTCGAACGGAGCGGGATACGGACGGGGTTACGGTTACGCCGCGCCGGTCTATGTGGCGCCGCCAGTGGTTTATGTACCGCCTCCGCGCGTTGTCTACCTACGGCCATACGTCATGGCACCTTACGGCTATGTTCCCTATGGCTATGTCCAGCCGGGATGGGACCGCTGGGATCACCGCTGGCACGACGAGCACGCCCGTGACGACCGCTGGCAGCGACGCTGAGCTCCACACAAGGACCGACGGCGCTCGCAGCGCTTTCGGCGAGGCGGTTCAGCGCCGTCGCGCGCCGCCCAGGATGCTGCCCAGCACGTCGCGGATGATCTCGCGACCGACGGCCGAGCCCATGGTGCGAACAGCCGACTTGGCCATCGATTGCGCTAGGCCATCGTGGACGCCACCGCGCGGGCCGGTGCTGCCGAACAGGATGTTGCCGAGCCCACCGAACATGCCGCCACCGCTGGATTCTTCGGCCGGGGCCTCGGCGCGCGCGGAGATCACGCCGCCCGAGGCCTGGGCGCCCGGCGTGGTGGGTGCCGGTGCCGCCGAGGCGACCCGGCCCTTCAGCCTTTCGTAGGCTGACTCCCGGTCGACCGTTTTTTCATAAACGCCGGCGACCAGCGAATTGGCGATCAGTGCCTGCCGCTGGGCCGGCGTGATCGGCCCGATCTGGCTGCCCGGTGGCAGCACGAACACGCGTTCGGTGATGCTTGGCCGACCTTTCTCGTCGAGAAAGCTGACCAGCGCCTCGCCCACGGCCAGCTCGGTGATGGCCGTTTCGATGTCCAGCCCGGGCTTTGCGCGCATCGTGCTGGCAGCTGCCTTGACCGCCTTCTGGTCGCGCGGCGTGAAAGCCCGCAGCGCATGCTGCACCCGGTTGCCGAGCTGCGCCAGCACGGTGTCGGGAATGTCCAGCGGGTTCTGCGTCACGAAGTAGACGCCGACGCCCTTGCTGCGCACCAGCCGCACGACGAGCTCGATGCGATCGAGCAGCACCTTGGGCGCCTCGTCGAAGAGCAGGTGCGCCTCGTCGAAGAAGAACACCAGCTTGGGCTGATCGAGGTCGCCGACTTCGGGCAACTGCTCGAACAGCTCGCTGAGCATCCACAGCAGGAAGTTCGAGTACAGCCGCGGGCTGTTCATCAACTGGTCGGCGGCGAGGATATTGATCACGCCCTTGCCGTCCACGGTCTGCATGAAGTCGGCGATGTTGAGCATCGGCTCGCCGAAGAAGTGGTCGCCGCCCTGTTCCTCGATCTGCAGCAGCCCGCGCTGTGTGGCGCCGATGCTGGCGGCACTGACGTTGCCGTACTCGGTGGTGAACTGGCTCGCGTTGTCGCCGGCGTGCTGCAGCATCGCGCGCAGGTCTTTCAGGTCGAGCAGCAGCAGGCCGTTGTCGTCGGCGATCTTGAACACCAGGCTCAGCACGCCTTGTTGGGTTTCGTTCAGCGCCAGCATGCGGGCGAGCATCAGCGGGCCCATGTCGCTGACCGTGGCGCGCACCGGGTGGCCGTCGGCCTTCTTCTCGTTGGCGTACACGTCCCACAGCGTGGCCGGGCAGGCGGCCGATGACGGCGTGGCCAGGCCGCGCTCCTTCAACACGGTTGCTAGCTTCTCGCTGACCTTGCCAGCCTGCGTGATGCCGGTCAGATCGCCCTTGACGTCGGCCATGAACACCGGCACGCCGAGCAGGCTGAAGTTCTCGGCCAGCGTCTGCAGCGTGATCGTCTTGCCGGTGCCGGTGGCGCCGGTGATCAGCCCGTGGCGGTTGGCGAGGGCGGGCAACAGGAAGCACTCGGTGTCGCCATGCTTGGCAACCAGGATCGGCTCGGCCATGAGGCTGCTCCAGTGGTGGATCGGTGGGTGAAGGGAGGGGCGGGTGCCGGCGCCCGGTGGCACCAGGGCGGGCACGTAAAATTGCAGTCCATCCAACAATACACGGCAAGCCGCGGCATCGCGACGCCAGTGCAGGAGGCGCCATTCCATGGCCGGACATTCCAAGTGGGCGAACATCCAGCACCGCAAGGGTCGCCAGGACGAGAAGCGCGGCAAGATCTGGACGCGCGTCATCCGTGAAATCACCGTCGCGGCGCGTCTGGGCGGGGCCGATCTGGCGCTGAACCCGCGGCTGCGGCTGGCAGTCGACAAGGCCAAGGCGGCCAACCTGCCGGCCGACACCGTCAAGAAGAACATCGACAAGGCCACCGGCAACCTCGAAGGCGTGCACTACGACGAGATCCGCTACGAGGGCTACGGCATCGCGGGCGCTGCGATCATCATCGACACGATGACCGACAACAAGGTGCGCACCGTGGCCGAGGTGCGCCATGCGTTCAGCAAGTACGGCGGCAACCTGGGCACCGAAGGTTCGGTGGCGTTCCAGTTCAAGCACTGCGGGCAATTGGTCTTTGCGCCCGGCACCAGCGAAGACAAGGTGATGGAGGTGGCGCTGGAGGCCGGCGCTGACGACGTCGTCACCGACGCCGATGGCGCGATCGAGGTGATCACCTCGCCGCACGATTTCGAATCGATCAAGGCGGCGCTCGAAGTGGCTGGCCTGAAACCCGAGGTGGCTGAAGTGACGATGCGTGCCGAGAACAGCGTGGAAATCACCGGCGAGGATGCGATCCGCATGCAGAAGCTGCTCGATGCGATCGAAGACCTGGACGATGTTCAATCGGTCTTTCACAACGCCGAGCTGTCCGAATGAAGGTGCTCGTGATCGGCTCCGGCGGCCGCGAGCACGCGATCGCCTGGAAGCTGCTGCAGTCGACCAAGGTGCAGACGGTCTACGTCGCGCCGGGCAATGGCGGCACCGGCAGCGACCCCCGGCTGCACAACCTGCCGCTGACCGACTTCAAGGCCCTGGCCGAGTTCGCCGAGCGCGAAAAGATCGCGCTGACGGTGGTCGGCCCCGAAGGCCCGCTGGCCGGTGGCATCGTCGATTTCTTCCGCGCGCGCGGACTGCGCATCTTCGGCCCGACGCAGGCGGCGGCGCAGCTTGAAAGCTCGAAGGCCTTCGCCAAGGCTTTCATGAAGCGGCACCAGATCCCGACTGCGGCCTACGACGCCTTCACCGACGCGACGGCTGCGCATGCGTACGTGAACACCCATGGCGCGCCGATCGTCATCAAGGCCGACGGCCTGGCGGACGGCAAGGGCGTGGTGGTGGCGACCACGCTGGCACAGGCGCATGAGGCGATCGACTGGATGCTGAGCACCGATGCAGCGGGTGACAAGCTCGACGTGAAACACAACGCTGGGGCTGATGGTCAGGCCGTACCGCGTGTTGTGATCGAGTCCTTCCTCGACGGCGAGGAGGCCAGCTTCATCGTGATGTGCGACGGCAAGAACGTCGTGTCGTTGGCCACCAGCCAGGACCACAAGCGCCTGCTCGACGGCGATGAAGGCCCGAACACTGGTGGCATGGGCGCGTACTCGCCAGCGCCGGTGGTCACGCCAAATGTGCATGCCAAGGCGATGCAGGAGATCATCCTGCCCACCATCCACGGCATGGCAAAGGACGGCATCCCGTTCACCGGCTTCCTCTACGCCGGCCTGATGATCGATGCGCAGGGCCAGCCGCGCACTGTCGAATTCAACTGCCGGCTCGGC
The DNA here is from genome assembly GCA_043749095.1 of Burkholderiales bacterium. GTDB lineage: Bacteria > Pseudomonadota > Gammaproteobacteria > Burkholderiales > Burkholderiaceae_C > PBB1. The sequence goes on along the minus strand of JAYVEB010000150.1, from coordinate 6,776 downwards.
GATCCGGAAACGCAGCCGATCCTGATGCGCCTGAAAAGCGATCTGTTCGATGTGCTGGCGCACGCCACCGACGGCACGCTCGACGAGGTCGAGCTGCACTGGGACCGCCGCGTCGCGCTTGGTGTGGTCGTTGCGGCGGCGGGCTACCCGATGACGCCCCGCAAGGGCGATGCGATCCAGGGCATCCCGCCCGAAGCCGCCGACGGCATCGTGTTCCACGCCGGCACTGAGCTGCGCGACGGCCAACTGCTGACCTCGGGCGGCCGAGTGCTGTGCGTGACGGTGCTGGCCGATTCGGTCAAGCAGGCGCAGCCACGTGCCTATGAACTGCTGCAGCCGATCCGCTTCGACGGCATGCAGTACCGCAAAGACATCGGCCACCGCGCGATGAAACGTTGACCCGCATCTGACCATGGGCACACAAGCCGTTCGAGACTATCTGCTGGGTTTGCAGGACCGCATCATCGGCACGTTGGAGCGCGAAGGCGGTGAGTCCTTTCGCAGCGACAGCTGGGTGCGTGAGCCGTCCGAGCGGCTGCAGGGCGATGGCTGCTCGCGCCTGATCGAGGGCGGCGAACTGCTGGAGCGGGGCGGCTGCAACTTCTCACATGTCCGGGGCCCGAAGCTGCCGCCCTCGGCCACGCAGCACCGGCCCGAGCTGGCCGGCGCGCCGTTCGAGGCGATGGGCGTGTCGCTGGTGATGCACCCGCGCAATCCGTATGTGCCCACCGTGCACATGAACGTGCGGTCGTTCGCCGCCCTGCCCGAAGGCAAGGCGCCGGTGGTCTGGTTCGGCGGCGGCATGGACCTGACGCCGTACTACGGCTTCGAGGAAGACGCCGCCCACTTCCACCGCGTCAACCGCGATGCGCTGGCACCGTTCGGCGACGACAAATACCCGCGCTTCAAGACCTGGTGCGACGAGTACTTCTTCCTGAAGCACCGTGACGAGCCGCGCGGCATCGGCGGCGTGTTCTTCGACGACTTTGCTGAACTGGGCTACGACCGCAGCTTCGAGATGATGCAAGCGGTGGGCGACGCGATGGTCGAGGCCTACCTGCCGATCGTGCAACGCCGCAAGGCCATGCCGTACACCGAGCGCGAGCGCGATTTCCAGGCCTACCGCCGCGGGCGCTATGTCGAGTTCAACCTGGTGTTCGACCGCGGCACGCTGTTCGGCCTGCAGTCGGGCGGGCGCACCGAAAGCATCCTGATGTCGATGCCGCCGATCGTGAAGTGGCGCTACGACTGGAAGCCCGAGCCTTGCACGCCGGAAGCGCGGCTGTACAGCGATTTCCTGCGGCCGCGTGATTGGGCCGTGTGGAGCGATGCCGCTCCGGGCGCGGTGGCTTGAGACGCATCGGCCTGTTCGGTGGCAGCTTCGACCCGGTGCACAACGCGCACTTGACGCTGGCGCACGCGGCGCTGCGAGACCTGGCGCTGGACGAGTTGCGCTGGGTTCCCGCGGGGCAGCCGTGGCAGAAGACCCGCACCGTGACGCCAGCGGTGCACCGCGCGGTGATGGTCGCGCTGGCGATCGAAGGCGAGCCGCGCTTCGTGCTGGACCGCATCGAGCTGGATCGGCCGGGGCCGAGCTACACGCTGGACACAATGCGCGCGCTGCAAGCGGCGCAACCCGGCGCGCAATGGTTTTTGATCGTCGGGCAGGATCAGCAGGCCGGTCTGCCGACCTGGCATGGCGTTGACGAACTGCTCGGTCTGGTCACGCTGGCCGTGGCCGGCCGCCCCGGTGCGCCGAAGGTTTCGCCGTCATCGGGCGCGATGTGCACCATCGATCTGCCGCCGATGAACCTGTCATCGACCGAGGTGCGCGCCCGCTGCGCCGCGGGCCTGGCCATCAACCAGATGGTGCCCGACCAGGTGGCGCGCTATATTGACCAACACGGGCTGTACCGGTGACGTCGCCGGACCCCACGCATTTCGAGGCACGCGCCGCCAGGCGCATCAGGAGTTGAATGGACATCAAGAAACTGCAACGCGTCATCGTCGATGGGCTGGAAGACGTCAAGGGCCAGAACATCGTCGTGTTCGACACCGAACACCTGTCGTCGTTGTTCGAGCGCGTGATCATCGCCTCGGGCACCAGCAACCGGCAGACGAAATCGTTGGCCGCCAGCGTGCGCGACGCGGTCAAGCAGGCAGGCTTTCCGGTGCCGCGCACCGAAGGCGAGGTCAACGGCGAGTGGATCATCGTCGACTGTGGCGCAGCGGTTGTGCACCTGATGCAGCCGAACATCCGCGAGTACTACCACCTGGAAGAAATCTGGGGCGAGAAGCCGGTCAAGCTGAAGCTCGACACCGCGCCGAAGCGGCTGGTCAAGGCCGAGGAAATCGCGCCTGAGCCGAAGAAGAAAGCGCCTGCGCGCAAGGCAGCGGCCGTGGCCTCGCCTGCGGCGGCACCTGCGAAGAAAGCCCCTGCCCGCAAGACCGCTGTGCGAGCCCCTGAGCCGGAGACAGCCGCACCGACGGCGAAGCGCCGCGCGGTGGCCACCAAGACGGCAGCGCCCGCCAAGCGCGCAGCCGCGCCCGTGAGGACGGGTGTCACACGCACCGTGGGCGTGAAGTCCGTCACTGCGTCTGCCAAGACGCCTGCGCGCAAGGCACCGTCGGCACCGTCCTCGCGCGTGGCGAAGAAAGCGCCGATCAAGGTCATCGCGGTCAACAAGCCCTCGACCAAGAAGGCCGCGAGCGCTCGAGCGGCCGTCAATCCGGCGCCGGCCAAACGACCCGCTGTGGCCAGAACGGCGACTAAAACGGCAGCCAAGCCGGCAGTCAAGAGAGCCCCGCGCGGCGCGTGAAGCTGCTGCTGGTTGCCGTCGGTCAGCGCCTGCCCGCGTGGGCCGACGAGGCCTACCAGGATTACGCCAAGCGCTTCCCACCCGACCTGCGCTTGGAGCTGAAAGCGGTCAAGGCCGAGCCGCGCAGCGGCAAAACGGCTGAGCAGCTGATGGCGGCCGAGGCGGTGCGCATCGAGGCTGCGTTGCCGAAAGGCGTGCGCCGTGTCGTGCTCGATGAACACGGCGCGCGGCTGACCACGGTGCAGCTGGCGCAGCGCCTGACCGCCTGGACGCACGATGGGCGCGACGCGGCCCTGGTCGTCGGTGGCCCCGATGGGCTGGCCGCACCGTTGAAGGCCAGCGCCGATGAGACGCTGCGCCTGTCTGATCTGACGCTGCCGCACGCCTTCGTGCGGGTGCTGCTGGCCGAGGCGCTGTACCGCGCCTGGACGGTGACCATCAACCACCCCTACCACCGCGAATGAACTACCGCGAATGAAACACCGCGAATGAAGCGCCGCATGGCTGCCGCCCACGACTTCATCTACCTCGCGTCGCAAAGCCCGCGTCGCCGGCAGCTGCTCGAACAGATCGGCGTGCGCTGCGAGCTGCTGCTGCCCGATGCGACTGAAGACGCCGAAGCGCTGGAAGCCGAGCGCCCCGGCGAACTGCCGCTGGCCTACGTGCAGCGCGTCACGCGGGCCAAGCTGTACGCTGCCCGGCAGCGCCTGACGCAGCGCGGGCTGCCACCGTCGCCGATCCTGTGTTCCGACACCACCGTGGCGCTCGGCCGGCGCATCCACGGCAAGCCGCGGGATGCGGCCGATGCGGCGGCGATCCTGCAGCAATTGAGCGGGCGCACCCACCGCGTCATCACGGCGGTGGCCGTGGGGGTGATGACCTCGTCGGGAACGTCGGAGTCGCTGGCCGTCAGCACCTCGCGCGTCACGTTCACTGACCTCGACGCCGCCACCATCGAGCGCTACATCGCCAGCGGCGAACCGTTCGGCAAGGCCGGGGCCTATGCGATCCAGGGCGCCGCCGGCGCCTGGGTGACGCGCATCGATGGCAGCTACACCGGCATCATGGGCCTGCCGCTGTTCGAGACCGCCGAGTTGCTGCGCGCGGTCGGCGTGCGCTGGTAAGCCTTCCGGCAAGGATTGACCATCCTTGATGCGTGTTTGCCGCGACTCGTCAGCAAGCCGTGCTCGCATACCATCGACCAAATGCAAGACATCCTGATCAACTGGACCCCGCAGGAAACCCGCGTCGCGGTGATCGAGAACGGTGCGGTGCAGGACCTGCACATCGAACGCACGCTCGAACGCGGGCTGGTCGGCAACATCTACGCGGGCAAGGTGGTGCGCGTGCTGCCGGGCATGCAGTCGGCCTTCATCGACATTGGGCTCGAACGCGCGGCGTTCCTGCATGCGGCCGATGTGCAGCTGACCGGCGACAACCCGCGACACAGCGTGGCGCCCGGCGGTGTGGTCACGCCGCCGCCGCCGATCGAGCGGCTGGTGTTTGAAGGCCAGACGATGACGGTGCAGGTCATCAAGGACCCGATCGGTACCAAGGGCGCGCGGCTGTCGACGCAGATCAGCATTGCCGGCCGCTTGCTGGTGTTTCTGCCGCAAGACGATCACATCGGCATCAGCCAGAAGATCGGCTCGCCTGAGTTGCGCGAGCAGCTGCGCACCCGCATGAAGGTGCTGGCGCAGGTGCCCGAAGGCAGCGGCCCGACGGGCGGCTTCATCCTGCGCACGAATGCTGAAGAAGCAACAGACGCCGAACTGGCCGACGACATCGCCTACCTGCGCAAGACCTGGAAGGCGATCCGCGAGCGCAGCTTCAAGTCGCCGCCCGGCACATTGCTGCACCAGGATCTGAACCTGGTCGAGCGGGTGCTGCGCGACCTGGCGCATGAAGCCACGCAGGCTATCCGCATCGATTCAAAGCTGCAGTACGACGCGCTGAAGGCCTTCGGCGAGGCCTTTACACCGACCTCGGTGGCCAAGCTCGAGCTGTACAAGGGCGAGCGGCCGATCTTCGATCTGTTCAACATCGACGAAGAGATCGCCCGCGCGCTGACGCGTCGGGTTGACCTGAAGTCGGGTGGCTACCTGGTCATCGACCAGACCGAGGCGCTGACCACGGTGGACGTGAACACCGGCGGCTACGTCGGCGCGCGCAACTTCGACGACACCATCTTCAAGACCAACCTCGAAGCCACGCAGACCATCGCTCGCCAACTGCGGCTGCGCAACCTGGGCGGCATCATCATCGTCGACTTCATCGACATGACGCGCGAAGAGCACCAGGCCGCGGTGCTGGCCGAATTCAAGAAGCAGCTGTCACGCGACCGCACCAAGGTCACGGTGAGTGGCTTCACCCAGCTCGGGCTGGTGGAGCTGACCCGCAAGCGCACCCGCGAGTCGTTGGCCCACATGCTGTGCGAGCCGTGCCCCACCTGCGAGGGCAAGGGCCAGGTGAAGACCGCGCGCAGCGTCTGCTACGAGATCCTGCGCGAGATCCTGCGCGAGGCGAAGCAGTTCAACCCGAAGGAATTCCGCATCATCGCGACGCCGGCGGTCGTCGAAATGCTGCTCGACGAAGAAAGCCAGCACCTCGCCGGCCTCAGCGATTTCATCGGCAAGCCGATCTCGTTGCGCGCCGAGAACGCTGGGTCGCCGGAGCGGTATGACATCGTGCTGATGTAAGGGGTCGGCGGGTCAGGGGATCGGCTACGGGTTGAGTGCGTGCCACCGCGCCGGCAATGCGCCGCTGCGCTGTGTGACTGTCAAGCATGATCTCAGGCTTGGCACTCGACTAACGAGCGGCTGCAGTGACATCCCAATCGGACGGTTCGCCACACCCGAGCGAGAAGTAGCGATTTCCGAACCATCGCTGCCGGCCGCACGGTTCGCTGCGTGCTCGTCTCGAAAGCCCGTCGAGTGCAGCGAGTGGCAGGCCCGACAATCAGCTTCCGTTCGGAACATAACAATAGGTAGGTGACATGACGACTGCATCAGTGACGCAGCATCTCATTCACGAGATCGTGCAACGAGTGCTTGCATTGGAGAACGACCAGCGGCTCTACGCGCCGGAGGTCTCAGCTGATGAGGTGACGGCTTCTGCGCGCGACAAGACTTTCGTTGCCATCAAGCTTGTCCAGTCCTACCTTACGCAGCTTGATCCGCTTGCCGTGAGCGTGTGGGGTCTGTCGCAGATGCATGCTGTCATACAGAGCATTTTCAACGAGCTAAGCAATTTTCTGTCTACTGGCAACAGCGGACATTTGCATAACGCTGGCGCGCAGATTGATCAGGCTGTGTATCCCTTGATGTGGGTGTTCGCTGGTCGCACGAACGATGACAGCTTGAAGCCCACCGAGCTCGCGATTGCGACGCTGAGCGAAAGTGCAGCCGCTGCTTTCCAGCAGTTGGTCGCACAGAAGAAGCAGCTTGAGACGGAGGTGGTGATGTTGACTGCGCATGTAAATGCACAGACTGAACGTCTCGAGACGATGATCACCACGATTGCTACACAGAAGGCGGACGCTGCCACTGTCACTGCTGTTGTGCAAACCGCATATTCGAAGGAGGCGGCTGATCGGGCTACGGCGTTCAATGCAAATGAGCGGGCGATGCGGGATGAGTTCGACGCGGCTCGCAAGGCGATGCAGGATGAGTTCGATACGGCTCGCAAGGCAATGACGGATAAGGCGTCAGTGGCACTTTCCAGGTTGGAGAAGAGCAAGGATGATGCTTCTCAGCTCGTAGGCGTCGTAGGCAACATTGGTGTCACTGGCAACTATCAACAGATCGCGAACAACGAAGGTGAAGCTGCTGGAACATGGCGGTTCGTGACACTTTGTTTTTCCTGATCAGCAAGGAAGCTCAGCCGCGCGAAGTGCGTGAAGCGGACTTGGCGTTGCCTGACAGGCAGCTCGTGCCAGTCGCTCAAGGATGGAGCGAA
>JAYVEB010000149.1:0-4104 GCA_043749095.1 Burkholderiales bacterium | reverse complement strand
ACCCCTTGGCACGCTCGGGAAAATCGCTCCTGCGCGATTCTGGAAGCTCGGAAATCAAGCCATCATTTTGGAATATTCCTGCCGCCCAGACTCCTAGGTAGGACGCCGTTCACTGCGGAGCCGTACTTCAACTTATCTGCGATCCAGCGTGCTTGAGCGAGGCGGTCATCCAGCATGCGTTGCCAATCTGGTGTGTCGTACCGAACCAAGTCACCAACTGACTTCGCGCTCCGGGGTGGCGCCGATCCGGTGGATCGACAGGTCGGCGCCGTCGTATTCCTCTTCGGCCGACAGCCTCAGGCCGACCACGGCTTTCAGCGCGCCGTAGACGAGCAGCCCACCCGCGAACGCCCAGACCACGCCCATGGCCGTGCCCAGCAACTGCGCGGGCAGGTTGACGCCGCCCACGCCGCCTAAAGATTGCAGGCCGAACACGCCGCAAGCGATTCCGCCCCAAGCGCCACACAGACCGTGCAGCGGCCACACGCCCAGCACATCGTCGATCTTCCAGCGGTTTTGCGTCAGCGTGAACAGCGAGACGAAGATCGCCCCGGCCACGCCACCCGTCACCAATGCGCCGGCCGGGTGCATCACGTCGGAGCCGGCGCACACCGCCACCAGTCCGGCCAGCGGGCCGTTGTAGGCAAAGCCAGGATCGCTGCGCCCCATCAGTGTGGCCACCAGCGTGCCGCCGACCATCGCCATCAGCGAGTTCACCGCGACCAGGCCCGAGATCTTGTCGATGGTTTGCGCGCTCATCACGTTGAAGCCGAACCAGCCCACGGTCAGCACCCAGGCGCCGAGTGCCAGGAACGGGATGCTCGATGGCGGGTGGGCGCTGATCGCGCCGTCCTTGCGATAGCGGTTGCTGCGCGCACCGAGCAGCAGCACCGCGGCCAGACCGATCCAGCCGCCCACCGCGTGCACGACCACGCTGCCTGCGAAGTCGTGGAACGGGTGGCCGGTGGCGGCCTGGATCCACGCCTGCACGCCGAAGCGCCCGTTCCATGTGATGCCTTCGAACACCGGATACACCAGCCCCACCAGCACCGCGGTGGCCACCAGCTGCGGGCCGAAGCGCGCCCGCTCGGCAATGCCGCCGGAGACGATGGCGGGGATCGCGGCCGCGAAGGTCAGCAAGAAAAAGAACTTGACCAGCTCATAGCCATTGCGTTCGCTGAGCGTCTGCGCGCTGCCGAAGAAATCCACGCCATAGGCCACGGTGTAGCCGATGAAGAAGTAGGCCAGCGTCGAGACGGCGAAGTCGACCAGGATCTTGACCAGCGCATTGACCTGGTTCTTCTTGCGAACCGTGCCCAGTTCCAGGAAGGCAAAACCCGCGTGCATCGTGAGCACCATGATGGCGCCCAGAAGAATGAACAGGGCATCGGTGCCCTGCTTGACATGATCCATCGACCGCCCCTTGTCTTCCGTGTCGGGGGCACAACGCACCAGACTCAATCCGAGACGCACCGTATTAGCAAGTTAAGTGCCTATTTGGTGCGAATTTTAAGCGCCAACTCGGGGACTTTGGACCTCGAGGTGGGCTTTATTGGTGCGTTTGTGGTTGCCGCGGCGTCCAGGAATGGTGCGGAGCGGGCGTTTGCAGGGTGTTCAGTGCCCACCGCCCAGGTAGGCGGCCTTGACCGCCGGATCGTTCTTCAACTTCTCTGCCGGGCCGTGCACCGCGATGCGGCCGTTCTCGAGCACGTAGCCGTAGTCGGACACGTTCAGCGCCGCGGCGGCGAACTGCTCGACCAAGAGCATCGTCACGCCTTCCGATTTCAGCCGGGCGATGATGCGGAACACCTCGTCGACCAGGATCGGCGACAGGCCCATCGACGGTTCGTCGAGCAGCACGATCTCGGGGTTCAGCATCACGGCGCGCGCCATCGCGAGCATCTGCTGCTCGCCGCCCGACAAGGTGCCGGCGAGTTGCGCGCGGCGCTCCTTCAAACGTGGAAACAACTCCATCGCGCGTTCCAGGTCGGCCTTCACATCGCCCTTCGGGCGGCTGCCGGTCAGGCGCGGGAAGGCGCCGAGCGTCAGGTTGTCAGTCACGCTCATCGTCGCGAACACGCGGCGGCCTTCGGGCGAGTGCGCGAGGCCGAGGCGGGCGATGCTGTAGCTCTCCAGGCCGTCGATGCGCTGGCCGGTCAGCGTGATGCTGCCGGAGGTCGGCTTGATCATGCCGGACACGGCGCGCATCGTCGTCGTCTTGCCGGCGCCGTTCGAGCCGATCAGCGTCACGACCTTGCCCTTGGGCACCTCGATCGAGATGCCGTGCAGCACCTGGACCTTGCCGTAGCCGGCTTCGAGTTTGTCGATGGTCAGCATTTGAGTCCTCAGTCGAGCGCCGGGCCGCCCCAAGCTCGACTGCGACCCAAGGCCACGAAGGGGACTTCGTAACCCTTGGGGCAGCGCCGGAGCGAAGCGACAAGCGTGGGGGTGGTCATCAGGCCGACTGGCCGCCGAGGTAGGCCTCGATGACCTTGTGATCCGCCTGCACTTCGGCCGGCAAGCCTTCGGAGATCTTCTGCCCGAAGTCGAGCACCGACACGGTGTCGCACAGGCCCATCACCACGTCCATGTGGTGCTCGATCAGGATCACCGTGATGCCGTGCTCGCGGATCTTGCGGATGTAGCCGATCAGCTCCTTGATGTCGGGCGCGGTCAGGCCGGCGGCTGGCTCGTCGAGCAACAAAAGCTGCGGGTCCAGCGCCAGTGCGCGGGCGATTTCGAGCAGCCGCTGCTTGCCGTAGGGCAAGTTGCGCGCTTCTTCGTAGGCGAGCTCGGCCAGGCCGACGAAGCGCAGCAGGCCCATCGCGCGCGCGGTCGCGGCGCTGTCTTCACGGCGGTAGCGCGGGCTGCGCAGCGCGACATCGAGCAGGTGGCTGTCGAAGCTGTGGTGCAGGCCGACCAGCACGTTTTGCAGCGCTGTCATTTCGCCGAACAACTGCACGTTCTGGAAGGTGCGTGCGATGCCCGACAGCGCGATGTCCGATGAGGTTCGCCCTACCACCGTTTTGTTCGTGAAAGTGATCGTGCCTGCCGTCGGCTGGTAGATGCCGGTGAGCACGTTCATCATCGTGCTCTTGCCCGAACCATTTGGCCCGATCAGCCCGTGGATGGTGCCTCGGCGGATCGTCAGGTCGACGTTGTTCAGCGCTTTCAGCCCGCCGAACTGCATCAGCACCTGCTGCGCCTGCAGCAGAACGTCGCCGCGTTGCACCTCGCCGCCAGCCTGGCCGACCGCGTCGGCCTCGCTGGTCACCACCGCATGATCGGCGGCCGACGGTTTCAGGTTCAGCAGCTGACGCACGAAACCGACGATGCCGTCCTGCAGGTAGTAGACGACGAACAGCGTGATCAGCCCGAAGAACGACAGCCGCCAGTCGGTCATCGAACTGAGCTGGAACGACAGCACCGCCAGGCCGGCGCTGCCGACCACCGGCACGGCCACGCGCTGGATGGTGCTGCGGCCCCTCTGGACGAAAACGAGCGCGCCGATCAGCACGCCCACCGCGATGGCAACCGACACCCAGCGGAACATCACGATGTCATCGAGCAGCTTGGGCAGCAGCACGATGATCGCCGCGCCGAGCAGCGAGCCGACGCGCGACTTGCGCCCGCCCATGATGACCGCCAGCAGGAACAGCACCGTCAGCTCGAAGTTGTAGGTGTTGGGCGAGATGTACTGTTCGGAGTAGGCATACAGCGCGCCGGCCAGGCCCGCCAGCGCGGCGCTGATGACGAAGGCATAGACCTTGTAGCGGTAGACCGACACCCCCATGCAGTCGGACGCTACCGGGCTGCCGCGCAGCGCCTCGAACGCGCGGCCGAGGTGGCTCTTCAGGATGCGGTGCACGACGATCAAGGTGAACACGAGCACACCGGCGACGAGCCAGAAGAACTCGCGTGTGTCGAGCGTCAGGCCGAAGGCCTGCGGCTTGCCCATCGTGATGCCCATCGGCCCTTCGGTCAGGAAGGTCATCTCGTTGATCAGGATCTGGATGATGGTGCCGAAGGCCAGCGTCAACATCGCCAGAGACGGCCCGGTGAGCTTCAATGCCGGCAGCGCCAGCAGCGCGCCGAACACCGCGG
>JAYVEB010000148.1:0-4106 GCA_043749095.1 Burkholderiales bacterium | reverse complement strand
CGTGCTCTACGCCATCTGACCGCCGACCAGCATCACGCCAAGCAGACAGCTACACCAGCTTGCGACGACGCATCACCCCGGCGACCACGCCGAGACCGGCCAGTGTCAATGCCCACGTCTGTGGGTCCGGGACTGCGCAGGTCAGAACATCGCCTGGGCGCACGGCCAGCATGAAGGCACCGTTGAGATTACGACCCGAGAACTGGGCTCCTTTTCCGAAATCGAATTCCCATGTGCTGCCGCTGCCTTGTGAGCCCGCGGCCGTACCGGACCAGTAGACAAAACCTGCGGACTGAAATTCTGGAACAGGCCGTAGTTGGTGTTGTGCGTCGTGGCTATATCTTGATTCGGTGTGCCTCCCAGTTCGTCATAGAACAGATGGCCCATCTCGCCGCCGCGACAGTTCAAGCCCCTGGAGCCGAGACCGTCTTGCCCGCTACAACTTGGATCCGGCTGCAGCGTTGTGGGTAGGCGCCAATTGTTGAAGCCCAGGTAGTCCGCCGCGTTCATCGCGCCTATCCATTTCAGAGCGGAAACGGCATCCGTGTAACCAGTCGGATCGATGAACCTCACCCCAAAGTCCTCGCTCGCGGCCAAGTTTGCATTCGCGAGCCAGGTGACGTTGAGTGTGGTGTCGTAAAGGAACACGGCGCTGGGATCGCTGCCTGCAACTGCTCCACCGTTGATGTTTCGTCCGAGGAGCGAGGCCTGCGCCGCGGTCATCAAGGAAAAGCTCGCCACAGCGACTGCGAGAAATTTCTTCATGGTGTGTCGCTCCATTCGGTCCAACGTCCAAGGGCTGCCGGGTCGATGTAGTCTGCTTGAGACCCGAACCAGCTTTTCGGATTCAGCCTACTCTGGATGGCTGCGGCTGAACATCCGTTCATTCAGGGGTGTGGCGAGGGCATAGGCAACAAATGCAGGAAATCGTCTGACATCCGCCGTTACATCGGTCGCCAGAAAGAGAAAGGGGTCAGCAGTTACTAACCTGCTAACCCCTGTCGTTGTTTGGTGCCGGAGAAAGGAATCGAACCCTCGACCTTCTCATTACGAATGAGCTGCTCTACCAACTGAGCTACACCGGCATAGCCTTTAAGTATAGCTGGGCGCCTTCAACTGAGGCCGTTCAAGCGGCCTCCTGGTGGTAGCGCGTCACCCGCTCGACTTCGTTCTTCGATCCAAGCATCACGCTGACGCGCTGGTGCAGTGCGTCGGGGGCGATGTCGAGGATGCGTTGCTGGCCGTTGGTGGCCGCGCCGCCGGCCTGTTCGACGAGGAATCCCATCGGGTTGGCCTCGTACATCAGCCGCAGTTTGCCGGCCTTGCCGGGCTCGCGCTGGTCCCAGGGGTAGATGAACACGCCGCCGCGGGTCAGGATGCGGTGCACATCGGCCACCATGCTGGCGATCCAGCGCATGTTGAAGTTCTTGCCGCGCACGCCGTCGGTGCCCGCCAGGCATTCATCGATGTAGCGGCGCATCGGCGGCGCCCAGTGGCGCATGTTGCTCATGTTGATCGCGAATTCGTGGGTGTCTTCGGGAATCCGCACGCTGTCCTGCGTCAGCACCCACGAGCCCTGTTCACGGTCCAGCGTGAACATCGCGACGCCATCGCCGACCGTGAGCACCAGCGTGGTCTGCGGCCCATAGACGCAGTAGCCGGCCGCGGCCTGTTGGCGGCCCGGCTGCAGGAAGTCGGCTTGGCTGACCGGGCGACCGGAGTCGTCGCGCTTGAGTACCGAGAAGATGGTGCCGATGCTGACGTTCACATCGATGTTGCTGGAGCCGTCGAGCGGATCGAACAGCAGCAGGTACTCGCCCTGCGGAAAGCGGTTCGGTACGACGTAGACGTCTTCCATTTCCTCGCTGGCCATGGCCGCCAGGTGCCCGCCCCATTCATTGGCCTCGATCAGCACCTCGTTGGCGATGATGTCGAGCTTCTTCTGCACCTCGCCCTGCACGTTCTCGGTCTCGGCGCTGCCCAGCACGTCACCGAGTGCACCCTTGTTGACGCTGATGCTGATGCGCTTGCAGGCGCGCGCCACTACCTCGATCAGCAGCCGCAGTTGGGCGGGGATGTTGCCGTGCTGGCGTTGCTGCTCGACCAGGTACTGGGTCAGGCTGACTCGTTTGCTCATGTTTGCTCCTTCAACTGGCCAGCGCCCGCGACACGATCTCTCGCACATCACTCGACAGGTTGGGCTTGGCCGCGACACGGTCGATGGCCTCGCGCGCCGCACTGCGGTAGGGCTCGGCGAGGCGACTCCAGCGGTCCATGATGCGTGCCATGCGCGCGGCCAGCTGCGGGTTCGCGGCATCGAGTTCGAGCACCCGATCGGCCCAGAAGTCGTAGCCCGCGGCGTCGGCGCGGTGGAAGGCTGCCGGGTTCATCATGCACAGCGACGCGATCAGGCTGCGTGCGCGGTTCGGATTGCGGATGGAAAAGTCAGGATGCTTGAGCAACTGCTGTGCCCGCGCGAACACCCGGCCATCGACCTCCGGCGCGGTGGCCTGCAACGCAAACCATTTGTCGATGACCAGCGCCTCGCCCTTGAACATCGCATGGAAGCGCTCCAGCGCGGGCGCGGCCAGCTCGGCGTGGGCGTTGACCAGCGCTGCCAGCGCGCCGAGGCGGTCGGTCATGTGGGCCGCGTCCTTGAAGCGCTGGAAGGCGCGGCCGGGCCAGATCGCATCGCCCTGCGCCACCGCATCCAGGCACAGCATGGACAGCGCCTGATTCGTTAGTGATCGCTTGCCGGACGACACTGGGTCGGGCGTGTAGGCGCCTGCGACCTGGTGCTGCTCGTAGGCCCAGACCCAGTCGTCGCGCAGCGCGGCAGCCAGCTGCGCGCGCATCGCTTCGCGGGCGGTGTGGATGTGCTGCGGATCGACGACGGTGAGCTTCTCGGCCACATAGGCTTCGCTCGGCGGCGTCAGCACCATGTCCTTGAAGGCCGCGTCGAGTGCCGGGTGGCGCAGGATGTCGCGCATCGCGGCGATGAACGCCTCATCGAGCGTCAGCGCACCACGGTTGTGGGTGGCCGCGAGCAGTCGATTGAGTGCGAGCCGCTGGCCGGCCTCCCAACGGCTGAAGGGGTCACTGTCGTGCTTGAGCAGCACCAGCAGGTCGGCGTCGCTCAGGTCGTCGGACAGGATCACCGGCGCCGAGAAGCCGCGCAACAGCGACGGCACCGGGGCGCTGGCTATGTCGGTGAAGGTGTAGCGGCTGTGGGCGTCGTTCAGCACCAGCACGCGGTGGCTGCCCGTGGCTTCGGCCTCGCCGTCCAGCCGCAAGGGCAGGGCGGCTCCATCGCGCGAGATCAGCCCCATCGCCAGCGGCACGACGAACGGCTCCTGGCCTGGGGCCAGCGTCTGCTCGACGGTCAGCGTGTAGCTGCCCGCTTGCGCGTCGAAGTGACCCGTGGCGGTCAGGCGCGGTGTGCCGGGTTGCGCATACCAGCGCTTGAAGGGCACGAGGTGCTCAGATAGTGCGCTGCCTGGGTTGGCGTCAGCGATCGCCTGGGCGAAATCATCACAGGTCACTGCCTGGCCGTCGTGGCGCTCAAAGTACAGCGTCATGCCGCGCGCGAAGCCCTCACGGCCGACCAGCGTCTGCATCATGCGCACGACCTCGGCGCCTTTTTCGTAGACGGTGGCGGTGTAGAAATTGTTGATCTGCTGGTAGCTGTCGGGGCGCACCGGGTGCGCCATCGGGCCCGCGTCTTCGGGGAACTGCAGCTGGCGCAGCTGCCGCACGTCCTCGATGCGCTTGACCGCACGGGCGCTCTCGCTGCCCGCCATGTCGATGCTGAATTCCTGGTCGCGGAAGACCGTCAGGCCTTCTTTCAGGCTGAGCTGGAACCAGTCGCGGCAGGTGATGCGGTTGCCGGTCCAGTTGTGGAAATACTCGTGGCCGACCACGCTCTCGATGCCCGCGTAGTCGACGTCGGTGGCGGTGGCCGGCGTGGCCAGCACGAACTTGGTGTTGAAGATGTTCAACCCCTTGTTCTCCATCGCACCCATGTTGAAGTCGCCGACCGCGACGATCATGAAACGCTCCAGATCCAGCGGCAGGCCGAAGCGGGCTTCGTCCCAGGCCACCGAGGC
>JAYVEB010000147.1:0-12910 GCA_043749095.1 Burkholderiales bacterium | reverse complement strand
CCCCACGACTCCCCTCGCTTGCGTGTTGCCATGCCCTCGTCCGACCACCGCGTGACAGGCGGCTCAGGGCAAAAGTTTGCTATTTACGGACAGGTTCTATGTCACTCGGCGCATGACGCAATGCCATGCCGCCGAGGGGCGTCAATGCAACTGGTCGGGTCGGCGTGGTTTGCGAAACGACTTCGGCGTGTAGACGTTGCCGGTCCATTCGCCCTCGTCCTCCGCCGCTTTGCCGCCGCGGGCACGCCGGATGACCGCTTCGGCCTCGGTGCGGGCCAGGCGCCGCGAGGTGCGCCAGTGCCACAGCTGCCCTGCGCCGTGCCGCAGCGTCCAGCCCAACCGGCGCACCGCTCGATCGAAGCGCTGCTGGCGCGCCGGGCCTAAGCACAGCCGCACCCCCAGCACCGCGCAAACGACGAGGGTGAGGGCGGCAAGCAGCGGTTCGGCGAGGCTCATGGCCCTTTATTCTGCGCGCGCCGCAGGGTTCAGGTCACGCATGAGGCGGGCGTGAGGCACTGTGCCTCCAAGGCAGGCTCAGGCGCTGATCGTCAGCCGCTGGCAGACGCGGTCCAGACGCTGCGTGTCCTGGTCGGTCAGCAAACCGGCGCGCAGCCGTACCGCGCGCTCGATGCGGCGCAGCCGGTAGCGCAGCTCGCCCTCCACCGCCTCGACCTCGGCCGCGTTGGGCGAGGCCACCGGATCGGCATGCCACAAGCCAGTGGTGGTCAGGCCGCGGCGCAGACGGTTCAACAGGTGCTCGGTCAAGGCCAGCGCCCCCTTCAGATCTTCGGACATCGCCTCGTGCAGCAGCGCTGAGGCAGCGTCGCTGGCGTCGTCCATCACGCTGGAGAGTTTCGTGAGGCGACTCTTCAATTCATCGGCGCGGCAATGTGCCACCGTGGGCGGCTGCTCGCGCACCACCTGGGCGATCAGGCCGACGCAGCGCAGATCGAACTCACCAGGCACCACGCGCAGCGCAATGCTGGCGCGTGACAGCGGCGCCTGCTCGTCGGCCAGCGCGGCCAGCGTCGATTCGGTGACAGCCAGCAGCCGGCCGAGCGGGGACACCTGGTCACCCTGCAGGCAGTGCGGGAAGCCCGAGCCGTCCATGCGCTCGTGGTGCTCGGCGATCGCACGGACGATGTCCGCCGGGTAGTCGGTCAGCTGCCTGATCAGCAGGCTGCCGACGTGCGGATGCACGACGAGCTGCTGGTAGCTCAGGATGTCCAGTGTGCGTTCGGCATCCGCTTCGCCGAACTCCGGGCCGATGTACATCTCGCCCAGGTCGTGCAGCAGGCCGCACACCATCGCCGCGCGCAGATCGGCGCCGCTGCCACCCTGCGTGAGCATCAGCGCGCCGTTCAAGGCCATGGCGTGGATCGCGTGCTGGAACCGGGCCGGGCTGCTGGCGCGGGAGGCACTCAACAGCAACTGGGCGACCGGGTGCACCGGCAGCTTGGCCGCTTCGCGCAGCAGGGCGTCGGCATGCGGGTGCAGCAGCGCGGCCAGCGGGATCGGCTCGTAGAGCAGCGCCTGGACCGCGTCGGCCAGCGTGCGTGCGGTGACGCCGTTCTCGGCCTTCAGGCAGCTTTCCAGCGGCTCTTTCAGCTGCCGATCGAGCAGCTTGCGCTGCAGGGCCTGCGAGACCGGCAGGTCCTGCGCCCAGAGCTTGATGCCGGCGATGTCGAAGATGTCGCGCGAAGCGATGATCTTTTGGGTCTGGCTGGCGTCGAGGATCGTCGCCAGCGCGTGCGGATTGGCAGAGGAAAAGTCGGTGGCGATGGCCGCGGCGGGTTGGGTCATGGCGACTCCGGTTTCGAGGTTGTGTCGGTTTGTCGTCAAACCGGCGCCGGACTTTAGGGGCGCATACCCGTATTCGCCTGTGAACCTCTGCCGCAACGTGACGTACCCCACGCCGGCAAGCCTTCGATAATGGGGTTCGACCTTGCATTTGTGCCCCTATGTCCGCGCCCCTTCCCCGAATGCCCGCCTCGTCCGTCAATGCCTCCTGGCAGCAACGCAGTATCACCAGCGTGTGGCACCCGTGCACGCAGATGCAGCGCATGGGCGAGGTGCCACCGATCGCGATCGCGCGGGCCCACGGGCCCTGGCTGGAAGACCACGAAGGTGGCCGCTATTTCGACGCCACCAGCTCGTGGTGGGTCAACCTGTTCGGCCACGCTGACGCGCGCATCAATGCGGCGCTGAAAGACCAGCTCGACACGCTGGAGCACGTGATGCTGGCCGGCTGCACCCACGCACCGGCGGTCGAACTGGCCGAGCGCTTGTCGGCGCGCACCGACCATGCGCTGGGCCACACCTTCTTCGCGAGCGACGGTGCCTCGGCGGTCGAGATTGCGCTGAAGATGAGCTTCCACAGCTGGAAGAACCGCGGCCTGGGCGACAAGCGGGAATTCGTCTGCCTGCGCCACGGTTACCACGGCGAGACCATCGGCGCGCTGGCGGTCACCGATGTCGCGGTGTTCCGCGACGCCTACGACCCGCTGCTGATGCGCTCGCATGTGGTGATGGCGCCCGATGCGCGCCAGGCCGCGCCGGGGGAGTCGGCGGCCGACGTGGCGCAACGCGCCGCGGCGGAACTGGCAGCGCTGTTTGAATCACGCGCGGGTCAGATCGCGGCTGTGATCATCGAGCCGCTGGTGCAATGCGCCGCCGGCATGGCGATGCACGACCCGGCGTACCTGCGCGAGGTGCGCGCGCTGTGCGATCGCCACCAGGTGCACCTGATCGCCGACGAGATCGCTGTGGGCTGCGGGCGCACCGGCACCTTCTTCGCGTTCGAGCAGGCCGCAGCGAACAGCGAGCCCGCGATCTGGCCCGACCTGCTGTGCCTGTCAAAAGGCATCAGCGGCGGCTACCTGCCGCTGTCGCTGGTGTTGTCCACCGACGCGATCTACGAGGCTTTCCTCGACGATGAGACCGCACGCGGCTTCCTGCATTCGCATTCCTACACCGGCAACCCGCTGGCCTGCCGCGCCGCGCTGGCGGTGCTGGACCGCTTCGACGAGGAGCCGGTGCTGCAGCGCAACCGCGAGACCGGGGCGCTGCTGACGGCCGCACTCGCCGCGCAGTTGGACGGTGACGCGCGCATCGAGCACGTTCGGCAGCGCGGCATGATCTGGGCTTTTGATGTGCGTGAAGCGCACGCCGGTGTTCGCTTCGCCGAGCGCTTTCACCTGGCCGGCCGCACGCAGGGCCTGCTGATCCGGCCGATCGGCCGCACCGTCTACCTGATGCCGCCTTATCTGCTGAATGACGAGCATGCCGCGTACCTCGCCGAGCGCGTGGTGGCGACACTGAACGCGGTGCTTTGAGCGCCGGCCCGTGACCCGACCCGTGCGATGCTGAAGTACCTCGAACAGCAACTGGCCGAGCGCGAGGCGCAATCGCTGCGCCGCCATCGCCGCATCGCCGAAACCGCCTGCGCGCCGCAGCAGACCGTCACCATGCACGGCGGCAAGCCGCGCGAGCTGCTGGCCTTTTGCAGCAACGATTACCTGGGTCTGGCCAACCATCCGCTGCTGATCGAGGCGCTGGCCGAGGGCGCGCGGCTGTACGGCGCCGGCAGCGGCGCGTCGCACCTGATCAGCGGCCACTCGCGCGCGCACGCGCTGCTGGAAGAGGATCTGGCCGAGATGCTGTCGCCGCACGGGCCCGAGCTGCGCGCGCTGACCTTTTGCACCGGCTACATGGCCAACATGGCGCTGCTGACGGCGCTGGGCGATGCCCAGACGACGATCTACGCCGACCTGTTGAACCACGCCTCGCTGATCGATGGCGCGCGGCTGGCCAAGGCGGCCGTCTACACCTATCCGCACAACGATCTGGCCGGCCTCGAACGCCGGATCGCAGCCTGCAGCACACCGCGCAAGCTGATCGTGACCGACGGCGTGTTCAGCATGGACGGCGACCTGGCGCACTTGCCTGAGCTGCTGGCGCTGGCCGAGCGGCACGACGGCTACCTTGTCGTCGACGACGCGCACGGCTTCGGCGTGCTCGGCGCGCAGGGGCGCGGCGTGTTGTCGCATTTCAGCCTGTGCAGCGAGCGGCTGATCTGCATGGGCACGCTGGGCAAGGCCGCTGGCGCGGCCGGGGCGTTCGTCGCGGCGCACCGCACCGTCATCGACTGGCTGGTGCAGAGCGCGCGGGCCTACATTTACACCACCGCGTCCCCACCGGCGCTGGCGCATGCGGTGCGCGCTAGCCTGCGGTTGATCCGCGGCGACGAGGGCGAGCAGCGGCGGCGCCATCTGGCGGAACTCGTCGCCGCCTTCCGGCGCGGTGTGCCCGAGGTGTTGGGCGACCTGCTGGGTGCGCGCGGCTGGCAGCTGGCCGCGTCGCAGACCGCCATCCAGCCGCTGATTGTCGGCAGCAGCGAAGACGCGCTGGCGATGTCGGCTGCGCTCGAATCGCAGGGCCTGTGGGTGCCGGCAATCCGGCCGCCGACCGTGCCCTCGGGCAGCGCGCGGCTGCGCATCACGCTCAGCGCTTCGCATGGCCTGGGTGATATCGAGCGGCTGTTGTCGGCGCTGGCGTGGGCAGGAAAGGGCATTTGATGACCAAGATGCTGGGCGCCGGTGACCCGCCGACCATGTTGCACCTGACCGAGGCTGACGTGCCGTGCGAGCCCGAGGCGCGGCCGCAGGATGCCGTTGAAGTTGACACCAATCGGCCCTTGCGCGGCTGCTTCGTCACCGGCACCGACACCGAAGTCGGCAAGACCGTGATCACGGCCGGCCTGCTGCACGCGCTGGCGCAGCAGGGCCTGCGTGTCGCCGGCTACAAGCCGGTGGCGGCCGGTGCGGTGTGGCAAGCGGCGGCCAGTGGGCCTGGCGGCCATTGGTATAACGAGGACGTCGAGGCCTTGCATGCAGCGAGCAACATCGAGCTGACGCGCAGCGAGGTCTGCCCGTGTCTGCTGGAAGAAGCCTGCGCGCCGCACCTCGCCGCGCGGCTGGAAGGCGGGCGCATCGAACCCGCGCTGCTGATCGCTGGCGCCCACCTGCTGATGCCGCGTTGCGATGCGTTGGTGGTCGAAGGGGTGGGCGGTTTCTGCGTGCCCTTGGTCGAGGCCGACGCGTTCGACGATGACGGCGCGCCACAGGATGCCGCGGCCGCCCCGGCCACCGGCGCCGACTGGGGTGCCGACGATCTGGCCGCAGCACTCGACCTGCCGGTGATCCTGGTCGTCGGCCTGCGGCTCGGGTGCATCAACCACGCGCTGCTGACGGCAGAAGCGGTCGCTGCGCGCGGTCTGCGGCTGGCCGGCTGGATCGCCAACTGCGTTGAGCCGACGATGCCGCACGCCCAACTCAACATCGACACGCTGACCCGCGCGCTGCGGCAGCGTCACGATGCGCCGCGGCTCGGCGTGGTGTCTCACCACGCGCCGGCAACGGCCGCTCGGGTGGCCGATGAGCTGGACATCGGCGCGGTACTTGGCGCGCTGGGTTTACGCGCCTGAGGTCCGACCCACAGCGCGATAAGCAACGGATGGCCTGCCACGCCGCCAATCAGGGCGGGGTCGGCACGCCGAACGCCACAAAGGCCTGATTTCGTGGGTCGCTGGCCCGCCCTTTTCAGGAGAACAGATCGCCACACGTCAAAATCAGGGGATGAACGATCGTTACCAAGAACAACGTCCCCCGGCGCAAATCAGTCCGGAGGACGACCAGGCCGCGGTTCGGGTGGACCGGGCGCAGACGGAGTTGATGCACGGCCGGGCCATCTGCCTGATCGGTCCGGTTGACGGGTGCCCGGTCACTGGCGCTCCCTGCAATCTGGTGGTCGCAGTCGAAACACTGAATGCAGCCCGACTGGCGTGGCTGACTTCTTGGGCCGCACCGTTGCAGTTGCTGCTCACCGCCGAGCGCGCCTCGACTCTGGGCCTGTCGGCGTCCTCGCCGCCTGGCTCCGCGGTGTCGGTCTCGCTGCCAGCGGGGGTGTCGCTGGACGTGCTGTTGGAGTTGGCCGCCGTGACGCCTACCTCGGGTCGGCCGATGCCAACGGCATCGCTGTCAGTCGTGCAGCAGTTGGCAGCGCAGCAACAAGTCTTCGACAGTGCCCTGGCGCTGGCCAAGAACGGCCGCCTCATGCCGGCCTTGCTGGTCGTCGAGGTACCTGTCACCGAGGCCGCAAGGCTGATCACGGCACAGCTGCTGTCTGTTTTCACTGCGGATGTGCAGCTCGCGCCAGCCCGTGGCGCGCGCAGCTTGCGCCGCATCAGTGATGCCCAGGTGGCCATCGAAGCGCATGAGGACTGTGAGGTGGTGCTGTTTCGCGAGGACGCGGGCGGCGCCGAACACCTGGCCATCATCGTCGGCCAGCCCGACTTCAGCCAGCCGGTGCCGCTGCGTCTGCACTCGGCCTGCCTGACCGGCGATCTGCTCGGCAGCCTGCGCTGCGACTGTGGCGACCAGTTGCGCCGCGCCATCACCCGGCTGGCAGAACACGGCGGCGTGCTGCTGTACCTGCAGCAGGAAGGCCGCTCGATCGGCCTGGCGAACAAGCTGCGCGCTTACCGCTTGCAGGACGAGGGGCTCGACACCATCGACGCCGACCGCTACCTTGGCTTCATGGCCGATGAGCGCGACTACACGCCCGCGCTGGCGATGTTGAAGTCATTGGGCATCACGCAGGTGCGCCTGCTGACCAACAACCCGAAGAAGATCGCCGCGATCGAAGCGGGTGGCGTGGAGGTGGTGGAGCGGCTGGCCCTGTACGGACCGGTCAACCCCTACAACGCGCGCTACATCGAGACCAAGCAGCAGCGGGCAGGGCACCTGAAGGAAGACTGATCAGGCCTCAGTGAGCGGTGGACGGCGGGATCGCCACGAAACCGATCCGCGTCAGCCCGCCCTTCTGAACGATGCCAATCAACTCGGCGACGCGACCGTACGGCACCGCCTGATCAGCACGCAGCTGCACCTCGGTCTGTGGATTGGCCTGGGCCAGTTGCATGACCCGTTGCGCCAGTGCCGTGGCGTCGATTTCCTGGTCGGCGAGGAAGAGGTGTCCGCTGGCGTCGATCGACACCGCGATGAAGGTCGGCGTGTCGCTGGGCTGCGCGGCATCGGACTGGGGCAGATCCAGCTTCAGACTGCTGGTCATCAGCGGTGCGGTGATCATGAAGATCACCAGCAGCACCAGCATCACGTCGATCAACGGCGTCATGTTGATGTCGCTCATCGGCTGCGGGCCGGGGGTGCGTTCAAGGCGTCCGAAGGCCATCGTCAATCCCGCCGTGCCGGCGTCGCGTTGATGTCGGTATCGGCCTGCATCTCCCGCAGATCGTGTGCAAAGCCTTCGAGCTCGGCCTCGCAGGCACCGACCATCTTGCCGAAGTTGTTGAAAGCCAGCACCGCCGGAATCGCGACAGCCAGGCCCGCTGCCGTCATCACCAGCGCTTCACCGACCGGGCCGGACACGCGTTCAATGGTGATCGTGCCGGCGGACGCGATGCTGACCAGCGCGTGATAGATGCCCCACACCGTGCCGAACAGGCCGATGAACGGTGCCGTGCTGCCGATCGATGCCAGCACCACCTGGCCGAACTGCAGCTGCCTGAGCACCGCATGCAAGGCGTCTCGCAGGCGGCGCGTCAGTTGCGAGGTGCGCTGTCCGTGGGCTTCGAGCGTGCGGGCATTCGGCTGGGCGGTGGCAGCAGACAGCAAGGGCGTCAGCACCTGCTCGCGGTCGAAGGCGGCGAGCTGTGTGCGTGCGGCTTGCAGATCGGCAGCGGCCCAGAACGCCGGCACCGCCCGGGCGATGTCGCTGCGCACGCGGCGCAGCAGCCAGCCCTTCCAGAAAATCAGCACCCAGACACTGATCGACATCAACAGCAGCAGCAGCGCAACGCTGCGCGTGATGAGGTCACCTTGTTCCCAGAATTGGTTGAATCCGCTCATCGGGTGTCAGTCTCCGCAGGCGTGACGGCGTCGCGAATCACGCCAGCCCCAGCACGTCGTTCATGTCGAACAGGCCGCGGGCCCGCCCAGCGAGGAAGCGCGCGGCGCGCAGGCTGCCCTGCGCGTAGGTGGCACGACTTGAACTCTTGTGGCTGATTTCGATGCGCTCGCCGATGCCGGCGAACAGCACCGTGTGGTCGCCGACCACATCGCCGCCACGGATCGTGGCGAAGCCGATGGTCTTTGGATCGCGTTCGCCGCCATCGGGTGATGACAGGCCTTCGCGCCCGTACACCGCGCAGTCCTTCAAGTCGCGCCCGAGTGCCGCAGCAACCACCTCGCCCATCTTCAGCGCGGTGCCACTGGGCGCATCGACCTTGTGCCGGTGATGGGCCTCGATGATCTCTATGTCGTAGCCGTCGCTGAGCATCCGCGCCGCGCTGTCCAGAAGCTTGAGAACCACGTTGACGCCGACGCTCATGTTGGGCGCCATCATGATGGCGATGTGGCGGGCGTGGTCAGCGATCTCGGCTTTCTGAGCCTCTGTGAAGCCGGTGGTGCCGATCACCGCCTTGACGCCCAGCTCACGGCACACGGCCAGGTGCGCCAGCGTTCCGGCGGGGCGCGTGAAGTCGATCAGCACCTGCGCGTTGGCCAGCCCAGTGCGCAGGTTGGCGGTGATGGTCACGCCGCTTGCGTGGCCGGCAAAGGCCGCGGCGTCGTGGCCGAGCGCAGGGCTGTCGGCCAAATCCAGCGCACCGCTGAGCACCATGTCATCGCCAGCCGCGATGACCGCGTCGATCAGCATGCGGCCCATGCGGCCCGAGGCGCCAGCGATGGCGACTCTCAACCGATCCGCACCGGCCGCGTATGCATCCGCCGGCACACCCATCAGCGTGGTGGCTCCAGCGGTGGGTAGACGCGCCCTGGTGGGACGGTCGGCGGCGCGACCACGGCCTCTTTCGGTGGCGGCTTCAGTGACTGCACCTCGTCGGCGCTCAGCGCCAGCGGAGGCGGCTTGCCACCAGTCGATGCCGAATCGATCGATGCCACGAAAGCTTCTTCGGCCGGCAGTTCGCCGCCGGTATCAATGCTGATCAGGCGGTCACCGTCGAACATCAGCACGACGCTGCGCCGCTGAGGCTCGGTGCCACGGCGGCGAATCGTGAACACATAGTCCCAACGGTCGCCGTGAAATACATCGGTCAGCAGCGGCGAGCCGAGCTGATCGCGCACCTGAGCTCTCGGCATGCCGATCTGCACCCGTGCGATCAGCTCTTTCGTCAGCACATTGCCCTGCACGACCTCGACGCTGTACGGCTTCACGAAGCTCGTGAGGCGCTCTTTCGACACCAGCATCTCGCATCCGGCCAACCCGGCCGTCGCCCCAACAGCGGCAAGCAGCAGACAGGAGCGAACCGTTGAAATCAGTGGCATGGAAGATTCAAGGATTCACTCACCGCAAACCCGACTCGATATGATCGAATCATTCTAGCGGGAGGGGCTTGTGACCCGATCGCCCCACGGGAGCCACCATGTCGAATGCTGACGAACTGAAGAGCAGCGGCTTGAAAGCCACCTTGCCGCGCATCAAGATCCTGGAGGTCTTCCAGCAGACCGCCCAGAGGCACTTGACTGCTGAAGACGTGTACAAGGTTCTGCTCGCTGAAGGCTCTGATGTCGGGCTGGCCACGGTGTACCGGGTCTTGATGCAGTTCGAACAGGCCGGCATCCTGTCGCGCAACCATTTCGAATCCGGCAAGTCGGTGTTTGAACTCAATGAGGGTAAGCACCACGATCATTTGGTGTGTCTTGATTGTGGCCGTGTCGAGGAGTTTTTCGATGCCGAAATCGAAAAGCGGCAACGCGCGGTCACGCAGTCGCGCGGCTTTGATCTGCAGGAACACGCCCTGTCGCTGTATGCGGTGTGCGCCAAGAAAAACTGCCCGCACAAATCACGTTGAGTCTGCGCACGGCGCCTGGGTGATGGCCGTCGCTCAGTGGGTCATTCGGTGCCGCGCTCGAGTGCGCGCTGATGCCGCTCGATGAATTCCTTGTAGGTGTCGATGCCGCGCAGCTGCAAGATCGTGTTGCGCACCGCTGCTTCAACCAGCACCGCGAGATTGCGACCCGCATCGACCGCGATCACCGCCTTGCGCACTGGCACATCGAGGATGTTCTCGTACAGCGGCTCGTACGGCAGCCGTTCGAACTCGCGCTCCATCGTTTCCTTGCGCACCAGGTGCACGATCAGCTTGACGCGCATCTTTCGCCGCACCGCCGTCTCGCCGAAGATGGCCTTGATGTCGAGCAGCCCGATACCACGCACTTCGAGCAGGTTCATCAGCAGCTCCGGGCAGCGCCCTTCGAGGGCGCTCTGCGACATCCGGTAGATGTCGACCGCGTCGTCGGCCACCAGGCCATGACCGCGAGAGATCAGCTCCAGGCCCAGCTCGCTCTTGCCCAGCCCCGATTCGCCGGTCAGCAAAACGCCCAGACCGAGGATGTCCATGAAGACGCCGTGCCGCGTGGTGCGTTCTGCGAACAGCTGGCTCAGGTAGCCGCGCACCATGTCGATGACCTGGCCTGCCGACTCGGCCGTGACGAACAGCGGGATCGCTGCGCGATCGCACATGGCGACGAGCCGGTCGGGCGGCACCTGCCCGTCGGCGACGATGACCACTGGCGGCTCCAGCGTGACGATTCGCTGGATGCGCCGCTCCTGGTCTTCCGGCGACGTGTCGAGCAGGTATGCGACCTCGCGGCGGCCGACCAGCTGCACCCGGTACGGATGGATGTAATTGAGATAGCCGACCAGGTCCGCTGCTGATTGGGCATTGCGCACAGCCGCTTCGTCGAAGCGGCGTTCCGGGTGCGCGTGGCCGGCGAGCCACTCCCAGTGCAGCGCGGCGCGGTGGTGTTCGAACAGCGCTTCAGCGCTGATGACAATGGGCTTCATGTCGCAGAGGTGTGCAGCCCGGATCGGCCGGCGATCACGGTGTGATCGACCTGGGAGGCGGTGGGGCGCAGCCTCAGGCCACTGACTTCAGCGGTTCCCAATTCGCGATCAGTTCGTGCACCCTGGTCGCCGAGCTTTCGGTCTTCAGGCGTTCGCGCAGTTCCCGGTCGCTCAGCATCTCCGCGATCTCCGACAGGATTTCGAGATGCCGCTGCGTTGCGGCTTCAGGCACCAACAAAAAGATCATCAGCGTGACCGGCTCGTCATCGGGCGCATCGAACGGAATCGCCTGCTGCACCCGGAGCACCGCGGCCAGCGGGTTTTTCAGGCCTTTGATGCGCCCGTGCGGGATGGCCACGCCATGGCCGAGGCCGGTCGAGCCCAGCCGTTCTCGCGCAAACAGGTTGTCGGTGACAGTCGCGCGCGCGACCGCATGCTGATTTTCGAACAGCAAGCCGACGTGTTCGAACACACGCTTCTTGCTGGTGGCGTCCACGCCGACCAGCACATTGCTGGCGGGCAGGATGGCTGCGAGACGGTTCATCAGAGGGTCCAAGCGGCAGCTTCGGCTTGTGCCTCGTCGCACGCTGCCGTGGGGGTACCAAAAGACGCGTGGCTCTGCTCGAGACGGAGCGACCGGTGACCGAAATGCATAGTGCCCATGATGTTGCGTTGCAGCAATGTCGTTGAATCCCCGGTGTCGGGGGGTGTGTGCCAAAAGTGAAACAGCAGCCCTCAGGCCGCTGTTTCCATGATCGTAGTGGCCGCAAGAGCCGTCAAGCCGCCTGGGCATCCAGTCGTTTTGCCGCCACATGGTGGTGGTCCTGCAACCGGCCCTTATGGCGACACACCTGACGGTCTAGCTTGTCCATCAACTGATCGACGGCGGCGTACATGTCCTCGCACGATTGCTCGATGAAGATGTCCTTGCCTTTGACATGTAGTGTGACTTCGGCCTTTTGCCGACGTTCCTTTTCCTTCAGCTTTTCGACCGACAACAACACTGTGATGTCTACCACCTGGTCGAAGTGGCGGGTGACCCGCTCCAGCTTGGTAAGCACATACTCTCGCAAGGAGGGCGTGATGTCGAGGTGATGGCCGCTGATCGTCAAGTTCATGAAAACCCCTTTCGCACGGATGAAACACAGGAGGCACAAGGGTAGGCTTTGTCGCCATGAACGGCTGGCACAAACCGACCTGAAGTGATCTTGCGCCTGATCGGCGAATCGGGCAAGGCGGAAAGCGATTCATCGGGTATCGATTTGCGTGCGCTTTGTCCGCAAGGCCCCGATGCGATAATTTTTGCTGTCGCTTCGCTGGAGCTTGCATGCTCAATGTCTTTTCGCTGGCCCATGGTCGGCTGTTCCAGGAAGAGATTGAAAGCCGCGACGCACTGTCCAATGTGCTGCCGGTGTGGGTCGACCTCGACGCGCCCACGGCAGAGGAAAAAAGCTGGATCGCGCAGCATTTCGGCGTCACGATTCCCGATGATGCGGTCGACGATGACCTGGAAGAGTCGGCCCGCTTCTACGAAGAAGACAACGGCGAGCTGCACATACGTAGCGACTTCCTGATCGATGACGACGAAACGCCGCGCAACGTCCGGGTCGCGTTCATCCTGTTCAAGAACGTGTTGTTCTCGGTGCACGGCGAGGAGTTGCCGGTGTTCCGGCTGCTACGGCTGCGCGCACGGCGCATTCCGGCGCTGATCGAGGACGCGAAGGACGTGTTGTTGAAGCTGTATGACGCCGATGCCGAGTACAGCGCCGATGCCTTGGAAGGCATCTACGACGCGCTCGAAAAAGTCAGCCAGCGGGTGCTGAAGGAAGACGTCAACGATGCGATGGCCGCCGAGGCGCTGTCGGCCATCGCGAAAGAGGAAGACTTGAACGGCCGCATCCGGCGCAATGTGATGGACACCCGGCGCGCGGTCAGCTTCATGATGCGCAGCCGCATGCTGAACGCCGAGCAGTTCGAGGAAGCGCGGCAAATTCTGCGCGACATCGACTCGCTCGACAGCCAC
>JAYVEB010000146.1:0-4136 GCA_043749095.1 Burkholderiales bacterium | reverse complement strand
ACCCGGCAAGCGGGCCGTCGGCCAACTCCCGCACCCCTTGCAGCATCGCTGCGTTCGATTTCCTGATCCCGACCCGGTTGGCAGTCGGGGCCGCAGTTGTCGTTGCAGCTGTGGTCAGGCATATCTCGGCGTTCACGGTTTCAAGTACGGCGGACATGGCGTTTCCCCAGTGAAAAATGACAGGATCAGGTCAGGTCAGGTCAGGTCAGGTCGATGGCAAACGCGATCGGGTTGCGCATGCTGTTGGCCACCGGGGAATACACATTGGCATGCCGAACAATCTCGTCGAGCACCTCGCGCGACGCGTCGCCTTCGATCACCACTTTCACGCGGATCGCCTGGAAACCCATCTCCGACGGCGCCTTGCTGGCACCCCCGGCGCCCCACGCCGCTGGATTGCCGATGTCACCTTCGAGAAAGAGTTCGAGCTTGCTGAGCTGAACCTGCTTCCACGTCGCCACTGCCGTGATGCCCACGGCCAGGCACCCGCCGAGCGCGCACAGCACCATCTCGCCGGGCGCCGGTGCGGTGTCCTGCCCGAACAGGTGCGGCGGCTCGTCCACCACCACGGGCGCGTGCTGCCCGACCTGATTGAGGGTGCGGAACTGGCCGTCCACCACTGTGTGCACCTTGTTCGTGCCGCGCGAGGCCGGATTGTTTCGGCCCTTTTCGGCGAAGGCCAACAGCCCATCGCGGTCGATCGGGCGCAGGGTGGTTTTGACCGTGGTGACAGAGTCTTGAATAACGGCGGACATGGTGCTGGGTGCTTTCGCGGTCAGGTGCGGATTTGGGTTCGGCGCAGGTTCGGGTGGAGGTGAAGGTGCTGGCTCAGGCGGTGAGTGCCTGCTTCGGCGTGTGCTGAACGAACGGCAGGCCGCTTTTGATCGGCAGTGCCGGGTCGCGCGACCATTCGTTCCACGAACCGAAGTACATGCGCACGTCATCGAAACCGGCCTGCTTCAATGCCAGGAAAGTGTTCGACGCCCGGGCGCCCTTGAAGCAGTACAGGTAGACCGTGTCGGTGGTGGAGATGCCCGCGGTGGCGGCTTCGGCCCTCACTTCGTCGGGTGACTTGATCATCGGGCCCTGCGCCGAAGGCTTCATGAACCGGTACCACTCCAGCCACTTGGCACCGGGGATGCGGCCCTTGCGCGGGGCGTAATCCTTGCCGTAGGGAGACGAGCTGTCGCCGATCCATTCGTCGATGTCGCGCACGTCGAGCAGCACGGTGTCGGTGCCCAGTGCGGCCAGCATCTCGTCCTTGGTCAACATCACGTCGGCCATCGTCAGATCGGTGGGGAAGGCCGCCGCTTTGGGCTCCACCGCGTCGATCGACGTGCTCATGCCGGAGGCTTTCCAGGCCGAGTAGCCGCCGTTGAGTACCTTGATTTTTGGGTAGCCGAGCCAGGTCAGCAGGTAATAGCCGCGGCACGACTGGCCGTAGCCGCTGTTCAGTGCGTCTTCATAGAACACCGCGGTTTCAATGCCCGACAGGCCGATGGCGCCAAAGTGTTGCTCGAATGTTCCTTTCAGTTCCAGCAGGCCTTCGGCGGTCGAAGTCGCAAGGAACGTGAAGATTTCCCGCAGGTTCGCGGCGCCGGGGATGTGGCCGGACTGATAGGCGTCGGCGTCACGCGTGTCGATCATGACCACGGCTTCGCTTTTCATCAAAGCGTCGAGTTCAGTGACTGAAATCAGGACCTTGGGTGTGCTCATCAGGTTCTCCGGAGGGTTGGGGGTTGCTCCGTATCGGCAACTCGCGTGCCAACTGCGCCAAAAGCCCCTGAATCGGTTGAACTTCACCGCTGAAGCCCGGATTGATGGCGCGCACGGGCGCTTGTTCGTCGCCTGCTCATTCGACAGATTGGCGACAACTTGTCGCCAATCTGTCGAATGAATCTTTTTAAACAGGCCCGATCAGGCCGTGGGTTCGGTGTCGGAACACTTGCGCCAGCGGTAGCCGAACTGGCGCGGGGTCATGCCCAGCGACTGCGCCGCGCGCGACTGGTTGCCGCCGTGCTGAAGCAGCGCTGAGCGCAACTCGTGGGCGCTGTGCGAGTGCGCTGCCCGGTACTCGCGCACAAGCGGATGGGCGGCAGCGACGTGAGGCGAAGTGCGCGGCAACAGCTCGGGCATCTGCTGCGTTGAAGTCGGCATGGACGACGGAGCCGTCGCAGCCGGCAAAAAGCGTTCAGCCTCGGCGCGTGAAATCACCGTGCCGTTCGCCAGCAGCACGATGCGCTCGATCACGTTCGCCAGTTCGCGGATGTTGCCCGGCCACGGATGGGCCTCCAGTGCGTCCAGCGCTTCGGGAGCCAGGTACACGTTGCGCTGGTTGGCCTGGTTGGTGCGGTTCAGGAAGTGCAAGGCGATCGGCCGGATGTCTTCGCGCCGCTGGGCCAGCGAGGGCAAGCGGATCGGGATCACGTTGAGCCGGTAGAACAGGTCGCGCCGGAACAGGCCGCGCTCGACATCGGCTTCGAGATTGCGGTTGGTGGCTGCCACCAGCCGCACATCCACCACGGTTTCGCGCTTGCCGCCTAGCCGCACGATGCTGCCTTCCTGCAGGGTGCGCAGCAGCTTGGCCTGCATTTGCAGCGGCAACTCGCCGATCTCGTCGAGAAAGATCGTGCCGCGATCGGCCTGCTCGAACCAGCCGGCCCGCGCCGTCACCGCGCCCGTGAAAGCGCCGCGCTCGTGGCCGAACAGCTCGGACTCGAACAAGGTCTCGGGAATGGCTGCGCAGTTCACCTTGATGAAAGGGGCGCCACGTCGCAGGCTGGCCAGGTGCACGGCACGTGCGAACAGCTCCTTGCCGGTGCCCGATTCACCCAGCAGCAACACGCTGGCGGTGGCTTGCGACACGCGCTCCAGTTCGCCCAGGGCCTGCAGCAGGGCCGGCGAGGTGCCGATGATTCCGTAGCGCGCCGCCGCCGATTCGAGTGCTCGCGTCAGCAGTGCATTGCGGGCTTCGAGCACGCGGGTTTTTTCTTCAACCAGCGAACTCAGTTGCAGCAGTTGACCGGCCAGCGTGGCCAGGATCTTCAGCACGGCGACATCGTCACTGAGCAGGCGGTGGCGCCGCCGAATGCGGTGCACGCCCAGGACACCGACCGTGCGGCGGTCGACCTCGATCGGCAAGGCGATGAACGAAACCGTTTCCTGCGGCAGGCTGGCACGCTCAACGGCACGAAACAGGAAGCGCGGCTCGGCGTCAATGTCCTGCACGATCATGGCCTGACACGGTGGCCAGCACGGCGCCGGTGATTCCTTCGCCCGCGGCGTAGTGCCCACCTGCGATCTCGGCTTTCGTGAGGCCGTAGGCGTAACGGATCGACGACGGCCCGGGCTGCGCGCGGGCTGCGCGGCCGCTGTCAGCCACGTCGACCCCGTCGGCCAGCACCACTCGGCCGCGGTTCAGGCCCAGCAGTTCCGACAGCAGGTGCAGCATCTCGCGCAGCACCACCTGGGGCGCCAGACTTTGCCCGACCAGGCGCATCACCTCGCTCATCAACAGAAATTCCTGGTCGCGCCAGGGTGGGTCGGCAACGGGGCCGGCGGCGGGAGGATTCATCTGTTCAGGCATCGATTCAGGATAGCAAACAGCGTTGTCATTGGTGAGGTGCGCGCCGCCGGCGGTACCGATTCCACCGCAGGGTGGCGCGAAATTTGCTTCTTGCCTTGGGTGACCTTGAAACGCCAGCAGGGCACTATGAACGCCGTCATGATCGACTTTGTGCTTCCTTTTTTGACCACCTCCACCTTACGCAGCGAGCCACCATGAACCGAAACGACGTCACCGAAATGATCATCGAAGCCAAAGTCAGGAAAGGCCTGAAATGGGACGATGTCGCCAGGGAAGTGGGCATGAGCAAGGAGTGGGTCACGGCGGGTTGTCTCGGCCAGATGACTTTCAACGCAGCACAGGCCGGCGTCATCGCCCGAATTTTCGAGCTCCCGGCCGATGCCGAAAAATGGCTGCAGGAGGTGCCGTACCGGGGCTCACTGCCGACCGCCGTACCGACCGATCCGCTGATCTACCGGTTCTATGAGTTGGTCAGCGTCTACGGCACGACCTTCAAGGCGCTGATCCACGAAGAGTTCGGCGACGGCATCATGAGTGCCATCGATTTCAA
>JAYVEB010000145.1:0-4208 GCA_043749095.1 Burkholderiales bacterium | reverse complement strand
AGCGTCAGGCGGGTGTCGGCCGCCGCGCGCCCCTTGTTGACACGCACCTCACCCGAACGGATGACTCGGTAGACGTGGGTCTTGGGCACGCCCTTGAGCAGCCTGATCAGGAAATTGTCGAGCCGCTGGCCTTCCGACCCCTCATCGACCCGCACGCGCAACACCGTCGGAGCCTCTGACACCAGGCTCGCAGAAGTGGCTCCGCGCCCGTTTTTGGCCCCTATAATCGTTCCGACCACGTTTGCGCTGTAAGTGTTTGATTTTCTTGAGTTTACCTGCGCTCTTTCAGCGCGCCGTGGCGGTTGGGACATGAGTTCCGACCATCCAGTGATGCAACGCACTCCAAGTGCGACGGGCCCCGTCCCCGAGTGACCGGGCAGTCCAGATGGGTTGCGGCAGAGAAAACGAAGAACGAGCCTCCGAAGCGATGTTTCGGAAGAAACCAAGGTTTTCAGGTTGCAGACCGGTGTAAGTCGACCCTCGGGTCGGGCGCATCCGAGCTGTGGCCCGCGTCCAGTGACCCTGCGGATGTCGACTTCCTACAACCCTTCCTCGCGCAAGATGCGCCGTTCTGCGATGGCCCCGGTATCGGGCTGCGGATCGGCAGCCCTGCAGCAAGACCGGGCAGTGGGTGTGCGACCGGCCCTGCTGGCCCACGCGCTTGCGCCCCATGGCGTACAGCCCGACGGTCAGCCTCAGGCTCCGCAGTAAGCACTGACACGCAAGCGCCAACGCTGCACCAACGACCCTTGCGGTCGTTCGCAGTCCAGGGCGATTCCTGTCGGGCTCTCTGAGGTTTCTCGTGCATCGATGAGTCGGCACCGAGGTTCGGTGTCGGCATGTTGATCGAAGCGCCGACCTGCGGGTCGGCAGCACAGGAGCACCCATGAAACGCATGCTGATCAATGCGACGCAGCCCGAAGAGCGTCGCCTGGCCATTGTCGATGGCCAGAAATTGCTGGACTTCGAAACCGAGATCGAAGGGCGCGAACAGCGCAAGGGCAACATCTACAAGGCGGTCGTGACCCGCGTCGAGCCTTCGCTCGAAGCCTGTTTCGTCGACTACGGCGAAGACCGCCACGGCTTCCTGCCGTTCAAGGAAATCTCGCGCAACTATTTCCGCGACGGCGTCGACGTGCGCACCGCGCGCATCCAGGACGCGATCCACGAAGGCGATCAGCTGCTGGTGCAGGTCGAGAAGGAAGAGCGCGGCAACAAGGGCGCCGCACTGACCACGATGGTCAGCCTGGCCGGCCGCTACCTGGTGCTGATGCCGAACAACCCGCGCGGCGGCGGCGTGTCGCGCCGCATCGAGGGTGAAGACCGCGAGGAGCTGAAGGAAAACCTCGACCAGCTCGAGTATCCGAAAGGCATGAGCCTGATCGCCCGCACCGCCGGCATCGGCCGCAGCGCGCCCGAGCTGCAGTGGGATTTGAACTACATGCTCAAGCTGTGGGACGCCATCGACGGCGCTTCCAAGGCGGGCAAGGGCGCGTTCCTGATTTACCAGGAATCGTCGCTGGTGATCCGCGCCATCCGCGACTACTTCACCGCTGATGTCGGCGAGATCTTGATCGACACGGACGACATCTACGACCAGGCGATGCAGTTCATGACCCATGTAATGCCGGAGACGGCATCCAAGGTCAAGCGCTACCGCGACGACGCGCCGCTGTTCTCCCGCTTCCAGATCGAACACCAGATCGAAACAGCATTCTCGCGCACGGTCAACCTGCCCTCGGGTGGCGCGATCGTCATCGACCACACCGAGGCGCTGGTCTCGGTGGACGTCAACTCCGCCCGTTCGACCCGAGGTTCTGACATCGAGGAAACCGCGACCCGCACCAACCTCGAAGCAGCCGACGAGATCGCGCGCCAGATGCGGCTGCGCGACCTGGGTGGTTTGATCGTCGTCGACTTCATCGACATGGAAGAGTCGAAGAACCGGCGCGAAGTCGAGACCCGCTTGCGCGAAGCGCTGCGTCCGGACCGCGCCCGCGTGCAGTTCAGCACCATCAGCAAGTTCGGCCTGCTCGAACTGAGCCGCCAGCGCCTGCGCCCCTCGCTGTCCGAAGGCAGTCACATCACCTGCCCGCGCTGCAACGGCACCGGCCACATCCGCGACACCGAATCCAGCGCGCTGCAGATCCTGCGCATGGTGCAGGAAGAGTCGATGAAGGAAAACACCGCCGCGGTGCACGTGCAGGTGCCAGTCGAAGTGACCAGCTTCCTGCTCAACGAAAAGCGCACCGAGATCACCAAGATCGAGCTGAAGCAGCGCGTCACCGTGCTACTGGTGCCGAACAAGAACCTCGACACGCCGAACTACCGGCTCGAACGCCTGCGCCACGACGACCCGCGCCTGGAAAACCTGCAGGCCAGTTACACCATGATCGAAGAGGCGAGCGAGGAGCCCGCCGTCACCCGACGCGAGAAGACCGCCGCGAAGCAGGAGCCGGTGATCAAGGGCGTGCTGCCCGAGACGCCCGCACCGGCGGCGATTCCGAAGCCCGCAGCGGCTCCGGTCGCCCCCGTCACCACGGCGGCGCCGATGGCTGCCCCCCGCGCGGCGGCAGCGCCTGCCGCCGGTGGCGGCTTCTTCGGCTGGGTGTCGCGCCTGTTTGGCGGCGGCACACCGACCCCGGTGCTCAAGCCTGCGGTATCAACCACTGCGAAACCGACCGCAACGCCTGAGGGTCGTGGCGAGCGTTCCGAACGGGGCGATCGCGGTGGCCGTGGCGGACGCGGCGGCCGACGTGGTGAGCGTGGAACCGAAGGTCGTTCAGAAGGCCGTGGTGACCCTCGCGAGGGTCGTGGCGCACGCGGTGGTCGAGGCGAACGCCCTGACGATGCGGCAGCCACCGACGCCAGCGCCCCGCGCGAAGCCCGTGGCCAGCGGCCCGAAGGTCGCGGTGAGCGGCCGGAACGAGGTGATTCCCGCCCTGAAGCCCGCGGAGAGTCGTCTGCCGAAGGCCGCGACGGCGGACGCCGTGGCGGCCGAGGCGGTCGCGCAGAGCGTCAGGAGCGCGATGCGCGCGCCGCGCCGACCGGCAGCGATGTGGCAACGGATGAGCTGCCATTGGCCGCAGCGGCCTTCGTCGATTCGCAAGCCGACGTGGCTGCGCCGGGTGCCGATGCGACCGAAGGAACCGAGGCCCATGAGGGCGGGCGTCGTCGTCGCCGTGGCGGCCGTGGCGGACGTGATCGCGATCCGATGCGTGCAGAACCAGCCAACGGTGAGCCAAGTGCCGAGTCAGACGCCACGACGGCCACAGCCGCCGATGCGGATGTGGCCGAAGGCGGCGATCCGCTGCCGGTCGCTGCTGGCGAAGCACCCGACGGCGGGCAGCGTGATGGCCGCCGTCGCAGCCGCGGGGGGCGCAACCGCCGCGACCGCGAAGAACCTCGCGCCGACGGGGAATCCGGCAGCGGTGGTGTGACTGCGGCTGAATCGGTGGAGGGTGAGGTTATCGAATCGCCGTCGAGCGTTTCAGCTGACGCCACGCCCGCTGCCACCTGGACCGCTGCGCCGGTGGCCGCGGCCTACGACGAGGCTCCAGCACCGGTGACCGAGGTGGCGCCCGCGGCCAGTCCGGTGGTTGTCGAGGCAGCACCGGAATCTGTGGTAGCGGTGGTGCCCCAGCCCGTACCGGCGCCAGAACCCGCGCCGGTCGTGGTCGCCGCTCCGTCAGCAGCCGCTGCGCCGGCTCCGATCGCCGCCTCCTTCGTGCTCGAAACCGACGCCCTGCAAGCGGTGGCCGAAACCGCCGGTCTGCAGTGGGTCAATTCCGATGCCGCAAAGATTCGCGCGGCACAGGAGGCGATGGCCGGCGAGGTCAAGCCGGTGCATGAGGCACGGGTGCCCAAGCCGGTCGCTGCGATCAACGACGGCCCGCTGGTGCTGGTCGAAACACGTCGCGATCTGTCGCAGGTGAAGCTGCCTTTCGAGGTGCAGGACGACACACCACCGGTGGCCTGATCTCGCTATCGATGTGAAAACGGCGCACCTCGGTGCGCCGTTTTCATTGGGGGATGCGGGTCTTCAAGGCAGCCGTTCCAGCGCCCGCTGATAGACCGGGTCATGCATCAGCTGGTCCCAGGTTCGCGGAGCGGCCTGCGGCAGCAGCGCCAGCCGACGCTGTTCGCTGTCCTCGTCGGCCTGCCAGCGGCCCTGGGCTTGAGAGTCCAGCAGGCCGTCGAGCAAGGCA
>JAYVEB010000144.1:0-4218 GCA_043749095.1 Burkholderiales bacterium | reverse complement strand
GCCAACCTCCTGTTCAGGTTGGAGCATCTTCTCAGACAGATAGCTCATAGCGTGAGCTACCACCTGGGATAGCTGAACATTCTTGCTGATCAGGAAGGAAAATGATTCATGGCTTTCAAACACCTTCCCCAGGTTGCCACCGCACTGGCGCTGGCCCTCAACGTCAGCCTCGCCACCCCGGCGCTGGCGGCCGAGTACGTGGTCGCGCAAAAGGGCAAGGCCTTCAGCACCACGAAGCTCAAGGTCAAGCTCGGCGACACAGTCAAGTTCGTCAATGAGGACGCGTTCTCGCACAACGTGTTCTCGCTGTCCGCCACCAAGGGCTTCGACCTCGGCTCTTACCCTCAGGGGGGGCCAAGAGTGTGACCTTCGACAAGGTCGGCACGGTCGAGGTCGAGTGCGCCATCCATCCTGACATGACGCTCACGATCGAGGTAGAGAAATGAAGCCTCGCGCGAGCCTGCGCTCGGGGGCGCTGCTGCTCGGCGCTGTCGCGGTGGTGCTGACGCTGGTCGCGGCGTCAGCCAGCGCGCAGCCGGTGCCGCAGGGCCCGCTGCTGCCGCGCGACAGCGCCGACGCCGCGGCCTTCCGCGGTGGCCTCGTCTATGCCAACTACTGCGTCACGTGCCACGGCATCAACGCCGACGGCAACGGCCGTGCGGCCCGCCTGTACACGCCGCGGCCGGCCAACCTGCGCGCCACTGACAAGAACGACGCCTACCTGGCGCTGATCGTGCGCCTGGGCGGCGAGAAGATGGGTCGCTCGCCAAAGATGCCACCCTGGGGCGAAGAGCTCACCGACGAGCAGATACAGCTCGGTGAACGTTGCCGCAAAGCCCTGAGCGCGCAGCGATGGCCTTGGTTCTGAGTCGTCGCCAAGCGCTGGGCGCGGCGCTCGCGACCGGGCTGGTCGGCAGCGGTCGCAGCCGAGCGAGCACGGCGCCGCCACGTGGTCTGGTGCTGCCGCGCCAGGCGGTTCCGAGCTGGCCGCTGACCGACGCCGACGGTGGCGTCACCACGCTGCGCGCGCGACTGCTTGGCAAGGTCAGCGCGGTACAGCTCATGTTCGCCGGCTGCGCGACGAGCTGCCCGATCCAGGGGGCGGTCTTCGCCGCCGCGGCGCGCAACCTGCGCGCGGCCGACGCCCAACTCATCAGCCTGACGGTGGACCCCCTGGGCGACAGCCCGCAGGCGCTTCGTGCCTGGCTCGAGCGCTTCGGCCGAACGCCGCGCTGGCGCGCCGCCGTGCCGCGCGTGCAGGATGTCGGCGCATTGGGCGAGTTTCTGCGCGGGGCGCCCCCGAACGCTGGCACCCATACCTCGCAGGTTTACCTGTTCGATCGTCAGGGCCAGCTGGCCTTTCGCACCGTCGAGCAACCCACGGCCGAACATGTCGGCGAATTGCTCGAACAGCTCGCGCGCGCCTAAGCTTGCTGCTTTCAAAAGCGTTGTCTTGCGCCTGCGCGGAGACCATCCGAGCGTCAGGGCCGCGTGTGTGATCGACCGAAGATGTCGAGACGTGGTGAGCTTGGCCAGGTGAGGCTCCCGAAAGCTGCCGGTGGCCAGCGCCTGCCAGCCGGCTCAAGCCTCACGGCAATCGCCCTTCTTCCGCCGCGTGGCAGGCCACCTGCACGCCGTCGATCGTTTGCAGCGCCGGCCGTTCGACGCGACAGCGTTCATTGGCGTGCGGGCAGCGCGGATGGAAGCTGCAACCGCTGGGTGGCTGCAGCGGGTTCGGCAGGTCGCCCTGCACTGGCTGCCGCGCGCGGCCGCTCATCGCCACATCGGGGATCGCGTCGAGCAGCATCCGGGTGTACGGATGCATCGGTCGCGAGAACAGCGTGTGGCGGTCGGCCAGCTCGACGATGCGGCCCAGCACCATCACGCCGACCTGATCGGCCACATGCCGCACCACCGCGAGGTTGTGCGAGATGAACAGGTAAGTGAGCCCGTGGTGTTGCTGCATGTCGCGCATCAGGTTCAGCACCTGCGCCTGCACCGACACATCGAGCGCCGAGGTCGGCTCGTCGCACACCAGAAACTCGGGGTTCGACGCCAGTGCGCGCGCGATCGAGATGCGCTGTCGTTGCCCGCCGGAGAACTGGTGCGGCAGCTTGGCCGCATCGTTGGCGGACAGGCCGACCGAGGCCAGCAGTTCGGCCACGCGCTCGCGCTGCGCGGCGCGGCCCGACAGCAAGCCATGCTCGAGCAGCGGTTCAGCGACGATGTCGGCGACGCTCCAGCGCGGGTTCAGGCTCGCATACGGGTCCTGGAAGATCATCTGCAAGCGCCTGCGCAGCGCGCCGGCCGGCCCTGACGCGAAGGCCTGCGTCATGTCGATGCCGTCCAGCCGCACCTGACCCGACGTGGGCTTGTACAGGCCGACCAGCAGGCGCGCCACCGTGCTCTTGCCGCAGCCCGATTCACCGACCAAGCCCAGCGTCTGTCCGCGCGGAATCGTGAAGCTGACGCCATCGACCGCGTGCACAAACTGCGGCGCGCGGCGCTCGATCACCCGCGCCAGCCACGGCGCAGACACATCGAAGGTCTTGCCGAGGTTGCGCACCTCGACGAGCGGCGAGGCCATCGGCGTCGTCATCGCGACGACTCCACGTCGTGCAACCAGCAGGCCGCGCGGCTCGCGCTGACGGGCATCAGCTCGGGCCGCTCACTGCGGCAGCGCGCCCAGGCCCGCGGACAGCGCGGGTGGAAGGCGCAGCCCTCTGGAATCTCACCCAGGCGCGGCATCGCGCCGTCGATCTGCAGCAGCCGCTCGCGCTCGCCGCTCATCGACGGGATCGCACCCATCAGCCCGATGGTGTACGGATGCGCCGGGCTGTGGATCACCTCGCGCACCGGCCCGATCTCGACGATGCGCCCGGCGTACATCACCGCGACGCGGTCGCAAGCTTCAGCGATCACGCCCATGTCGTGCGTGACCAGCATCATCGCCATGCCCTTGTCGCGGCACAGCCGCTTCAACAGCGCGATCACCTGCGCCTGCACCGACACATCGAGCGCGGTGGTCGGCTCGTCGGCAATCAGCAGGCGCGGCCCGGCGGCCAGCGCCAGCGCGATGACGACCCGTTGCCGCATGCCACCCGAGAACTGGTGCGGGTACTGAGCCAGCCGCTGCGAGGCGCCGCTGATGCCAGTCTCTTCGAGCAGGCTCACCGCGCGAGCCACCGCCTCGGCCTCGCTCAGCGGCAGGTGTGTGCGTATCGTCTCGACCAGTTGATGGCCGATCGTCAACAGCGGGTTCAGCGCCGTCATCGGGTCCTGGAAGATGCTGCCGATCTGCCGGCCGCGCAGGCGGCGCATCGCGTCGTCGGGCAGCGTGTCGATGCGCTGGCCGTCGAAGACGATGCGGCCACTGCTGATGCGGCCAGGTGCCTGCAGCAAGCCGATGATGACCGCGCCGGTCAGCGACTTGCCCGCACCGGATTCACCGACGATGCCCAGCACCTCGCTCGGCGCGATGCCGAACGACACGTCGGACAACGCACGCAGGCTGCCGTGGCGCGTGGTGAACTCGACGCACAGCTGATCGACTTCGAGAAGGTCGTTCATCTCAGCGCGAACCGGGGTTCAGTGCATCCCGAAGCCAGTCGCCCAGCAGGTTCACGCTGAGCGCGATCAGCACCAGCATCGCGCCGGGGAACACCGTGATCCACCACTCGCCGGAGAACAGAAAGTCGTTGCCGATGCGGATCAGCGTGCCGAGCGACGGCGAGGTCGGCGGCACACCGACGCCGAGGAAGGACAAGGTCGCCTCGATCAGGATGGCTGTCGCCACCTGCAAGGTCGCCAGCACCATCACCGGCCCCAGCACATTGGGCAGCACATGGCGCCGCATGATGCGCAACGGCGCCACGCCGATGACGCGCGCGGCCTGCACGTACTCCTTCTGCCGCTCGACCATGGCGCTGCCGCGCACGGTGCGTGCATAGGGCACCCAGCCGGTCAGCGAGATCGCGAGGATCAGCACCGCATAGGCCAGCGCGTCGTGCGACAGCGGAAACAGCGCACGGCCGATGCCATCGATCAGTAGCGCGACCAGGATCGCCGGGAACGACAGCATCACATCACACACGCGCATCAGGAAGCCATCGGTCTTGCCGCCCACATAGCCCGACAGCAGGCCGAGCGTGACACCGACGACCATCGACACCAGCACCGACGCGAGCCCGACCAACAAGGAAATGCGCGCGCCGTACA
>JAYVEB010000143.1:0-4219 GCA_043749095.1 Burkholderiales bacterium | reverse complement strand
CAGCGATCGGGTGTGCCGGCACGAAGTTCGGCAGCGCTTCTTTCAGCACACGGCGCGCTGCATCGACGACATCGCGCTTGGTCGAGCCCACGTCCATCAGCAGCACGCCGGGCTCGATCAGGTGGCGGATCGCGCGGAAGGTCGCTTCGCTGGCCGCAACAGGCACCGCCATCAGCACGATGTCGGAGCCCGACACCGCCAGCAGCGCCGATTCGGCGGCCTGGTCGATGACGCCCATGCGCCGCGCCTTCTCGCTGGTCGACGGTGACTTGCTGTAGCCGACCACGCGCTTGACCAGCCCTGCGCGGCGCAGCGCCAGCGCGAACGATCCGCCCATCAGGCCACAGCCGATCACACCCAACTGATTGAACATGTCAGTTTTCCACCTTGCGTCGTAGGATCCACGACGCATGAACCGAACGCCTGTGGGCGAGGCTCCGCTTCCGGCAAGTTGCAGTCGTTCGCAGACATGTTCCCGCAGGCATCGGTCTGCGCAAGCGGAGGCTACCGGGTGACCGGCTCCGCTCATGTCCCCCGGGCCGGTTCACTGCCCAGGCGCTTCGAGTCGAGTCGATTCGGCCCGCCTCCTTTACTTCGCTAGGCCGGTCACCCGGCAGCCTCCGCAGCGAACCACCGTTGCCTTCAACGGCCTTCAACGGCCACGGTGGCGCCCAGAGCGGTGTGGTGGGGTGCCGTGTGGAGTGAAGTAAAGGAGGAGGGCCGGATTGCTCTTGCCCGAAGCGTAAGCATGGCGAACCGGCCCGGGAGACATGAACGGAACACTGCACCACGCCGCACCGCTCTCGCGCGGAACATGACCTGCTGCGAACGAACCTTCGCAAAGGACCGAGAACTGACGTCCACACGGCAGTTTTCATCCTAGTGCACGTCGATTGGGTAGGTGCCGAGCAGCTTGAAGTACGCGCAGACGCCGCGCAACTCCTGCAGGGCCTGGGCGACCTCGGGCTGGCTCGGGTGGCCCTGCTCGTCGATGTAGAAGTAGTACTCCCACTGGCC
Organism: Burkholderiales bacterium; assembly: GCA_043749095.1. Taxonomy (GTDB): domain Bacteria; phylum Pseudomonadota; class Gammaproteobacteria; order Burkholderiales; family Burkholderiaceae_C; genus PBB1. The sequence continues at coordinate 3,202 of JAYVEB010000143.1, read as the reverse complement.
TGAACGGGCCGGCCGCGATTCGAAGCGGCTCATGGACACGCCATGGGCCTTCAGTGGCATCAGCATGTCGTAGACCGCGCCTGGTCGGTTGGCGACCGACACGACCAGGCTGGTGCAATCGTGCCCCGAGGCCTGCGGCTGCGGATGGCGCTGCGGGTCGGTCACCACTGCGAAGCGGGTGCGGTTGTGGGCGTCGTCCTGAATCGCGGGTAACACCACATGCAGGCCGAACTCGCTGCCCGCGCGGTCGCCGGCCACTGCCGCGAGGCGCGCATCCAGGCTGGCCAGCCGTGCGCCTTCGGCATTGCTCGACACCGGCCGCCGCTCGACATTCGGCAAGTGGGTGTTGAGCCAGCCCTGGCACTGCGCCAGCGCCTGCGGATGAGCGCAGACAGCCTCGATGCCGTCCAGCGAGTTCTCCCGGCGCAGCAGGTTGTGCCGCACGAAGAGGCTGGTCTCGCCGATGATGAACAGCGGCGTCGTCAGGAACAGGTCGAGCGAGCGAGCCACCACGCCCTCGGTGGAGTTCTCGACCGGCACCACACCGAAATCTGCCGCGCCGGCGATGGTCGAGCGGAACACCTCGTCGATGCTGCTGCAGGGCACCTTGACGATCGACGAGCCGAAGAAGCCGAGCGCGGCTGCCTCGCTGAAGGTGCCGGCCGGGCCGAGGTAGGCCACCCGCGTCGGCGTTTCCAGTGCGCGGCAGGCCGACATGATTTCGCGCCAGATCGGTGCCACGCTGTCGGACGCCAGCGGGCCGGGGTTGCCAGCCTTCAAGCCGTCGATCACCTGGGCCTCGCGCTCCGGGCGGAACGCCACCGAGCCTTCCTTCTTCTTCACCTCACCCACCTGCAGCGCCAGCGCGGCGCGCTGGTTCAGCAGCGCCAGCAGTTCGCGGTCGATCGCGTCGATCTGCGTGCGCAGCGTCAGCAGTTCCGGGTGGGGTGGGGTGGTCGGCTCAGGCATGGTTCGCCTCGAACGCATGCATGTGTCGGACCAGCGCCTGCACGCCTTCGATCGGCATTGCGTTGTACAGGCTGGCCCGCAGGCCGCCAACCGATTTGTGTCCCTTCAGTTGCAACAAGCCGGCCTCGCGCGCCTGCGCCAGGAAGGGCTGGGTCAGCGACTCGTCGGCCAGGAAAAACGGCACATTCATCCGCGAGCGGCAACTCGGGTCGACCTCGTTGCGGTACAGGCGGGAGCCGTCGATGCAGTCGTACAACAGCTTTGCCTTCGCGATGTTTCGTACCTCGATCGCCGCCAGCCCGGTCAGCCCCGATTCGGTCTGGCGTTTCAGCCACTGAAACGTCAGCCCGGCGATGTAGATCGCATAGGTCGGCGGCGTGTTGAACATCGAGCCCTGGTCGGCGACGGTGCGGTAGTCGAACACCGAGGGGCAGATGGACAGCGCGTGACCGAGCAATTCGTCGCGCACGATCACCAGCGTCAGGCCGGCCGGGCCAATGTTCTTCTGTGCGCCGGCATAGGCCAGGCCGACGCGGCGCCAGTCGATGGGGCGCGACGCGATGTGCGACGAGCAATCGATCACCAGCGGTGCGTCACAGCCGAGTGTGCGCAGGTCGGGCAGTTCCTGGAACTCGATGCCGTCGATGGTTTCATTGCTGCACAGGTGAACATAGGAAGGGTTCGCGCTCAACTGCCAGGCCGATGTTGGCGGCAGCCGCACAGGACGCACGTCGTCGAGCTTCGCAGCGACATGCGCCTGCCCGTACCGCTGGGCCTCGACCTGCGACTTGATCGACCACGAGCCGGTCAGCACGAAATCGGCGGTGTGGCTGGTCGCGCGGCCGATCAGGTTCATCGGCACGATCGCGTTCTGGCCGAGTCCGCCGCCCTGCATGAACAGGATGCGAAACGATGCCGGCATCGCCAGCAACTCGCGCAGGTCATGCTCGGCCTGCTCGCAGATCGACATGAAGTCGCTCCCGCGATGGCTCATCTCCATCACGCTGACACCACTGCCGTGCCAATCCAGCATCTCGGCCGCGGCCTGTTTCAGAACCTCCAGCGGAAGGGCAGCCGGACCGGCCGAAAAATTGAACGGTCGGGCCATGGACGCCTTACTTGCTGGTCGCTTTCGCTGGTGAACTGGCCGGGGCTGCGCCAGTGGACGCGTTTCCGATGGCCGTGGTCAGCGTGTTGCGCACCTTCTGCTGCACGGCCTGGAATTTCGGGTCGAGCAACGGCGATGTTTCAGCTGCGAGCTTCTGCATGAAGGCGGTCTGGATGTCGGGCAGAAGCTGCTGGAATTTCTTGTTGACCGGCGATTCGGTCCAGGCGATGAACTGCTTCAACTCGTCTTCGGTGAATTTTTCCTCCAGTCCGCTGCCGAAGGTCGTCGGCACCAGCTTGGCCGTGCGGTCGCGCAGGATGGCAGACGAATCGTCGACAAATTTCTTGATGTCGGTCTCGATCTGCTTGCCTGTTGCTTCGCGCTTGTCGGCGGGCACCTGGGTTTGCAGCGCCTGCCCGGCCGCCTGCATCAGCTGAAAGGCCGGACGCTCGACGATGCTGCGCGACAGCCCGTCGAAATTGGCTTGCTGCAACTGCAGCAGCTTCTTGACCAGCTCCTTCTTCGCGGCAGAAGTCGGAGCCGCCGGAGCCGCTGTTGCCGCCGCTGCGGAGGCCGCTGTCTGCGCCTGCGCGTGGAGAGCAAAACACAGGGCGGTGAGCGCGAGGAGTCGTTTCATCATGGGGTCTCGGTGGGGGGCGATCCGTTCTCATCGCCAGTTGAAGTGTCTGTCGCGGTGTCTGATGCGCCTTCGGCGTTCACGTCGTTCTCGACGATGCGCTGCAGGCCGCTCAGGGTCGATCCGTTGTCCAGTGCGATCAGCGTCACGCCCTGCGTGGCGCGGCCCAGTTCGCGGATTTCCGACACGCGAGTGCGCACCAGCACACCCTTGTCGGTGATCAGCATGATCTCGTCGTCCGGCCGCACCAGCGTGGCGGCCACGACCTTGCCGTTGCGGTCGCTCTGCTGGATCGCGATCATGCCCTTGGTGCCGCGACCATGGCGGGTGTACTCGACGATGCTGGTGCGCTTGCCGTACCCGTTTTCGGTGGCGCACAACACGCTCTGGCGTGTTGTTTGATTCTGCGCGCTGTGGGTTTCGTCTTGCTCGGCAACCAGCATCGCGATGACGCTGTGCGCTTCATCGAGCATCATGCCGCGCACACC
>JAYVEB010000142.1:0-13273 GCA_043749095.1 Burkholderiales bacterium | reverse complement strand
GCGTCAGCTCGGCCACGCCGCAGCGCGCCAGGGCTTCGGCAGCCCAGGACCCGACACCGCCGAGCCCGACCACGGCGACGCGTGCCGCACGCAAGCGGTCGTAGGCATCGTCGCCATGCAGGCGCCGCAGGCCGCCGAAGCGGCGTTCGAGATCGGCCACCGACGCGTCGTCGATGGCCTGCGGCGCGTTCACTTCAGCGCAGCCAGCCGTGCCTTGCCCGCTTGCGCCGCCTCGGAGTCCGGGTAGGTCTTGAACAGCTCGTCGAGGACCTTGCGCGCGGCCTTCGTGTCTTTCAACTCGAACTGGCAGTTCGCGATGGCCAGCAGCGCCTCGGGCGCACGCAGGTCGCCGGGATAGCTGGTGACGAAACTGCGGAACGACGAGATGGCCTCGGCATAGCTGCGTTTACCGTACTGCGCATTGCCCAGCCAGAACAGCACCGACTGGCCGTAACCGCTGCTGGGGTAGCGGCTGCGGAACACCGCCAGCGAGGTGGCGGCGGCGGCGAAATCGCCACTGCGCACCTGCGCCATCGCGGCCTCGTACTGGCGGATTTCCTCGGCGTCGGCCATGAACTCGCGGCCATCGACCGAGGCCTTCTGCGGCTCGATGCGGCCGAGGCGCTCGTCATAGCCCTGCTTCATGTCCTTCACCTGGACCTGCATCAAGCCGACATCGCGCGCCATCTGCTCGACCTGGCCGCGCAGGCTGGCGTTCTCGGTGCGCATCAGGTCAAGCTGGCGGCTCAGGTCGGCCAGGCTGGCACGCAGCTGTGCGATCTGCTCGGCCTGGGCCGCACGGGCCTGCTCGTTGCTCTGCTCGAGCTTCTGGCGCAGATCGAGGATCGCGCGGCGCGCCTCGTCGTCATCAAACAGCCCGGCCCGCGCGGCAGGTGCCGACAGCGCCACCATCAGACAGACAGTGGCCGCCCAAGGCGACCACACCATGCTCCGCCTGACAGGCGCTGCGCTCATCGGCACGCCCTCAGCGGGCGACCAGCTCGACGCGGCGGTTCTTCGCATAGGCGGCTTCGTCGCTGCCGGCGACAGCCGGGCGCTCCTTGCCGAAGCTGGTGGCTTCGAGCTGGCCATCGGTCGCCCCGGCCAGGCTCAGCGAACGCACCACGGCTTCGGCGCGCTTCTGGCCCAGCGACAGGTTGTATTCGCGGCCACCGCGTTCGTCGGTGTGCCCTTCGACGGCCATCTTCGCCGTCTTGTTCGCCGCCAGCACCTTGGCGTTGGCGTCGATCACCGGGCGGGCGTCGTCGCGTACGGTGTAGCTGTCGAAATCGAAGTACACGACCTTGCCGGTACCGGCGAACACGCCAGCGCCGCCGTTCTTTGTCAGGTCGACTGGGGTCACTTGCGATTGGGCGGCGCCAGACGCGTTGCTGTCGATGCCGGAACCCGTGCGCGTTTCCACTGGCACGTTCTTGTCGTCGAGCTTCACGTTCGAACCGCAGCCCGCCAGCGCCGCAGCGCACAGCGCAGCCCAGAGCAGTCGTTGAGTCGGGCGGAATGACATTGAATTCGGGTTCATGAGGGCTCCTTGTGCAGTTGACAAATTATCAGTGGTACGGGACAGCGAAACAACAAAGTGGGCGCATCGAAGGGTGGCGACCAGCGGCAGCCATCAACGCCCGTAAGGGCCCCAGACCGGCTCACGCACATCGGCCGACGACGACACCAGGCGCGACCTGATCTTGCCGTCCAGCGAGGTGGTCAGCAGCACATCGCGGCCCTGTGAGCGCGACGCGTAGATGATCGAACGACCGTTCGGCGCAAAGCTCGGGCTCTCGTCGTCAGCAGTGTCGCTGACCGACATCGGCGCGCCGCCAGCCAGGTCCTGCACATACAGCCGGAACGCATTGCCCTCGCGCGACACATAGGCCAGCGTGCGTCCATCGGGGCTGATCGCCGGGCTGATGTTGTAACTGCCTGCAAAGGTGATGCGCTCGGCCGCGCCACCGCCTGCCGGAATACGGTAGATCTGCGGACCGCCGCTGCGGTCGCTGACAAAGTAGATGCTGCGACCATCGGGCGAGAACGTCGGCTCGGTGTCGATGCCGATGCTCTGCGTCAGGCGGCGCACGTTGTCGCCGTTGCGGCCCATCAGGTAGATCTGCGAGCCCCCATCGCGCGACAGCGTCGCTGCCAGCATCTGGCCATCGGGCGACCAGGCCGGCGCGCTGTTCGAGCCGCGGAAATTCGCAACCGGACGCCGCTTGCCGCTGGCCACGTCCTGCACGTAGATCACCGCCTTCTGGGTCTCGAACGACACGTAGGCCAGTTCGCGGCCATCGGGCGACCAGGCCGGCGAGATGATCGGCTCGGCGCTGTTCAACGCGATCTGTCCGCCTTCGCCATCGGCATCGGCGATGTTCAGCGTGTAGCGCTTGCCCATCCGGGTGACGTAGGCGATGCGCGTCGAGAACACGCCCTTCTGCCCGGTCAGTTTTTCATGGATGAAGTCGGCGATGCGGTGCGCTGCCAGCCGCAGGTCGGCGGCGGCGACCACCGTGCTTTGCGCGCCCAGCTCGGTGCCCTTGACGACATCCCACAGCTTGAAGCGCACGTCGTAGCGGCCGTCGGCCAGCCGTGTCACCGACCCGCCGACCAGCGCGTCAGCGGCGCGACGCCGCCAGTCGGCCATCGCGGGTTGTGCGACCTCGTCGAGCACGCCCGGCGCATCAACCCCGCGAAACAGGCCGCTGCGCTCCAGGTCGGCCCGCACGATCTGCGACAGCGGCTGCGCGAGGGTTTCCTCATGGCGGAAGCCCACCACCGCAATCGGCACCTGGGACGCGCCAACCCCCGACATTTCGACCCGAAGTTGGGCCTGTGCGGCGGGGAGGATCGTCAATGAAACCACCAGGGCGGTCCATGCGGCGGTGAAGAAGCGGGAGGCAACAGCAGTGATCGGACGCAGCATGGGCAGTAGAAGGGGCTCTCAGGCTTGGGGGAGCCGCAGCGGCACCGGCATCAAAAGGGCACAGACAATGATAGAGGGACGAACGGCACCGACCAGGGAGTCACCGCGGTGCAGCGAAGTTCCGCTGTCGAGTGCAGTGCGGCGGGCCGGAGCCCGTCAAGCCGCCAGTTGGTCGGTCAGCAGGCTGTCGTATTCCTTCCTGACCACCGCATAGCACTCGCAGGCCCGGCGCTCCAGACCGCCGCGGTCGAGTACCGTGATGTGTCCGCGCGCATAGCGGATCAAGCCAGCTGCCTGCAGCTTCAGCGCGGTCTCGGTCACACCTTCTCGGCGCACACCCAGCGTGCCTGCGATCAGTTCGTGCGTCATAACGATCTCGTTGCCGCCGAGCCGATCCAGGTTCAACAGCAGGCAGCGGCACAGCTGCTGGTCGATCGAGTGATGGCGGTTGCACACCGCCGTCTGCCCCATCTGCGTCATCAAGGCCTGGGTGTAGCGCAGCAGCACCTGCATCACCTCAGAGGAGCGTTCGAACTCGGCGCGCATCGCTTGCGCCTTCAGCCGCAGCCCGAAGCCGGCGCTTTGCACGACGGCGCGACTGCAGCTCGACACCCCGCCCATGAACAGCGACACGCCGACCACACCTTCATTGCCGACCGCGGCGATCTCGGTCGAAGCGCCATCCTGCGTCACGTTGAGCAGCGACACGATGGCGGTGGTCGGGAAGTAGGCGTGCGCCAGCGACGTGCCCGATTCATGCAGCACGTGGCCCTGCGGCAGATCGACCCATTCGAGCTGTGGTGTCCAGCGCTGCCACGCGGCCTCGGGCAACCGCGCCAGCAGGCTGTTCCTGTGGGCACTTTGGCTGATGTCCAGCGCAGCGCTGCGCAGTGGCATCGGGATCGGCATCGCAAAGCGTCGAGGTGGAGATTCGCAGAGGCACTTCATGCCGACGATTGGCAAACGGCGTGCCGCATCAAGCCCAATTTGGCGTGGCATCAACGTGCTGTTGAATGTGAGCAAGGCATACCATCGCGCATGCCCGTTTCCGCAACTCCTGCCTTCCTCGATCATCCTGGGGACTCCGCGCGGCGGCTGCGCGAAGGTGTCCACAGTGCCGCCGTCGCGGCCCTCGGCGCACCCGCCGACTGGCCGGCCGAGTTGCGGCTGTTGACCGGTCTGATCCTCGGCGCCAGCGATGCGATGTTCGTCGCGTGGGGCCCACAGCGGATTTTGTTCTACAACGACGCCTACGCGCCAATCCTCGGCTCGCGTCACCCGGCGGCGCTCGGTCAGCCCATGCTGCAGATCTGGCCCGAGTTGTGGCACACCATCAGCCCGCTGTTCGACCGTGTGTATGCCGGTCACAGCGTGCAGATTGACGACCTGCCGCTGACGGTGGAGCGCGACGGCGTGCTGGTCGAAACGCGCTTTTCCTTCAGATACCACCCGGTGCGCGACGACGCGGGCGCGGTGGTCGGTCTGTTCTGCATCTGCGCCACGCTGAAAATCGAACAGCGGCTGCGCGACGAGACCCACGCGCAGCTGCAGCAGGCGGAATCATCCCGCCGCCTGAGCGAAGAACGCTTCAAGGCCGCGGTACGCGCTGTCGGCCTGATGTGGACCAACAACGTACAGGGTGAAATGGTCGGTGAGCAACCCGGTTGGGCTGCCATCAGTGGACAGACCCTGGCGCAATACCAGGGTCATGGCTGGGCGACCGCCGTCCATCCTGACGACGCACCACCGACGCTTGCGGCGTGGAAGCAGGCCGTGGCCCAGCAGCGAAACTTCGAGTGGGAGCACCGCGTGCGCAGCCCCGATGGCAGCTGGCGCCGCTATGCGGTGCGCGCGGTACCGGTGTTGGCCATCGACGGCACGGTGCGCGAATGGGTCGGTGTGCACATCGACGTGACCGAGGCGCGGCAAGCCTCCGAAGCACTGCGCGAAGCCGATCGACGCAAGGACGAATTCCTGGCGATCCTCGCGCACGAGCTGCGCAACCCGCTGGCACCGATCCGCAGCGCGGCCTCGGTGCTGGGCCACCCGGGCCTGACGCCCTACGAAGTGGATGCCAGCCGGCACATCATCAACCGGCAGGTCCGGCACATGGCCTGGCTGCTCGACGACCTGCTGGACATTTCGCGCATCTCGGCCGGTCGGCTGGAGCTGAGCCTGCGTGAGCAGCCGCTGCGCGAGGTGGTGCAGTCGGCCATCGAAACAGCCCGGCCGCTGCTCGACGAGAAGCACCACACGCTGCACATCGACCTGCCGTCGATCGATGTCGAGGTCGACGAGGTGCGCCTGTCGCAGGTGCTGGCCAACCTGTTGCTCAATGCCGCGAAGTACACCGATCCCGGCGGCCGCATCGGCATCACCGCGCAGGTCGAGGCCAACGAACTGGCGATCGCCATCAGCGACAACGGCGTCGGCATCACGCCCGAACAGCTGCCCTATGTGTTCGACATGTTCTCGCCGTTGCGCAACGCCGGCAACCACTCGCAAGGCGGCCTGGGCATCGGGCTGGCGCTGTCACGCGGTCTGGTCGAACTGCACTGCGGGCGCCTGGCCGCGGCGAGCGCCGGGCTCGGCTTCGGCAGTACCTTCAGCCTGCGGTTGCCCATCAGACTCAGTGCGTCGAAGCCCGTGCCGCTCGACGTGGCGACGCCACAGCACGCTGGCAGCACGTCGAAACCGAAGGCTGCGTTGTCGATCCTGATTGCCGACGACAACCAGGATGCGGCCGACAGCCTGGCGATGCTGCTGGGCCTGGAGCACCACGAGGTGCACGTGGCCAGCGATGGCCCGAGCGCGCTGGCGCTGGCCGCGCAAGTGCGTCCGCAGGTGGCGCTGCTCGACATCGGCATGCCGGGGCTCGACGGCCACGAGGTGGCACGCCGTCTGCGCATGGAACCGTGGGGCGCAGCCATGCTGATCGTGGCGCTCACCGGTTGGGGGCAGCAGGAAGACCAGCGTCGCTCGCAGGCCGCCGGCTTCGACCACCACTACACCAAGCCGGTCGATCCGCAGGTGCTGATCGACCACCTGGCCCAGTGGCAACAAAGCCTCGTCTCAGCGCTTTGACGCTGCGGCCACCGCCCACCGCCTTTCCGTCAGGACTTCACGACTTCAGGAGTCTGCGATTTCGGCACGCACAGGCTGGATCTCGGCGTGATCGGCAGTGCGGCCGTCGGTCGACAGCAAGCGGGCACTGATCGTGTTCACGGCGTCGCCCGAAGGACACTGCGCTTGCAGGCTGGCACGCAAGCGCCGCAGCGTCGGATGCTGTCGCAACGAACCGGGCAAGGCGGCCTCAATACCTTCACCGCGGCCAACGCGCAGGGCACTCATGCACCACCCTGCTGGGCGCCGCCAGGGATGCCGACAGCGGCGCGGCTGGCGTCCTGCTGGCGGTGCAGGTTTTTGTGGTCGCTGTCCACCTGACCTTGAATATCGACGTGGCCGAAGGCCGCATCGCCCTGCCGCGCCAGCTGCGCCGACAGCCAGTCGGGTGCCACCACCGAATCGGCGTCGGTGAAGGCCACCCAGCGCGCGCCGCGTTCGCTGGCCCATTGCGCACCCAGCGCCCGCGCAGCGTCGGGGTTGCCAACCTGCAAGGGCAGCGTGTGGACACCGCAAGCGCGAGCGATGGCCGCGCTGCCATCGGTGCAGCTGTCGAGCACCACCAGCCGAAGCACCACCTCACCGCCCAGGCGTCGGCGACGCGAGGCCTCGCGCACCGCACGCAGGCAGGCGGCGAGGTGCGCTTCGTTGTTGTGTGCCAGAACAATGACGGCAATCACGGCAGCCTCATGGCGTGGGATCGGTCACGAGCGCTGCGCCATCTCCGGCGCTGCGGGCAGATGCCGTGGATTCAGCGTGGCGCGCACCGGTGCCGCGCTGCGCACCAGCACCGGCCGAACGCGCGTCGCCCCGACCCGCAACAGCGCACGCAGCGGGTCGGCGTCGAACCTGTCGAGCGCCAATACGCGCCCCACCAGCGGCTGTTGAGGGTGACAGCGGTAGCGCAACGCCGCGTGCCTGTCGTCGACGACGTCCAGTTCGAACTGGAGCTGGTGCGCGCTGTGGTGATCGGTCGAGATGCCGACGTTGATGTGCTGCCACAGCGGCGCGCCGCACACACGCGGCGGCATCGCCACCGCGCCGAACAGGTGGATGGCGAGCACATTCAGGCAACGCAGGTAGAGCGTGCGGCCCGGCAGTTCCGACCAGCGCACACGCTGCAGTTCGAGCGGCGCGCCCGTGTGCTGGGGGATCAGCACGCGAACCTCCGACGCTGCATGAGACGACGCAAGGCGATAGCTGCGCCGATCCGGCACGCTGCATTCGTAATGGACGGCGATGTCCAGCGTGACCGCATGCGGCCAACGATCGATCAGCGCCATATCGGTGTTCATTGAGAAACTCCACAGGTTCGCGGGACAGACGGCCAACCGACCCGGCCGCAGCGGCCCAGTGCCGCTGTTGATGTAACGAATGGCAAGCGATGTGCCCGGCGCAGCGCCGGGCGCCAGCTACGCCTGACGCCGACGCCGGCCCACCGCGTCAATGCGCAGCAGCTGCCGGTACTTGGTGACGGTCCGTCGCGCCACCACCAACCCTTGCTGCGCCAGCTGGCGGGTGATCTCGGCATCCGACAGCGGCGCGTCAGGGGCTTCGGCTTCGATCAGGTCCTTCAGCAGCCCACGGATCGCGGTGGCCGAGCAGGCGCTGCCGTTGGCGGTCACCATCACCCGCGAAAAAAAATACTTCAACTCGAACACGCCGCTGGGGGTGGCGATGAATTTGTTGTTGGTCACCCGCGAGACCGTTGATTCATGGATACCGACTTCCTCGGCGATCTCCTTCAGGCCCATCGGCTTCATCGCCATCGGGCCGAATTCCAGGAAATGCTTCTGCCGCTTGACGATCGCTTCAGCCACCTCGAGGATGGTCGAGAAGCGCTGTGCGACGTTCTTCACCGTCCAGCGCGCCTCCTGCAGATGACCGGCCATGTCGGCGTGGCCGGCGCTGCGGTGGCGCTTGAACAGCTCGGCATACACCTGGTTCAGCCGCACGCGCGGAATCACCGCCGGGTTCAGCTGCACCCGCCACTCTCCGCGCACCTTCTTCACCACCACGTCGGGCACCACATAGGCGGTGCGCGTGGCGCTGAAACGCCAGCCAGGGCGTGGATCGAGGCGGCGGATGCGGTCGCACACCTGCTGCACTCGCAGCGGGGACTCGCCGAGCGCACGCGCCAGTGCATTCACATCGCGCGCCGCTAGCAGCGGCAGGTGCAACGTGATGGTGCTCGCCGCCAGTGCACGCAGCAACGGGCATTCGATCGCCGGCAGTTGCAGCGTCAGGCATTCGGCCACGCTGCGCGCGGCGACGCCCGCCGGGTCCAGCGCCTGCACGCGCTGCAAGGCCGTTTGCATCTCGGCGGCGCCTGCCGGTGGGTCCAGCGGGACCAGTTCGCACAGCTCGGCCAGCGGGGTGCGCAGGTAGCCGTCGTCGTCGAGCGATTCAACGATGGCGCGCGCCATCCACAGCTCGCGGGTGGCCAGCGGTTGCAGATCGAGCTGGGCATTCAGGTGCGCATTCAGCGGAAGATCAACTGCCATCAGGTCCAGCGCCGACACGTCGCCATCGCCCGCCTGCCGCTGCGACGACGAGCCTTCGATCAGCCACAGGTCGCGATCCTCGCCGCGGTCGTCGGCGAGACCCTCCACGTCCGGCGACATCGCGTTGTCGTCGAACGGCGTCGCCGGTGAGGCCGAGGCCTCGGCACTGTCACCATCCAACGCATCGGCGTCGGCGCCCTCGCCCTCCGCCACGCCGTCCTCGATCTCCAGGAACGGGTTCTGGCCCAGCACGTCGCGCACGGTGGCAGCGAAGTCCATCGAAGACAGCTGCAGCAGCCGCACCGCATGCTGGAAACGCGGCGACAGGGCCTGCAATTGACGGGTGTCGGTTTGAAAATTCAGGGTCACCACAACGGCCGCTCCTCAAGGGGTCTGAACCGAGCGTTCGCAACCCCCGTGCCGTGCCGCGCCAGGCGCAACTGCCCGGGCAAGCGACAGGCCCGCTCGCCGGGCCTGTCGGCTCGCCTTACCGATGCGGCCTGCATTACGGTAAATCTTGCCGATCGGGCGCGTTCACGCCTTGTCAGTCACGACATTGCGGTGTCCATTGGGCACACCGCTTGCCAAAAGTTCGGGGTGGGCCCTCTACCAAGCCACTTACATGTCACGCCAGCACAGCCCTGAACGACAGCCTCGATGAAGCCGCCGCCCGGCGTTTGCGGCCGCCGGATCGAGTTGTGGAACTCGATTGCCACGAACGGCAACACCATAACACTCCATATGAGGAGCGTTCACTGAAGACGCCTATGGAAAGCCCCGCGAGTGGCTCGCTCGCCCCCCCCTTGGCATACCGCGTGAGCGCCGATGCAGATGTTGGCCGGGTCGCTGATGCTGTGGTCGCGGCCTGGCAGGAGATCGATGCGGCCTTGACACCCATCATTGGCCCGCGCGGTTTCGCGGCGCTCTACAAGCGCAGTGTCTATGTGGCGGCGCAGGGCCATCCGTGGCTGATGGGGATGCACGACCACGCGCTGGCATCGGTCAATCTGTCCGACCTGAATTCGGTGTTCAAGCAGCAATCGCCTTTGGAGGCCACAGCCGGCGCGGCCCTGCTTTTCGAAACTTTCCACGACCTGCTGGTCAGCATGGTCGGACCTTCTCTCGCTGAACGATTGCTGCGTTCCGTATGGGCCAGCGCTTCAAGCGGCCCCGGAGCAAAGGACACCACGACATGAATACCAAAGTCACCATCAATCGCCTGGCCACCGGCGTGCCGGGGCTGGACGAAGTCTTGGGCGGAGGACTGCCCGAGTTCTCGTTCAACCTGATCGCCGGCCAGCCCGGCTGCGGCAAGACCACGCTGGCGCACCAGATCATGTTCGCGCTGGCACGGCCCGAACGCCCTGCGCTGTACTTCACCGTGCTCGGCGAGCCACCGCTGAAGATGCTGCGCTACCAGCAGCAGTTCGGGTTCTTCAACGACGAAGCGGTCAACACCTCGATCCGCTTCATCAACTTGTCAGAGGAAGCGATGGCCGGCGACCTCGACCGCGTGCTGCGCCGCATCGTCGAGGAGGTCACCACCCATAACCCGGCGCTGGTATTTGTCGACTCGTTCCGCTCGGTGATCCTGGCCAGCGAATCGGCCAGCCCGGTGCCGAGCCCGCACAACAACCTGCAGCAGTTCGTGCAACAGCTCGGCATGCTGATGACGAGCTGGCAGGCCACCACCTTCCTGCTCGGCGAGTACTTCGTCGAGACCGATGCGAACCCGGTGTTCACGGTTGCCGACGGGCTGATCTGGCTGCGCCAGAACGTGCTGCGCAACTCGGTTGTGCGCAAGATGGAGATCATGAAGATGCGTGGCCAGGCCACGCTGCCAGGCCTGCACACCTTCCGCATCGACAGCACCGGCGTACGCGTCTTTGCGCCGCCGAGCTCGCGGCATCCAGCACGCCTTGCCGCCCCGGCAGACGTCGCCGTGAATGGGACTGCGCACGTCGCGCCACAGCGCGCACTGACCGGCGTCGCGCCACTCGACGAGATGCTGGGCGGCGGCCTGCCGCGCGGCTATTCGCTGCTGGTGGCGGGGCCCTCCGGGTCGGGCAAGAGCATCCTCGCAGCGGCGTTCCTGGCCGAAGGCGCGCGCCTCGGTGAGGCTGGCGTGATCGCGGTGTTCGAGCAGCACCCGAACCGCTCGCGCAACCGGGTGGTCGCCGACCTGGTCGAGGCCGGCCTGGTCAGCGTGGTGGACAGCCGCGCGCCCGATCTGTCGATCGACGAGATCATCGTGCTGCTGCTCGATGAAATCCACCAGCGCGGCGCCGCCCGTGTCGTCATCGACTCGCTGTCGGGCTTCGAGCTGTCGGTCGCGCCGACCTTCCGCGAGGACTTCCGTGAATCGCTGTCGCGGCTGGTCAAGGCGATGACCGATGCCGGCGTCACGGTGCTGATGACCTCGGAGCTCGAAGACCGCTACAGCGACCTGCGCTTCAGCCCGTACGGCACGGCGTTCATGACCGACGCGATCATCGTGCAGCGCTACATCGAGGTCGCGAGCCGCCTGCGCCGGGTGATGGCGGTGGTGAAGGTACGCGCCAGCGCGCATTCGGACGAGTTGCGCGAGTTCATCATCGACGGCAGCGGCATCGTCGTCGGTGGCACGCTGGCCGATCACGAAGGCCTGCTGGGCGGCCGGCCGACCCGCAAGAACCCCCCACCGCTGAACCTTTCAGATCCCGCATACGGCGGTCGAGTGCCGACACAATGATGGGCCAAGCCAGAGTCAATCCGTGAACATCCCGGCGCCACCCAGTAATCTGGACCCTGAGATTGCCCGCGCTGCGCTGGTGCTGGCGGAGTTGCGCGCGGAAGCGGAGCACACGCGTGCGACGCTTGAAGACTTGCATGCCCAACTGGCGGTGTCCACGCAGTTGAGCGCAGCGCATGTGGCCGACATACTGGCGGCCAATGAGCATTTGGTGATTGCGGTGGTGCAGGCGAAGACCGACGCTGAAGGCGCGATGCGCGCACTGCTGGAGGTCTCGCGCGTTGCCGAACTCGACGGGTTGACGCAGCTGCCCAACCGCATGCTGTTCCTCGACCGCTTCACGCAGGCGATTGCGGGCAAGCGGCGCCGCCACGCCCGCATGGCGCTGCTGTTTCTCGACCTGAACCACTTCAAGCAGATCAACGACACCCTCGGCCACGCGATGGGTGACGAGGTGCTGAAGCTCGCCGCCCGCTGCATGGTCGAGTCGGTGCGGGCGTCGGACACCGTCAGCCGCCACGGCGGCGACGAATTCCTGATCCTGCTCGACGAGGTGGCGCAGGCCAGTGACGCCGCGGCCATCGCCGACAAGATCAATGCCGCGCTCGCCCGGCCCACGCGCATCGGCAAGCACGTGATGAGCCTGACGGCGAGCATCGGCATCAGCCTGTACCCCGACGACGGCGACGATGTGTGCACGCTGATCGACCGCGCCGACGCCGCGATGTACCGCGCGAAGCGGCTGGACGCAGGTCACGGCGTGTTCTATGACCACAGCAACTTTGCCGACCTGGATGAGCCCGCCGCGCCGCCCGATTCGCTGCGTCGACCGCCGCCGCTGACCCTCAACACCCCGGGCGAGCAGGACCATCTGCACGCGCGGCTGCAGGAGGCCAACGAGCAGTTGCTGCTGACCACGCTCGATGCCCTGGCCTCGAAGACCCAGGCCGAGCGCGCGCTGCAACGGCATACCGAGAACATGGCGAGGGCGGTGCATGAACTGCGCTCGCCGCTGATGTCGATCCGCACCGCGTCGGCGGTGATGGGCCGCAGCGGCAGCAGCGAACCGCTGTTGCCGCGGATGAATGCCGTCATCGAACGACAGGTGGCGCAACTGTCACGCCTGGTCGGCGATCTGCTCGATGTGTAACGCGTCGACGGCGGCAAGCTGCGGCTGGAGCGACAGCAGCTGGAGATGCACGCGCTGATCGACGAGGCCGTCGACAGCTGCCGTTCGGCGATGGACAAGCGACTGCAACAGCTGGTGCTTCAGGTGCCCCCGGCTGAACTGATGCTCGACGGCGACCCGATGCGCCTCGCCCAGGTGCTGCGCAACCTGCTCGACAACGCCTCGAAGTACACGCCGTCTGCAGGCATCATCACCTTGACGATGGCGACCGTGAGTGACAGCGTGGTGCTGACCGTGCGTGACAACGGCATCGGCATCACCGCCCGCACACTGCCGCACGTGTTTGATCCCTTCGTGCAGGACGCGCATGCCGCCGCCTTCAACGGCAACGGCCTCGGTCTGGGCCTGACGGTGGTGCGCGAACTGGTTGCCGCCCACGGCGGCAGCGTCAGCGCGCACAGCGACGGCGCGGGCCTGGGCAGCGAATTCACAATCACGCTGCCGATGACCGGCAAACCAGCGGCCCCGGCAGGGCCTGTCGAGGCGACATGAAGCGCGCGAAGGCCACACCGTGTGTGGCCTTCGCAGCGCATGCCCTCAAGCCGCTTTGGCTCTGGTCTTTTCGCCGCTGCGGCTTGCCTCGGTCGCCATGTCGGCGGCCTGCTGGACGCTGTGCTGGAAAGCCTGCTGGCTGTGCGCGATGGCGTTCATCGAGCACTGCCCCCACTCGGTCAGGAAGACGGTGTAGTTCCTGATCATCGACTGCATCATCTGACCGAACGCCGCGCCCTGGGCGAAGCTGCTCGTCATCCCCGCCGGTTGATGAAACAGGTTGTCGCCAGCGGCCATCGAGC
>JAYVEB010000141.1:0-4234 GCA_043749095.1 Burkholderiales bacterium | reverse complement strand
GTGCGGCGCCCAGCCTGGCGTTCGTTGGTCAGTGATGCTTTCACGTTGACCAGGCGCGCCGCGTACTCCTGCGCGCGCGCCTTGAACGCTGCGATGACCTCCTGCTCCTTCGGGTCGTGCAGCAGTTGCTGCTCGCGCTCGGTCACCTTGGCGAGCTGCGTGCCATAGACCATCTGCGGGATCGGCACCCCGGT
This sequence comes from Burkholderiales bacterium, assembly GCA_043749095.1. Lineage (GTDB taxonomy): Bacteria > Pseudomonadota > Gammaproteobacteria > Burkholderiales > Burkholderiaceae_C > PBB1. The sequence continues at coordinate 4,040 of JAYVEB010000141.1, read as the reverse complement.
CTGCTTGATCGACAGCCAGATCACCGGCACCAGAAAGGCGGTGATCAGCACGATGTACTGCGCCACCTGGGTCCAGGTCACCGCGCGCATGCCACCGAGAAAAGAACACACCAGCACGCCGCCCAGCCCAAGGAAGATGCCGATGACGAAATCGACCCCGGTCAGCCGCGCGGTGATCAGGCCGACACCTTAGATCTGCGCGACCAGATAGACAAAGGAACAAAGCACTGCGGCGAACACGCCCAGGGCGCGCGGTAGGCGGCCGCCGTAGCGCGCGCCGAGAAAATCGGGGATCGTGAACTGGCCGAACTTGCGCAGGTAGGGCGCGAGCAGCAAGGCCACCAGGCAGTAACCGCCGGTCCAGCCGAGCACAAAGGCCAGTCCGCCATAGCCCTGCAGGTACAGCGTGCCGGCCAGGCCGAGGAACGACGCCGCCGACATCCAGTCGGCCGCGGTGGCCATGCCGTTGTAGAGCGCCGGCACACGGCGACCGGCCACGTAGTACTCGACCGGGTCGGTGGTGCGGGTGAGGATGCCGATGCCGGCGTACAGCAGCACCGTCGACTGCAGGAAGATGACGCCGATCGCTCGCTTGGGCAGGCCCATCTGCTCAAGTGCCGACAAGCCCAGCACGAACAGGACAAAAGCTGCCGTGTAGGCGAGGTAGATGCGATCGAGTCGGCGCCTGAACGACGCGCTGCCAGGCGGCTGATCCACGCTGAAGTCAGGTCGCTTCGGCAGCACCGCGGTTGGCCAGCGCATCGGCGCGCTCGTTGCCCGGGTCACCCGAATGGCCCTTGACCCAGCGCCAGTCCACATCGTGCAGCGCGCGAAGCGCATCAAGCCGCTGCCACAGCTCGGCGTTCTTCACCGGCTTGCGATCGGCGGTTTTCCAGCCGCGCTGCTTCCAGCCGTGGATCCACTCGGTGATGCCCTTGCGCACATATTCGCTGTCGGTGTAGATCACCACCGTGCAAGTGCGCTTGAGCGACGCCAGTGACTCGATCACCGCGGTCAGCTCCATCCGGTTGTTGGTGGTCAGCAGTTCACCACCGAACAGTTCCTTCTCGTGGCCCTCAGTCGTGAGCCACGCACCCCAGCCGCCGCGCCCCGGGTTGCCCTTGCAGGCACCGTCGGTGTACACGGTCACCCGCGGGCGCTGTATCGGCAATGTCTCGCTCATCGTTTTTCGTTCGTTTTCAGCGTTCGTGTTCAGATCACTCATGCTCGGCCAGTTCATGCACCAGGCGCCCGGCCTCTCGATGGCGCACCTGCTGCGCCACCACCGCCGGCGACGCGCTGACTGGAATTCGTTGATCACGCAGCAGCCCGACCAGTCGCATGCCGCGCACCCGCTTCACAGCGGTCAGCGCATAGACCGCGCCCAACACCGGCCACCAACGTTCGCCAGCCGTTTCCATCCAGCCGAACCGGGCCAGCCACAACTCGGAATGCACCGGTGGCCGGTAGCAGCCGAAACGCCCGGTTTCCACCTCGAAGCTGAGCAGCCGCAGCCAGTCCCGCAAGCGGCGGTAGGCGATGAAGTCGCCCTCACGAGGCAGGTACAGGGCGGAGCCCGAACCCAGGCCGAGGCGGCGGCGCGCACGGCCGGTCTGCTGGCGCATGCCCCACAGGCTGGTCGGGTTGAAGCCGATGATGACCACCCGGCCCTCGGGCATCAGCACCCGCTCGACCTCGCGCAAGGTCTGGTGCGGGTCGCGCGCGAGCTCCAAGGTGTGCGGCAAGACCACCAGGTCCAGGCTCTGGCTGTCGAAAGGCAATGCATCGAAATCGCAGTTCAACGCGACAGCGCGTTGGGGTGTGGCTGGATCCGGTGCGTCGCCGCCCAAGCGGTGGGCCACATCGACGGCGAGCCAGCGGTGCGGCATGCGGTTGTGGCGCAGCGCATCGAGTGCCGGCAGGCCGAGTTGCAGTGCGTGGAAGCCGAATACATCGGCCACCGCCGCGTCGAGATGCCGCTGTTCCCAGGCCAGCAAATAAGCGCCGGGCGGGGTCGCCAGCCAGGCACCCAAACCTATACTCGTCGCGCACTCACTGATCGCAGTTTCCGTCATGAATTTAATCGCACTGCCCGCGTTCACCGACAACTACATCTGGATGCTTCACAACGGCGTCGATGCCATCGTGATCGATCCGGGAGACAGCGCGCCGGTGCTGGCCGCACTCGATCGCCTGCAACTCAAGCTTGCGGCGATTCTATTGACGCACCACCACGACGATCACATCGGCGGTGTGCCCACCCTGCTGCAGCGTCTGCAGTGCCCCGTCTACGGCCCTGCGTTGGAGGTCATCCCCGACCCCTGCATCCGTGTGCGTGGTGGCGACAAGGTGAACGCGCTGGGTCTGGATTTCGACGTCATCGACGTGCCCGGTCACACCTCGGGTCATATCGCCTACTTCCATCGACCTGAGGCCGGTGCCGCAGTCGGTGCCGACACCGACGCGCCAGTGCTGTTCTGCGGGGACACGCTGTTCTCAGGCGGCTGTGGACGTTTGTTCGAAGGCACGCCCGCGCAGATGCACCATTCGTTACAGGCACTGGCAGCACTCCCGGGCGACACTCGCGTGTGTTGCGCCCATGAGTACACGCTGTCCAACCTGAAGTTCGCCCATGCCGTCGAACCCGACAACGCGGCGCTAGCCCGCTACACCCTTCAGTGCGAACAGCAACGTGCCGCGGGTTCGTACACCCTGCCCGGCCGCATGTCGGACGAATTGGCGATCAACCCCTTTCTGCGCTGCGATGTCCTCGCAGTGATCAACACCGCCCGCAGCCATGGCGCACACAGCGATCAACCGCTGGATGTGTTCACCGCGCTGCGGCAATGGAAAAACAACTTCTGATGACCGAGCTACCGACACACCCGCTGCGCAGGACGGCACTGATCGCCCTGCTGGTCTTGGCCACCGGGTGGGTCGGCAGCGGATGCGCCACCCGCTCAGATTGGCCGGGTTTGGCGGGTGCCCCGTCCAGCGGCAGCGCGAAGCCGCTGTCCGCATCGGTTGATTCAGGCAATGTCGATCGATCAGGTGTGCGTGACGCGAACGCCTCCAACGCACAGGCCGCCGCTGCGGCACCGGTCGACCCCGTGCGCCCAGAGGTCAGTGTGAACCTCAACGATGCAGCCGCGCAGACCGACCTCTGGGCCCGTGTACGCCGGGGCTTCAAGATATCCGACCTGGACACCGATCTGGTCCGCGAGCGCGAGCGCTGGTATGCCAGCCGTCCCGACTACGTCGAGCGCATGACGACCCGCGGCAGCCGCTACCTGTTCTACATCGTCGAGGAACTGGAAGCCCGTGGCATGCCGACCGAGCTGGCCCTGCTGCCGTTCATCGAAAGCGCCTTCAACCCGCAGGCGATCTCGTCGGCCAAGGCCTCGGGCATGTGGCAGTTCATGCCGGCCACCGGACGCGACTACGCGCTGACGCAGAACATCTTCCGCGACGATCGACGCGATGTGCTGGCGTCGACCCGCGCCGCACTCGATTACCTGCAGCGTCTGTACGCGCAGTTCGGCGACTGGCACCTGGCGCTGGCCGCCTACAACTGGGGCGAGGGCAGCGTGCAGCGGGCCATCGCGCGCAACGAAAAAGCCGGCCTGCCCACCGACTACCTCAGCCTGAAGATGCCGGACGAAACCCGCAACTACGTGCCCAAGCTGCAGGCGGTGAAGAACATCGTCTCCTCGCCGGAGGCCTTCGCACTCAGCCTGCCGGTGGTGGCCAACCACCCGTACTTCCTCGGCGTGCCGATCCAGCGCGACATCGACGTCGACCTGGCAGCGCGGCTGGCCGGCGTCTCGCTCGAAGAATTCAAGACGCTGAACCCGCAGATGAACAAGCCGGTGATCCTGGCCGCTGGCACGCCGCAGGTGCTGCTGCCCTACGACAACGCCAGCGCCTTCGTGCGCAAGCTCTCCGAGCACCGCGCGCCGCTGGCCAGCTGGACCGCCTGGGTCGCGCCGAAGACGATGCGCCCGGGCGAGGCGGCACGCCAGGTCGGGATGAGCGAAGCC
>JAYVEB010000140.1:0-4239 GCA_043749095.1 Burkholderiales bacterium | reverse complement strand
CCGCCGGCCGTTGCACTGCCTTCAGGATGCGTTCGACCACCGGGTAGGTCTCGGGGTGCACGCCCGACTGGTCCAGCGGGTTGTCGCCATTGCGCACGCGCAGAAAGCCAGCGCTCTGCTCGAAGGTCTTCGCGCCCAGCCCGGCCACCTCGAGCAATTGCTGCCGGTTGCGAAACGCACCATGCGCGTCGCGCCAGCGCACCACGCTTGCGGCCACCGCAGCGCTCAAGCCCGACACCCGCGACAGCAGCGGCACCGAGGCAGTGTTCACATCGACACCGACCGCGTTGACGCAGTCCTCGATCACCGCATTCAGGCTCTTCGCCAGATCGCTCTGGTTGACGTCGTGCTGGTACTGGCCGACGCCGATGCTTTTCGGCTCGATCTTCACCAGCTCGGCCAGCGGGTCCTGCAGACGCCGCGCGATGCTGACCGCGCCGCGCAGACTCACATCAAGATCGGGCAACTCCTTGCTGGCGACTTCGCTGGCGCTGTAGACCGAGGCGCCGGCTTCGCTGACGACGACCTTGGTGATCGCCCGCTCGGGCGAGGCTTTGTGGAGTCGCACCATCAGCTCCACCGCCAACTTGTCGGTCTCGCGGCTGCCGGTGCCATTGCCGATCGCGATCAGGTCGACGCCATGTGTCGCACACAGGCGGGCCAGCGTGTGCAGCGAGCCCTCCCGGTCGCGGCGCGGCTCCAGCGGGTAGATCGTCTCGGTCGCCAACACCTTGGCGGTCGCATCGACCACGGCCACCTTGCAACCGGTGCGGATGCCCGGGTCCAGCCCCATCACCACGCGGGGGCCGGCGGGTGCGGCCAGCAGCAGGTCGCGCAGGTTCTCGGCGAACACCTTGATCGCGACCTGCTCGGCGGCTTCGCGCAGGCGGGCGAACAGGTCGCGCTCCAGGCTCAGGATGAGCTTGACCTTCCAGCACCAGGCGATGCACTTGCGGATCAGGTCGTCGGCCGGCTGCTTGGCATGGCTCCATCCGAGGTGGACCGCGATGCGGCCTTCGGCCAGCGAGACCGAGGGCGTGGTCTTGCCCGATGCCGCCGGTACCGCCTGAGATGGCGCGTCTTCCAGCACCAGCTTCGCGTCCAGCAATTCCAGCGTGCGTCCACGGAACACCGCCAGCGCGCGATGCGATGGCACGGCGCGGATCGGTTCCGCGTAATCGAAGTAGTCTCGGAATTTCGCGGTGTCGGGGTGGTTCGCGTCCTTGCCGTCCAGCAGCTTGCTTTGAAAACGCCCCTCGGCCCACAGCCACTCGCGCAGCTTGCCGACCAGCACCGCGTCTTCGGCCCAGCGTTCGGCCAGGATGTCGCGCACGCCGTCGAGTACGGCCAGTGCAACGGCAAAGCCGGCGTCTGCGTCGACGAAGGCGGTGGCCTCGGTCAGCGGATCGAGCGTCGGGTCGGCAAACAGCTTGTCGGCCAACGGCTCCAGGCCGGCCTCGCGGGCGATCATCGCCTTGGTGCGACGCTTTTGCTTGAAGGGCAGATAGAGGTCTTCGAGCTCCTGCTTGGTCGGCGCCGCCTCGATTGCGGCCTGCAGCGCGGGCGTCAGCTTGCCCTGGTCTGCGATGCTCTTGAGCACCGCTTCGCGGCGCTCTTCCAACTCGCGCAGATACGACAGCCGCGCTTCGAGTTCACGCAGCTGGATGTCGTCGAGGTTGTCGGTTGCTTCTTTTCGGTACCGAGCGATGAACGGCACGGTGGCACCGCCGTCGAGCAGTTCGACAGCAGCGTTCACTTGGGCCGGCCGAACCTTCAGTTCAGCGGCGATTTGAAGCAGGATCTTGTTCAAGGGATGCGGCCCGATCGGGCAAGAGAAAAGAGGGGAAAAGTCCGCGCGGCGGATGCGCTCAGCGCAGCGGGGCGGCGCAGTGTGCCACGGGGATTTGGCCGAGATACTGCAGCGCGCCCTCGCCAGCCCGGACGCCACTGGCAAAGCAGGCGGTCAGCAGGTAGCCGCCGGTCGGCGCCTCCCAGTCGAGCATCTCGCCGGCACAGAACACGCCGGGCAAGGCCTGCAGCATGCTGTTCACATCCATCGCCTCGAAGCGCACACCGCCGGCCGTGCTGATGGCCTCGTCTATCGGGCGCGGAGCCACCAGCGTCAGCGGCAAGGCCTTGATTGCCGCGGCAAGCCGCTGTGGATCAGCCATCGCCTCGCGCGGCCGCGATTCGTACAGCAGCGCCGCCTTGACGCCGTCGAGGCCCAGCCGGCCTTTCAGGTGAGTCGCCAGCGAGCGCGAGCCGCGCGGATGCGCCACTTCACGTGCAACCCAGTCGGCGCTGCGGCCGGGCAGCAGGTCGAGATGGGCGACCGCATAGCCATCAACCTCGATCGCATCGCGCAGCACGGCCGACGCCGCATAGACCAGGCTGCCTTCGACACCGTCGTCGGTGACGACAAATTCGCCCGCCTGCGCGAACGTGCAGCCACCGGGGCCGACGCAAGCGAGGGCCACATTCTTCAACGGCGCACCCGCGTGGCGGCTGCGGAAGTGCTCGCTCCAGCCGAGCTGTTGTGCACCGTCCCCATCCCGATGCGCCACATCGAAACCGCAGTTCGATGGCCGCAGCGGCGCCACCTCGACGCCACGCGCCTGCAACCACGGTACCCAGGCACCGTCGGAACCGAGGCGCGACCAGCTCGCGCCGCCCAGCGCCAGCACGACCGCATCAGCGCGCACCGTCAGGGCGCCCAGCGGCGTCTCGAAGACCAGCGCGCTCGGGGCCACGGTTTCACCGGCATCAGCCCAACCCACCCAGCGATGCCGCATGTGAAAGCGCACCCCTTGACAGCGCAAGCGATGCAGCCAGGCGCGCAACATGGGCGCCGCCTTCAGGTCGAGCGGAAACACCCGGCCCGAGCTGCCGATGAAGGTGCCGATGCCCAGGCCCTGCGCCCAGGCGCGCAACTCGGCCGAGCCGAAGTGCTGCAGCATCGGCTCGACAACGTCGCGGCGATCGGCATAGCGCGCGGCGAAGGCGTCGGCAGGCTCCGAATGCGTCAGGTTAAGCCCGCCCTTGCCGGCCAGCAGGAACTTGCGGCCCACCGACGGCATCGCGTCGTACAGGTCGACTTGCATCCCGGCATCGGCCAGCACCTGCGCCGCCATCAACCCGGCCGGGCCGCCGCCGACGATGGCGACGCGGTGTGCAAGTTTCGGGAGGGCGTCAGGCAAGGGGTGCAGTGAAGTCGAGCAAGGCCGCGCAGCATAGAGCACCGGGGGGGGTGACAGCAGGCCCCACCCGTAAGGATCGACAGCCCGGCGCGACCCAGGTAGACCGTGGCCGGCCTGGAGTACCGCATGCTGATCGAATCCTTGCCGGCACTGCAGCCGCGCCGCCGCTCAGTCGCCAGCGGCTGCGGACGCCTTGCTCATCTGGCTTCGCACCTGCTGCTCGCCACCCTGGGCGCCGGCAGCCTGATCGCCTCGTCGCAGGCGGCCGACAGCGGCGGCAGCTGCACCGCGCGCAGCGGCACCACGATACCGGCGGTGGTCGAGCTTTACACCTCCGAGGGCTGCAGCTCATGCCCTCCCGCCGACCGCTGGCTGTCGACGCTGACGGCACAGCGCGATGTGATCGCGCTGGCCTTCCATGTGGATTACTGGGACACGCTGGGCTGGAAGGATCCTTTCGGCAGCCCGGCTTTCACAACACGCCAAGCACAGCAGCAGGCGGTCAACGGCTCGCGCTACAGCTACACCCCGCAGGTGACGATCAACGGCGTCGACACCCGCCACTGGTCAAGCCTGCGCGCACCGATCACCGTTGCGCCGGTCGCCTCGCCGGTGCAGGTGCAGCTCAGCCGTGACGGCGATCGCTACACCGCGGTTGTGCAGGCGGTGGCCGGTGCCAGGGCGAGGGTCGGGGCCTATTGGGCGGTGACCGCGAACGCGCTGGTGTCGGAGGTGAAACGCGGCGAGAACGGCGGCTCGACACTGACGCACGATTTCGTGGTGCGCGAGTACCGCCCGGTGGCGCCCTGGGCCACCGCCGGCGGCACGAAGACACTGAACTTCAGCCCGCTGCCCGCGCCCGGAGGCACCCGCCCCAGGCAGGTCCATCTGGTGGTGTTCGATGCCGACAGCGGCCGGCCGGTGCCGGCGGTCAAGCTAGGCTGCTGATGCCGGAGTCCTGACCGGTCGGCGGATTGCCCGTCGCCTTGTGGCCCCGAAGGGGCCGTCAGTACGCAGCGACGCTGTTGCCTCGGATGTAACC
>JAYVEB010000139.1:0-4241 GCA_043749095.1 Burkholderiales bacterium | reverse complement strand
TCGAGGTGGAGCTCGCCACCCGCAGCGGCCCGGGCTGGCGCGGCAAGCACACGCTGGCGCTGCACCGCGATGCGGGCTCGATGTTCTTCCTCGGCGAGATCTGCCTCGACCTGCCGCTGCCGGTGACCGATCCGGTGGCGGCGCACTGCGGCAGCTGCAGCGCCTGCATCGACATCTGCCCGACGCAGGCCATCGTCGCGCCGTACCGGCTCGATGCGCGGCGCTGCATCAGCTACCTGACGATCGAACATGCCGGCCCGATCCCGATCGAGTTCCGCGAGCCGATGGGCAACCGCATCTACGGCTGCGACGACTGTCAGCTGGCGTGCCCGTGGAACAAGTACGCGCAGCGCAGCCCGCTGCCCGATTTCGAGGTTCGCCCTGTGCTGGCCGACCCAACGCTGCTGGAGCTGTGGACATGGAACGAGGCCGAATTCCTGCGCCACACCGAAGGCAGCCCGATCCGTCGCATCGGCCACGAGCGCTGGCGTCGCAACCTGGCGGTGGCGATGGGCAACGCGCTGCGCTCGGCACCCGACGCCGCACTGGAATCTGCGCTGCGGGCCGCTCTGGTGGCCGCACGAGATGACGCCAGCGAGCTGGTGCGCGAGCACATCGAGTGGGCGCTCGCCCCTTAAATCAAGTCAGGGCCCTGCGCCGATCGCCAGCCAGAGCGGCACGCTGACCATCCCGAGCAGCGTCGACAGCGTCACCAGCCCGGCGACGAACGCGCCGTGCCCGCCCATCCGCACCGCCAGCACGTAGGCGCTGGAGGCGGTGGGCAAGGCGGCAAAAGCCAGCACAACCGCATGCTGCGTGGGTGTCAGCGTCAGCAACGACGACAGCCCCAGCGCGATCAACGGCAGCACACCGTGGCGTATCGCCATCAGCGCGGCCGCCAGTTTCGGCGAGGCTTTCAGGCCACCGAGCTTCAGGCCCGCACCGACTGCCATCAGGCCCAGCGGGATCGCCGCCAGGCCCATCCGGTGCAATGTGGTGCCGACGACATCGGGCAGGTGCAGCTGAGCGACATTGAATAGCAGGCCGGCCAGCGTGCCCACGATCAGCGGATTGCGCAGCAGCTCGCGGCTGTAGTGGTGCCCGCCGTGGCGCGCCAGCGGCCACACCGCACCGACATTGCCGATCGGCACGCCGAGTGCAATCAGCAGCGCCATCGAGGTCAGCGCCTCGGCACCGCCGAGACGTTCGGCCACCGCCAGCGCGATGAAGGAGTTGAAGCGAAAGGCCGTTTGCGCACCCGAGGCATGCAGCCGCGCATCGACGCCCGGCCACAGCTTCAGCGCATAGGCCAATGCGACGCCGCACAGTAGCGTGCCCACACCCACCGCCGCCAAGCTGGCTGTTTGCGCCGGATGCAGCGGGCTCTTCGTGATCGACACGAACAGCAGCACCGGAAACAACAGGTGATAGGTCAGGCGCTCGACCGCATCCCACACCGTTCGGTTCAGCAGCGTATGGCGGCACAGCAGGAATCCGACCACGATCAACAGCAGATCGGGCACCAGCACGAGGGCGTTGGACATATCAAGCGAGTGTGCCAGCGAGAATGAGTGCATGAGCCCGCGACACGACAGCGCCGCCGCGATCGACAGCTTCATCGATGCGCTGTGGATCGAGGACGGTCTGTCGGCCAACACGCTGGCCGCCTACCGGCGCGACCTGACGCTGTACGCGCACTGGCTTGCCGGCGCGCCGGCCGCAGCGCTCAATGCCAGCACCGAACTGCATCTGCGCGACTATGCGGTGACGCGCCACGCCGGCAGCAAGGCCAGCAGCACGAACCGCCGGCTGACGGTGTTCAAGCGCTACTTCCGCTGGGCGCTGCGCGAACACCTGATCACCGCCGACCCGACGCTGAAGCTGCTGGCCGCAAAGCACACGCGGAACATACCGAAGGTGCTCAGCGAAGCGCAAGTCGAGGCGCTGCTGGCCGCGCCCGATGTGAGCACGCCGCTCGGTCTGCGCGACCGCACGATGCTGGAGCTGATGTACGCCAGCGGGCTGCGCGTCACCGAGCTGGTCACGCTGAAGACGGTGCACCTGGGCCTGGTCGATGGCGCCTTGCGCATCACTGGCAAAGGTGCGAAGGAGCGGCTGGTGCCGTTTGGCGAGGAGGCGCGGGTGTGGCTGGTGCGCTATCTGGAAGCGGCGCGGGCCGACATATTGAAAAAGCAAGTGAGCGACGCGCTGTTCGTGACCGCGCGCGGCGGACCAATGACGCGGCAGATGTTCTGGCGGCTGATCAAGCAGCATGCGCTGCGCGGCGGGGTGCATGTGCCGCTGTCGCCGCACACGCTGCGACATGCCTTCGCGACCCACCTGCTGAACCACGGCGCCGACCTGCGGGCGGTGCAGATGTTGCTAGGGCATACCGACATCTCGACGACGACGATCTACACCCACGTCGCCCGCGAGCGCCTGAAGACGCTGCATGCGGCCCACCACCCGCGGGGGTGATTCCAGATCAGACCCGCGCAGGTGATTCGGGCCGCGCTGCGCGGCGTAGCTGAGTTGAAAACCCGCACTCCTACAATCCGCCGCAACCCAGAAAGGCCCGCCCTCCATGAAAGTCACCGCGTCCAATTTCAAGGCTTACGACATCCGTGGCATCGTCGGCAAGGCGGTCGATGAGGCCTTCGCCGAACACCTCGGCCGCGCCTTCGGCAGCGAGGCCGTCAAGGCTGGCGAGCGGGCGGTGGCCGTGGGCCGCGATGGGCGTCTGTCCGGCCCGGGCCTGGCGGCGGCGTTGATCCGCGGGCTGGCGTCCACAGGGCTCGACGTCGTCGACCTGGGCGCCGTCACCACGCCGATGCTGTACTACGTGGCCGCCACGCGCGGGCGCCGCGGCTGCCACAGTGGGATCATGGTCACCGGAAGTCACAACCCGAAGGAGTACAACGGCTTCAAGATGGTGCTGGCCGGCCGCGCCATTTATGGCGACGAGATCCAGGGCCTGCGCGTGCGCATGGAAGCCGAAGACTATGTGGTCAAGGCCGGCCGCTCGGCGACGATGGACATCGTGCCCGAGTACAGCGCACGCATCACTGGCGACGCCAAGCTGAAGCGCCCGATGAAGATCGTCGTCGACTCGGGCAATGGCATCCCGGGCGCGTCGGCTCCGGGCATCCTCCGTGCGCTGGGCTGCGAGGTGACCGAGCTGTACTCGAAGGTCGATGGCGACTTCCCCAACCACCACCCGGACCCGAGCAAGCCCGAGAACCTGGCCGACCTGATCCGCACCGTGCAGACCACCGATGCCGAGATCGGCCTGGCCTTCGACGGCGACGGTGATCGTCTGGGCGTGGTGACGAAAGACGGCAACATCATCTACCCCGACCGCCAGCTGATGCTGTTCGCGAAAGACGTGCTCAGCCGCAACGCCGGCGCCACCATCATCTTCGATGTGAAGTGCACGCAGCGCCTGGCGCCGGTGATCCGCAAGGCCGGCGGCAAGCCGCTGATGTGGAAGACCGGCCACTCGCTGGTCAAGGCGATGATGAAGCAGGTGAAGGCACCGCTGGCCGGCGAGATGAGCGGCCACATCTTCTTCGGCGAGCGCTGGTACGGCTTCGACGACGCCACCTACACCGCGGCGCGGCTGCTCGAAATCCTGAGCCGCAGCAAGGACCCCAGTCGCGTGTTGAATGCATTACCGACCAGCTTCAACACGCCGGAGCTGAACGTCCCCTGCGCCGAAGGCGAGCCCAAGCTGCTGGTGCAAAAGCTGCTGGAAACGGCGAAGTTCCCCGGCGCGCTGGAAGTCATCACCATCGACGGGCTGCGGGCTGAATACAAGAACGGCTTCGGCCTCATCCGTTCTTCCAACACCACGCCGGTGCTGGTGATGCGCTTCGAAGGCCACACCGAAAAAGCGTTGCACCGCATCGAAGCCGCCTTCATGGCCGCACTGCTGGCGGTGAAGCCCGACGCCCAGATCGCCAAGGCGGCGCACTGACCCTGGTGCAGTGTTTCGCACTGATCAGCGCCGCTCAGTGCGAAACACTGCACTAGCGGCCCGCCCCGTGGCTGCCCGCTGACCGCCGTGCAGCACCTGGCGCGCATCGCCTACGCCGCGCTGCTGTGGCTGGCCGCACCGGTTTATCTGCTGAAGCTGTGGCGTCGTGGGCGCGCCGAGCCGCTGTACCGCCACGCGCTCGGCGAGCGTTTTGGCTGGTATGGCAACGACGCAGCCTCTTCGGGCTGGATGTGGGTGCATGCGG
>JAYVEB010000138.1:0-13499 GCA_043749095.1 Burkholderiales bacterium | reverse complement strand
TCTCAGTCAATTGGCAGCAAGTAATTAACCCGCTACAACAACCAGCTTCCTACCGCCCCGCCCACTAGCAGCGAAGCCCTCGACTGTAGCACAGGTTTCAGAGATGCAGCAAGGCTTTTGCCACCGATTCGGCGACTTCGATCCCATCGACTCCGGCCGACATGATGCCGCCGGCATAGCCCGCGCCTTCACCCGCTGGGTACAGCCCGCGCACATTCAGACTTTGATGGTCGCGGCCGCGTGTGATGCGCAGCGGTGACGAGGTCCGCGTCTCCACGCCTGTCAGCACCGCATCGGTCATCAGGAAGCCCCTGATCTGCCGATCGAAGGCCGGCAGAGCCTCACGGATGGCTTCGATCGCGTACATCGGCAAGCTGCAGGAGTCAGGTCGACCCAAGTCGGTCAAGCGCACCCCCGGCTTGTACGAGGGCTCGACACCACCGAGCGTGCTCGATGCCTGGCCGCGCAGGAAATCACCGACCAACTGCCCCGGCGCCTTGTAGTTGCCACCACCGAGTTCAAACGCACGCGATTCCCAATGGCGCTGGAACGCCATGCCGTCGAGCGGATTGACCGGCCCTTCACGCTTGCCGTCCTGTCGGTAGTCCTGCGGCGAAATGCCGACCACGATGCCGGCATTGGCGTTGCGTTCGTTGCGCGAGTACTGGCTCATGCCGTTGGTGACGACGCGGTTCACCTCCGAGGTCGCGGCGACCACCGTGCCACCGGGACACATGCAGAAGCTGTAGACGGATCGGCCATTGCGGGCGTGATGCACCAGCTTGTAGTCGGCGGCGCCCAGGGTCGGGTGCCCCGCCCCCGGCCCGAAGCGCGCACGGTCGATCACACCTTGCGGATGTTCGATGCGAAAGCCGATCGAGAACGGCTTGGCCTCCATGAAAACGCCGCGCTCGTGCAGCATCGTGAAGGTGTCGCGCGCGCTGTGCCCGAGCGCGATCACCACATGGTCAGCATCGATCTGCTCGCCAGACTCCAGCGTCACGCCGCGGATGGCTCTGGCGCCCTCGGAGTCCGTTTCGATTCGCACATCGATGACGCGCTGCTGGAAGCGAATCTCACCGCCCAGCGACTCGATCTGCGCGCGCATCTTCTCGACCACCCCAACCAGCCGGAACGTGCCGATGTGCGGCTTGGCGACATAGAGGATCTCTTCCGGCGCACCGGCCCGCACGAACTCCGTCAGCACCTTGCGCGTCAGGTGGCGCTGATCGCTGATCTGGCTCCACAGCTTGCCATCGCTGAACGTGCCCGCGCCGCCTTCGCCGAACTGCACATTCGACTCGGGGTTCAGCACGCCCTGGCGCCACAGCGCCCAGGTGTCCTTGGTGCGCTCGCGCACCTCCTTACCGCGCTCCAACACGATCGGTCGCAACCCCATCTGCGCCAGCAGCAGCGCAGCGAACAGGCCGCAGGGGCCAAAGCCAATGACAAGGGGGCGCGGCCGCTCGACGGCTCGCCAGTCGGCAGGCGCGTGACCCACGAAGCGGTAGCGGGTGTCCGGCGACGGCTTGATGTGCGGGTCACCGGCATGGCGCAGCAGCACCGCTGCCTCGTCGGCGACCTGGCAGTCGATCGTGTAGATCAGCACGATCGCGCTCTTTTTCCTTGCGTCGTGGCTGCGCTTGAAGACCGTGAACTCGATCAACCCGGCATCGTCGACGCCGAACCGCGCCAGGATCGCTGCACGCACGGCATCGGCAGCGTGGTCCAGCGGCAGTCGGAGTTCAGTGAGGCGCAGCATGACAGCGTGAGAAGGGCAGCCGCCAATTGTCGGTTCAATCGACCTGCTTGGCCCACTCGCCGCGGCGACCTCGTCTGCGCTCAGCCGTTCGACAACAGCTTGTCTTCAGCCCGCGCGAGCGGCTCGGGCAGGCCGGACAACACCAACGTGTCGCCCACCGAGAGAACCAGATGGTCGTCGGGGCGCGTGACGGCGCCGGAGGCGCGCCGCACCGAGGCCACCGACACGCCCACTGCGTGCAGCGCCTGATCGGCCAGCGTCTGACCGATGCAGCCGCACACGGCTGTCAGCGTGACGCTGTGCAGACGCATGTTGCCGAGTTCATCATGGGTGTCGTCGTCGGCTCCGTGGAAATAACCGCGAAGCAGGCCGTAGCGCGCATCGCGCTGATCCTGCACGACGCGGATCACGCGGTGCATCGGCACGCCGACCAGCGCCAGCGCATGGCTGGCCAGCATCAGCGAACCTTCGATCGCTTCGGGCACGACTTCGGTCGCGCCAGCGGCCTGCAGCTTTTCGAGGTCGCTGTCGTCGATGGTGCGCACGATCACCGGCACCTTGGGCGCGTGCTCCTGCACCAGGCGCAGGATCTTCATAGCCGACGGCGTGTCGTGGTAACTGACAACCACCGCGTTGGCGCGCGCCAGCCCGGCGGCCATCAGGCTTTGCAGCCGCGCGGCGTCGCCGAACACCACGCTCTGCCCGGCGGCGGCGGCCTGCCGCACGCGATCGGGGTCGAGGTCGAGCGCCATGTACGGAATGTGTTCGGCATCAAGAATGCGTGCCAGGTTCTGCCCGCTGCGGCCATAACCCGCGATGATGACGTGGGCCTCGGTGTTGATCGCACGTTTGGCGATGCTGGTCATCGCTACCGACTGCATCAGCCAGTCGCTGGCGCTCAGGCGCATCACGATGCGGTCGCTGTAGTTGATCAGGAACGGCGACGCCAGCATGCTGAGCACCATGCTGGCCAGCACCGGGCTGATCCACTGGTGATCGATCAGGTGCTGCTGCGCGCCGAGGGTCAGCAGCACGAAACCAAACTCGCCGGCTTGCGCCAAGTACAGGCCGGTGCGCAAGGCGACGCCCGAGGGTGTGCCGAACACCCGCGCCAGCAGCGTCACCAGGGCGAACTTGACGAGCACCGGCAGCATCGACAGCAGCAGCACCAGCAGCCACTGATCCAGTACCGGGCGCCAGTCGAGCTTCATGCCAATGGTGATGAAGAACAGCCCGAGCAGCACGTCGTGGAATGGACGGATGTCGGTCTCGACCTGATGCTTGTATTCGGTCTCGGCGATCAGCATGCCGGCAACGAACGCCCCCAGCGCCAGCGACAGGCCGGCGTGTTCGGTCAGCCACGCCAGCCCGAGCGTCACCAGCAGCAGGTTCAGCACGAACAGCTCTTCGCTCTTGCGCCGCGCGACCAGTGTCAACCACCAGCGCATCACCTTCTGTCCGCCAACCAGCAGCACGCCGAGCAGCACGGTGGCCTTCAGCGCGGCCCAGCCGAGAGCCACCGCCATGGTGCGGCCGCTGTCATCGAGCGCCGGAATCAGCACCAGCAGGGGCACCACGGCCAAATCCTGGAACAGCAGCACGCCGATCACGCGGCGACCATGCTCGCTTTCCAGCTCCAGCCGGTCGGCCATCATCTTGACGACGATGGCGGTGCTCGACATCGCCATCGCCGAGGCCAGCACCACCGCGCCGCGCCACGACAGCTGCCAAGGTTGCGAGGTGTGGGCAAACGCCCAGGCGAGCACGAAGTTGCCGGCCACGGTGCCGACGATGGTCAGCAGCACTTGCGCCAGCCCGAGGCCGAAGACCAGCTTGCGCATGCTCTTCAACTTCGGCAGGTTGAATTCGAGCCCGATGACGAACATCAGGAACACGACGCCGAACTCGGCCAGGTAGCGCACACCGGCCGAGTCCTTGGCCAGCGCCATTGCATTCGGGCCGATGACCACGCCGACCGCCAGATAGCCCAGCATCGGTGGCAGCCTGGCGAGCCGGCACAGCACCACCCCGGCGACGGCCGCGACCAGGTAGAGCAGGGTCAGCTCAAGGGTGGAGGCCATCGATTCGAGGTGGGCGCTGGGCGATCATGGAACAGCCGTTCGGGCGGAGGAACGCGGCAAGCCGCATGCAGGGCACATGCCTAGAATGCAGCACACCTCGTGGTTCGATCCTAATAGACACCCCTTCCCGCACTGTGCCCGACACCCTCACCGCGACGCCTATCGCCTTCGATGCCCAGCGGGCCTTGCACCTGGCGCGCGAGACCTTCGACATCGAAGCGCGCGCCTTGCTCGGCTTGAAGCCGCGCCAGGGTGCGAACTTCACCCGTGCGGTCGAGGCCATGCTGCGCTGCACCGGGCGTGTGGTGGTGATGGGCATGGGCAAGAGCGGGCATGTTGGCCGCAAGATTGCGGCCACGCTGGCCTCGACCGGCACGCCGGCCATGTTCGTGCACCCCGCCGAAGCGAGCCACGGCGACCTCGGCATGGTCACCCAGGGCGATGTGGTGCTGGCGATTTCCAACTCGGGTGAAAGCGACGAGATCGCCGCGCTGCTGCCCGCGCTGAAGCGCCTGGACGTGACCCTGGTCAGCATGACCGGGCGCACCGAATCCGCACTGGCGCGCAATGCCGACATCGCACTGGACTGCGGCGTCGATCAGGAGGCCTGTCCGCTGAACCTGGCGCCTACCGCCAGCACCACCGCGCAGATGGCCCTGGGCGATGCACTCGCCGTCGCGCTGCTCGATGCACGCGGTTTCCGTGAAGCCGACTTTGCGCGTTCCCACCCCGGCGGCAGCCTGGGGCGCAAGCTGCTGATGCATGTGCGCGACCTGATGGTGTCCGGCGACGGCGTGCCCAGCGTCGCACCCGACACCGGCTTCGGCGAGTTGCTGCGCGTGATGAGCGACAAGGGGCTGGGTTTCACCACGGTGGTCGATGCGCGGCAGCAAGTGCTGGGCATCTTCACCGACGGCGACCTGCGCCGGCTGATCGAGCGCGGTCAGGACCTGCGCCCGCTGCTCGCCCGCGAGGTCATGCGCAGCCATCCGAAAGTGATCCGCGACGACGCGCTGGCAGTCGATGCGGCCGGACTGATGGAGCAGCACCGCGTCACCAGCGTGCTGGTCGTCGATGCATCGCAGCGCCTGGTCGGTGCGTTGAACCTCAACCAGTTGATGCGCGCCAAGGTCATCTGATGGTCATGCACACACCACGCCCACTAAACCCGGTGTTGTCGTTTCCGCCCGAGTTGTTGCTGGCCGCGCAAAGCATCCGCGCGGCCATCTTCGACGTGGACGGCGTGCTCACCGACGGCGGCCTCTACATCGGCGAGCGCGGTGAGGATTTCAAGGCCTTCAACTCGCTCGACGGCCACGGCCTGAAGCTGCTCGCGCAAGGCGGCATCACACCGGTGGTGATCACCGGACGCGACTCACCTGCCGTGCGCCGCCGCGTCGCCGACCTCGGGATCGTGCACGCGTTCTACGGCGTGCACGACAAGCTGGCCGCCGCCGACACGCTGATGCACACCCTGCAGCTCGACTGGGACGCGATGGCCGCCATGGGCGATGACTGGCCCGACCTGCCGCTGATGACGCACGCGGCCTTCGCCTGTGCACCGTCGAACGCCCACGCGGAAGTCAAGGCGATCGCCCACCACATCACGCAGGCGAGCGGTGGCAGCGGTGCGGCGCGTGAATGCTGTGACCTGCTGCTGATGGCGACTGGCCGTTACGCCGCGCTCCTGCGCGGGCACCTGACCACGCTTGACGGCACACCATGAGCGTCGCCCGCGCCGCCGTGGCGCCGGACCTGGGGCGCACCCTTTGATCTCGGCGAGTGAACCGACCCTGGTGGCCGCGACCGAGCCAGTGGTACGGCGCTACATGCTGCCGTGGTACCAGCGCGCGCTGACTTCCCTGTCGGCGTATCTGCCATTGATCCTGATGGCATTGGTCGCGCTGGCAACCTGGTGGCTAGTCAAGAACACCCCGGTGTTCCAGGGCGCCAAGCCTGCGGCAGCGTTGCGTCACATCCCGGACTACACGATGCGCAATTTCACGGTGCAACGCTTCGCCGCCGACGGCAGCCTGCGCCTGCAGATCGAAGGCGACGAGGCGCGCCACTACCCCGACACCGACACCCTGGAAGTCGATCACGCACGCATCCGCTCGGTCGGGCCTGATTCGGGCGTGACCGTGGCAACAGCGCAAAAGGCGATCTCCAACGGCGATGGGTCGGAGGTGCAGTTGAATGGCCATGCCCATGTGGTGCGCGAGGCTTCGCAGGTCGGCGACAAGACACTGGAGGCGATCGACTTCAGGAGCGAGTTCCTGCATGCGTTCTTGCAGACGGAGCAGATGAAATCACATCTTCCGGTGACGATCACGCGCGGCGCGGTGCAGATCCAAGGTGCCTCGATGATTTACGACAACCTGAGCCGCGTCGCGCAGTTCAAGGGCAGCGTGAAGGCGACCTTCGGTCCGAGCGGACAGCGGCGTTGACTTCACACTGACGCTGAACCGTGTCCGGTGTCGCTTCAGAGATGGACTGCGGCGTGAGCGCACCGCTCGTTTTCATCACCGGCGCGTCCAGCGGCATCGGACAAGCGCTGGCGGTTCGCTTCCTGCACGCGGGTTACCGGCTGGCGCTGGTGGCGCGGCGCAGCGCCGAACTCACCGCGTGGGCGCTCGAACATGGTGGCGGCCCCACGCAGTGCGCGGTGTACGCCGCCGACGTGCGCGACATCGACAGCATCACCGGCGCCGCACGCGCGTGCATCGCCGCACAAGGCCTGCCCGACGTGGTGATCGCCAATGCCGGCATCAGCATCGGTATCGACAGCGCTGAGTACGAGGACCTGGAGGTCCTGCGCACGACGTTCGACACCAACGTGATCGGCTTGGCCGCCACGTTTCAACCTTTCGTGCGCGGCATGTGCGACCGCCGGCGCGGCGTGCTGGTAGGCGTGGCGAGCGTGGCCGGAGCGCGCGGCCTACCGGGTCACGGCGCCTACTGCTCGAGCAAGGCCGCCGTGATCAGTTACTGCGAAAGTCTGCGTGGCGAGTGCCGACCGTTCGGGGTGAAAGTGGTGACGCTCAGCCCGGGGTATGTAGCCACCCCATTGACACGCGACAACCGGTATCCGATGCCCTTCCTGATGCGCCCCGAAGCGTTTGCGCAAAAGGCTTTTTGCGCCATCGAGAAAGGCACTTCCCACCCGGTGATTCCCTGGCAGATGGGCATCGTGGCGAAGCTGTTGAGGCTGCTTCCCAACGCAGTATTCGACCGCGCCGTGGCTGAGCAGCCTCGCAAGCAACGCCACCGACGCGACGAGCCTTGAATGCAAAACGGCTGCACTTTGCAGTGCAGCCGTTCTGATCGTTCAATCTTTCAACGTCTGGGCAAGGACTCAGTACCCGCCGCGGTTTCCGCCGCCAGCGCCACCGTAGCCGCCGCCAGCGCCGGAGCGACCACCGCCGCCACCGCCGTAGCCACCACCGCCGCCGGAGCGACCACCGCCACCACCGCCGTAGCCGCCGCCACCACCGGAGCGGCCTGCGCCACCGCCGCCACCGAATCCGCCGCCACCACCACCGTAGCCGCCACCACCGCCACCACCGGAACGACCACCGCCGCCCCCGAAGCCACCCGGACGCTCTTCGCGTGGACGGGCTTCATTGACGACCAAGGCACGACCGTCCATTTGCTGGCCGTTCATGCCATTGATGGCCGACAGGGCTTCGGCGTCGGAGCCCATCTCCACGAATCCAAAACCCTTGGAGCGGCCGGTTTCCCGGTCCATCATGACCTTCGCCGACGACACCGTGCCGAATTGAGCGAATGTTTGCTGGAGATCGTCGTCTCGTACGTTGTACGACAGGTTACCGACGTAGAGTTTGTTGCCCATTGCGAGCGCCTTTCTTTACAGAAAACACAGAATAACTGTGTAGCTTCAACCTATCCTGACCCATTCAAGCAAAGGCGCTGCTACTCAACACAGAATTTTCATTATGGGTGAGTTGGCCGATATTGCGCAAAGGCTTCTCAAAATCGCGCGCAACAAAGTGTTGTTTTTGCAGGTATCGCTCCGCGTGATGTTTCCAAGCCCCCTCCTCCATATTGGTTTCAGCGCTGCGGCGCCAGTTCGGTAAAACCCTGATGAGCTGCCCCATTTACGACTACATCGTCTGCGGCGCCGGTACCGCCGGCTGCCTGCTGGCGAACCGTCTCAGCGCCGACCCGACGAAGCGCGTGCTGTTGATCGAAGCCGGCGGCAAGGACGATTACGCCTGGATCCACATCCCGGTGGGCTACCTGCGCTGCATCGGCAACCCGCGCACCGACTGGATGTTTCACACCGAAGCCGAGCCGGGGCTGGGCGGGCGGACGCTGCGCTACCCACGGGGCAGGGTGCTGGGCGGCTGCAGCAGCATCAACGGCATGATCTACATGCGCGGCCAGGCACGCGATTACGACGCCTGGGGCGTCGGCGACGGGTTCGGAGCGAACCCCGGCTGGAGCTGGGCAGAGTGCCTGCCGCATTTCCTGAAGCACGAGGATTTCCACCGGGGCGCCGATGCATTCCATGCAGCGCCGGGTTGGGATGAAAAAGGCGAACGTTCGGGCGGCGAATGGCGTGTCGAGCGGCAGCGCCTGCGCTGGCCCCTGCTTGATGCATTCGCCGAGGCCGCGCGCCAGGCCGGCATTCCGGCCACCGACGACTTCAACCGCGGCAACAACGAAGGTGTCGGCTACTTCGAGGTCAACCAGCGCAAAGGCCTGCGCTGGAACACTGCCAAAGGATTTCTGCGCCCGGTGATGGACCGTGACAACCTGCAGATCTGGACCGGTGCGCACATTTCGCGGGTGCTGCTGGACCGCAGCGCTGACGGCCGAGCCACGGCAGGCCCGCCGCGCGCCATCGGCGTCGAGGTGCTGCCGCGCGGCAGCCAGGGCGATGCGAACCGGGGCGCGCCGATCCAGGTTCTCGCAGCCCGCGAGGTGATCCTGTGCACCGGCGCGGTCGGTACGCCGCAGCTGCTGCAGCTGTCAGGCATCGGGGCGGCAGCAGCGCTGCAGGCCATCGGCATCACCTCGCTGCACGACCTGCCGGGCGTCGGCGAGAACCTGCAGGACCACTTGCAGCTGCGATCGGTCTATGCGGTCGAGGGCCTGGCGACCCTGAACACCCGCTCGCGCTCGCTGTGGGGCCAGGCACAGATGGCGATCGAGTACGCGCTACGGCGCTCCGGGCCGCTGAGCATGGCACCCTCGCAACTCGGCGCCTTCACCCGCAGCGATGCGCACCAGCCGCACGCCAACCTGGAATACCACGTGCAGCCGCTGTCGCTCGATGCCTTCGGCGAGCCGCTGCACACCTTCGACGCATTGACCGCCAGCGTGTGTCATCTGAACCCGACCAGCCGCGGCACGGTGCGGCTGCGCAGCGCGCAATCGACCGATGTGCCGCGCATTGCGCCGAACTACCTGAGCACGGCGCAAGACCGCCAGGTGGCCGCCGATGCCTTGCGCGTGACGCGACGCATCGCCGCGCAACAGGCGCTCGCGGCCTACCGGCCACGCGAGGTCAAACCAGGAGTGCAGTACCAGACGGATGAGGAACTGAGCCGGCTGGCGGGCGAGATCGGCACCACGATCTTTCACCCGGTGGGCACCGCCAAGATGGGCCCGGCGAGCGACCCGCAGGCGGTGGTCGATGCCCGACTGCGGGTGCACGGCATCGCCGGCCTGCGCATCGCCGATGCGAGCGTGATGCCGACGATCACGAGCGGCAACACCGCGGCACCGACGCTGATGATTGCCGAGCGCGCGGCGCAGTGGATTGCGGAAGACGTCCAGCGCGACTGAGCGCGCCGCGGCTCACGAGAGAAGTTGCTTGCGCGCGCGGTGCAGCCGCACAAACAGGTTGTCCTCGCTGATAGCCAGCGTGCGGCAGACGATGTCGGTCGGCTGGTCCTGCAGCACCCGCAGGTGCATCACATCGCGCAGGCCGGCTGGCAGTGCGTCGATGCGCGCCAGCGTGTGGGCCAGGAATTCGCGCTGCTCAGCGAGTTCGTCGGGGCGCGGCTGCGGGCACTCGAAGGCCATCGCGCCGTGCGCCTGGCTTTCGCCGTCGTCACCGGTGCAGTCGCTGTCGTCGAGGCTGTCATAAGCGGCGCGCTGGCGCACCAGGTCGACGATCTTGTGCTTCAGGATGCCAGTCAGCCACGAGCGCAGCGCCGAGCGGCCGGCGAACAGCGCCCGGCCGGACAACACCGCTTCGAACACGTCGTGCACCACGTCTTCGGCCAGCATCGGGTCGTGCAGCTTGCGCTGCGCGAAGCGCACCAGGTGGCTGCGGTGGGCGACCAGGTCAGCCCAGGCCACCGGGGTCGCGGTGTACGCAGCCGGATCAATTGGAAGGGTGGCAAAAGAAGCGGTCGTGGTGACGAGGGCGGTCTGCATGGTGGGCTCCGGATCGGTGGGGTCGATAGCATGACTGTGGCGATCGCACCTCGCGCCTTCCTCGCCGAACCTCACAGCCACCTAACATTTGCATCAACAGAGCCCCAGGCCATGCGCCAGGTAATAAGCGAGGGTGTCGCGCGACAATTCGCCCATGCCCGCCCAGATCCTCGTCGCCGAAGACCAGACTGACATCCGCGACCTGCTGGTGATGAACCTGCGGCAGGCGGGCCACGAGGTGACGGCGGTGGCCGATGGCCTGGCGGCGCTGGCCAGCCAGAACGAGCAGGCCAGCGACCTGCTGATCCTCGATCTGATGATGCCGGGCATGGACGGCCTGGAGGTCTGCAAGGCACTGCGCGCCCGCGGGCGCAGCACACCGATCCTGATGCTGACCGCGAAATCGACCGAGCTCGACCGTGTGCTCGGCCTCGAACTCGGCGCCGACGACTACCTGACCAAGCCGTTCTCGCTGGCCGAGCTGCTGGCACGTGTGAAGGCGTTGCTGCGGCGCGCCGAGATGCTGCGCGCAGCACAGTCCGGGGTCGGTGCGGCCGGGCAGGCCAGCGCCAGCACGCTGCGCAACGGTGACCTTGAAATCCTGCCGGTCAAGCGCCAGGTGCGCTTTCGTCTGCAACTGCTCGACTTCACCGCCCTCGAATTCGACCTGCTGCTGCACTTCGCCCAGCACCCGGGCCATGTGTTCTCGCGCGGCCAGTTGCTGGGCGCGGTGTGGGGCTACACCCACGACGGCTACGAGCACACGGTGACCACGCACATCAACCGCCTGCGCGCCAAGCTGGAAGTCGACCCGATGCGCCCGCAGCTGATCCTGACGGTACGCGGCGCTGGCTACAAGATGCGCGAGGCGCCGCCATGACGCTGACTGCAGGGTGGCCCGCCCGCTCGGCATGAGCGTCCGCTTCAAGATCGCGCTGACGATATTCGTGACCGGCGCATTGACGGCGCTGGGCGTCATCGCCACCGTGCTGTTCGCCTTCCAGCGCTTCGAGCACGAGACCACCTACCACCGTGCCAATGCGTTCCTGAAACGCGTCGGCACCACCTACAACGGCATGCTCGACATGCAGCAGCGGCACCCGGAAGAGTTCACTGTCTTCCTGCGCAGCCTGCTGTTCTTCGAGCCCGACAGTCAGCTCTACCTGCTGCGCGCCGACGGCTCGGTCATCGTGTCGACCAGTTCGATGTCATTGCCATCGAGCTACCGGGTGAAGATGCAACCGCTGATGACGGCGATGGGGCCGACGCCGATGCCCTACGTGATGGGCGACGACCCCGAGCGCCCCGGCACCGACAGCGGCGCCATCATCGCCGCGCTGCCGCTGACCAACACCGTGATCCGCCCCGATCAGCCGGTGGCCGGCTACCTGTATCTGGTGTGCCAGCCGCCCGCGGTCTCCGAAGGCCGCGCCCAGGCCTTTCGCAGCACCTTCGCCCGGCCTGCGCTGGCGTCCATCGTCGCAGTGGTGGTGCTGGCGACGCTGCTCACGGCCTGGATCACCGCCGCCGTGACCCGCCCGCTGCGCCGGCTGACCGAGGCCGTGGCGGCGGTCGAGCGCGAGGGCCTGACGGCAGGTACCGCCGATGCCGCGCTGACCCGCACACCGGACAACTTCGACCTCCATTCGACACGCGACGAATTCGGTCAGCTGGCCAGCGGCTTTCGCGCGATGCTGATGACGTTGCGCGCGCAGTGGGAGGCGCTGCGCCGCCTCGATCACTTCCGCCGCGAAGGCGTCAGCAACCTGTCGCACGACCTGCGCTCACCGCTGACCGCCACCGCAGCCTGCCTGGAAACGCTGGACACGCGCTGGGCCGCCGACCCGGCCCGATACCCGAACCAAGCGGCCGACCGGCAACTGGTTGAAGTCGCCCTGCGCAACACCCGCAATGCGGCGCGGCTGGTGCAGTCGCTGGGCGACCTGGCGCAGCTCGACGAGCCCGAATTCAAGCTGCACCCCGAACTGCTCGACGCCGCCGAGCTGCTCGATGACATCGCCCTGCGCTTCGCGGCACGTGCAGAAAAACAAGGCGTCGCGCTGGTCGCCGAACCGGCCACCGACGATCTGCAGACCTTTGCGCCGCTCGACATCGAGCTGTTCGAGCGCGCAGTGGCCAACCTGGTCGACAACGCGCTGAAATTCTGCCCCGCTGGTGGCCGCATCACGCTGGCTGCGCGCGGGCGCATCGATCAGGCAGCCCATGGCAGCGAACGCGAGCCCGCGCGGCGGCGCGTCGAGGTCAGCGTCAGCGACAGCGGACCCGGCATTCCGGCGGCCGACCTCGCCCACCTGTTCGACCGCTTCTACCAAAGCCGGCAGAGCGTGGAGCCGGCCTCGTCGGAAGGCGGCAGGGGCCTGGGCCTGGCGATCGTCAAGCGCATTGCCGAACTGCATGGCGGCGAGGTGTCGGTGGCCAGCGAGCCGGGTCACGGCACCACGGTCACCCTGTCGCTGCCGGCAAGTTGAACGGCAGCAGGGCCGCCCGCAGTGGCCCCCACGCCACAGACCAGGGAAAGCCCTTGGGGCGGTGCTGGGGACGCACGCCTAGATTTCACAACCTCGCAGGAGCAGCCTCCACGGTGAACTTCTGATACGGGGGGGGTGATGAGGAGACAACACGAACGGATGCAGGCGCATGGCCTGACAACCGCACCGGCAGCGCCGCACCATCGGCCCATGTCAAAATCGAAAAGCGCCGGTACTCCCGGCGCTTTTTCGTTTCCCGATGCTCGACACCGCCCTGCTGATCCTGGCCTCGCTGTTCGCGGGATTCGTCGACGCGATCGTCGGCGGCGGTGGTCTGGTGCTGGTGCCGGCCTTGTTCGCCGCCTACCCGAACGCCTCCCCGGCCACGCTGTTCGGCACCAACAAGGGCGCCGCTGTCTGGGGCACCGCCTGGGCCACGCTGCAATACGCTCGGCGGGTGCGCTTGCCGTGGGACGCGCTGTTGCCGGCCGCTGCCGCCGCACTCGCCGGCAGCTTCGCGGGCGCCTGGTCGGTGACCCTGATCGATGCGACCGGGCTGCGCAAGGCCTTGCCTTTCGTGCTGCTGGCGGTGGTGGTCTACACGCTGCTGCGCAAGGACCTCGGGCGCACGCACGCGCCCAGGCATCACGGTCGCACACAGGCGATGCTGGCCAGCCTGATCGGCGTGGTGATCGGCTTCTACGACGGCTTTTTCGGCCCCGGCACCGGCAGCTTCTTCGTGTTCCTGTTCGTGCG
>JAYVEB010000137.1:0-13541 GCA_043749095.1 Burkholderiales bacterium | reverse complement strand
TCAGGCCATAACCTCATGAACGGGCCGGGCTAATCGCGCCACGGTTCGACGTGTGCGGCTGGCGCGCCTTCCGGACGGCTGCCACTTGCCCGACCCGGAGCAACGCTAAGGGCTGCATGGGCCGAGCGCCATCACC
Organism: Burkholderiales bacterium; assembly: GCA_043749095.1. Lineage (GTDB taxonomy): Bacteria > Pseudomonadota > Gammaproteobacteria > Burkholderiales > Burkholderiaceae_C > PBB1. The sequence goes on along the minus strand of JAYVEB010000137.1, from coordinate 13,405 downwards.
CCTTCGCGTTCCTTCTTTCGAGTGAACCGCCTGGGGTGCGAAGTTCGTCGTTTCTGGTGCCAGCACGGCAAGCTGTGGGGGCAATAGTGGGGGCAATGAAGGCAATTTAGCCCGCAAAGCAAAACGGGCTAGCTCCTCGTGAGAGCTAACCCGTTGATTTATATGGTCGGGACGGCGGGATTCGAACTCGCGACCCCTTGCACCCCATGCAAGTGCGCTACCAGGCTGCGCTACGCCCCGACAAGCCTGCAAGTATAGGTGCGAACAGCAGCGGATCAGAGCGTCAGCAGGCCGCGGATCGACATCAATTCCAGCCGCACCTGAGCCGGTGACAGCGCTGCGGCCTCAGCAGCGGCCGATACCTCCGGCTGCTCCAGGCCCAGATCGCCGGCGTCGATGTCAGCGCCCTCATCGACCGGGTTGGCATCGCCCAACAACGACAAGCCGGTGGCCGGTTCGACCAAGCGGTTGCGCGCACCGCTGATGGTGAAGCCCTGCTCGTACAGCAGCCCGCGGATGCGGCGGATCAGCAGCACCTCGTGGTGCTGGTAGTAGCGACGGTTGCCGCGCCGTTTCATCGGCTTGAGCTGGGTGAATTCCTGCTCCCAATAGCGCAAGACATAAGGTTTCACGCCGCACAGATCGCTCACCTCACCGATGGTGAAGTAGCGTTTGGCGGGGATGTCTGGAAGGGAATTCTCCATTCAAATCAATAACATGGGGGAAGGTAGAAGACTCTACTCGACGCTGTCCCCGGGCGCTGTGTCGCCTTGCACGGCCTCTTTGAGTTTGTGACTGGCGTGGAAGGTGACCACGTTGCGCGCCTTGATCGGAATGGTTTCACCCGTGCGCGGGTTGCGCCCGGGTCGCGGCGCCTTGCGGCGGATGTTGAAGTTGCCAAAGCCTGACATCTTCACGTCGCGGCCGGTGATCAGCGCGGCCTGGATGATGTCGAAGAAGGCCTCGACCATGTCCTTGGATTCGCGCTTGTTCAGGCCCAGGCGCTCGAACAGCAGGTCGGCCAGCTCGGCCTTGGTCAGCGTGGGCGTGTCCAGGCTGGACAGCATCATGGCTTGCGTCGAATCGTCGTTCATCGTCATCACCCGCGCAGTCGCACGCCGAGCCGCGTGCGCAATGTTTCGAGCACCCCGGCAACCGCAGCGTCGATGCGCTCGTCGGTCAGCGTGGCCTCATCGTCCCGCAGTTCCAGGCGCACGGCGAGGCTGCGCTCAGTGCCTGCCGTGTTGCCCGCCGTGACAGGCGGCCGGAACACGTCGAACAGGTTCGCCGAGCGTATCAAGCCGGCAGGTGATCGTTCGAGGATGGCCCGCATAAACGCTTCGTGCGTGACGGCTTCATCTGCCATCACCGCGATGTCGCGCCACGCCGATTGCTGCTTGGGCAGCGGCACGAACGCGGGCACGGTGGTGTGCAGCAGTGCGGCCAGTTCGATCTCGAACACCACCGGCGCGCTGTTCAACTCATAGGCCTGGCGCCAGCGCGGGTGCAACTCACCAATGTGGCCGACCACGACGCCATCGATCTCGATGCGCGCGCTGCGGCCGGGGTGCAGCGCCGGGTGCTCGCAGACCGCGAAGCTGACGGCGCGCGGCGAAAACAGCGCCTGCACATCGCCCTTCACGTCGAAGAAGTCGACCACGCGCTCCTTGCTGCCCCACTGCGCACTATCTACCGGCCCATAAGCCAGGCCGGCCACGCGCATCGGCTGGGACACGCCGGCCACGCCCAGCGGTCCGTCGGTGGCACTCGCATCGCGGCGGAACACGCGGCCGATCTCGAACAGCCGCGCGCGCGGTGCCTTCCGCGCGAGGTTGTAGCGCAGCGTATTCACCAGGCTGCCGATCAGGCTGGAGCGCATCACCGACAGCGGGCTGGCGATCGGGTTCAGCACGCGGATCGGGTCGGCATTGCCCGCCAGTTGATGTTCCCAGCGCGCTTCGACGAAGCTGAAATTGATCGTCTCGAAGTAGTCAAGTGCGGCCAGGCAGTGGCGCACCGCATCCGGCGAGCGCTGCGATTCGGGGCGCACGCGGGCGGTGATCGGAGCAAGGGGTGCGGCGTTTGGCAAGGTGTTGAAGCCGATGACACGGATCACTTCCTCGATCAGGTCTTCCTCGATCTGCAAATCGAAGCGCCAACTCGGCGGTGTGACCGTCAGCACGCCGGTGGCTTCGGTGTACGCCAGGCCGAGCCGCTGCATCACGCCAGCGCATTGCGCCTGCGTCACTGGCATGCCGATGACCTTGGCCGCGCGGTCGACGCGCAGCGTCACCGGCTTCGGTTCAGGCAACGCCAGCACCTGGTCGTCGATCGGGCCGCACACCGTGTCGGGGGTGCCGCAGATGTCGATGATCAACTGCGTCAGCCGTTCGATGTGTTCGACGGTGGTGGCCGGATCGACGCCGCGCTCGAAACGGTGCCCGGCGTCGGTCGAGAAGTTGTAGCGGCGCGAGCGGCTGGCCACCGCTTCGGGCCACCAGAACGCGGCTTCGACGTAGATGTTGCGGGTGTCGTCAGACACCGCGGTGGCGTCGCCACCCATGATGCCGGCGAGTGACTCCACCGCTTGGTCATCAGCGATCACGCCGACCTTGGCATCGACTTCCACCGTGCTGCCGTTCAGCAGCTTCAGCGTTTCGCCAGGCCGGCCCCAGCGCACCTGCAGGCCGCCGTGGATCTTGTCGAGATCAAAGATGTGGGAAGGCCGGCCGAACTCGAACATCACGTAGTTCGAGATGTCGACCAGCGGGCTGACCGAGCGCTGGCCGCAGCGCGCAAGGCGGTCCACCATCCACGCAGGCGTGGTGGCCTTTGGGTTGACCTGGCGCACGATGCGGCCGGTGAAGCGCCCGCACAGATCAGGGGCTTCGACCGTGACCTTCAGCGTGTCAGTTGAGCCGACCCGCGCCTTCGGGAACGTCGGCTGCAGCAGCGGCGAGCCAGTCAGCGCGGCAACTTCGCGTGCCACACCGAACACGCTCAACACATGGCCGAGGTTCGGCGTCAGCTTCAGCGCGAACAGCGTGTCGTCGAGCAGCAGGTGCTCTCGGAGGCTGGCGCCTACCTTCGCGTCGGCCGCCAACACCAGCAAGCCGCCATGTTCATCGGACAGCTTCAGCTCACGCGCCGAGCACAGCATGCCCTGGCTTTCGACGCCACGCAGCTTGCCGAGCTTGATGCGAAACGGCTCGGCACTCACCTTCTCATCGGCCGGCGGCAGTTCGGCGCCGACGATGGCGCAGGGCACCTTGATGCCGACGCGTACGTTCGGCGCGCCGCAGACGATGTTCAGCGGTGCGGCCGCACCGACATCGACCTGGCAGACGTTCAGCCGATCGGCATCGGGGTGGCGCTCAACGGCCAGCACCAGGCCGACCACCACGCCATTGAACGGCGGCGCGGCCGAGCGCAACTCTTCGACCTCCATGCCGGCCATCGTCAACAGATCGGCCAGCTCGGTGGTGTTCAGGGGCGGGTTGCAGAACTCGCGCAACCACGACTCGGGGAATTGCATCGCGTGAACCTTCGGGAATGGGTCTTCTTATGTGGTCTTACTTGAATTGCGACAGGAAACGCAGGTCGCCGTCGAAGAACAGGCGCAGGTCGTTGACACCGTAGCGCAGCATCGTCAAGCGATCGGGGCCCATGCCAAAGGCGAAGCCGATGTAGCGCTCGGGGTCGAGCCCGTAGTTGCGCACGACGTTCGGGTGCACCTGACCCGAGCCCGCCACTTCGAGCCAGCGCCCCTTCAACGGGCCGCTGGCAAAAGCGATGTCGACCTCGGCCGACGGCTCGGTGAACGGGAAGAACGACGGACGGAAGCGCAGCTGCAGGTCATCGGTCTCGAAAAAGGTGCGGAAGAAATCGGTGAAGACGACCTTCAGGTCCTTGAAGCTGACGTTCTCTCCTATCCACAGGCCTTCGCACTGGTGGAACATCGGCGAATGCGTCGCATCACTGTCGACGCGGTAGGTGCGGCCCGGCGCGATGACGCGAATCTCGGGCATCGGCTGGCCTTGTTCGATCTCGCGCGCATGGCGCGCTGTGTGCGCCTTGGCATACCTCACCTGCATTGGCGAGGTGTGCGGACGCAGGTTCAGCCAGCGGCCTTCGGCGTCTTTTACGTCGACGTAGAAGGTGTCCTGCATAGAGCGCGCTGGGTGGTTCTCGGGGTTGTTCAGCGCGGTGAAGCTGTACCAGTCGGTCTCGATTTCGGGGCCTTCGGCGACGTCGAAACCCATCGAAGCGAAGATCGCCTCGATGCGCTCCATCGTGCGTGACACCGGGTGCAGACCACCTGTGCCACGCTGGCGGCCGGGCAGCGTCACATCGAGCGCCTCAGACTTCAGCTGCGCATCAAGCTCGGCATCGGCCAGCGCCTGACGGCGCGCATTCAGCGCTGCCTCGACCTGCTGCTTGGCGGCATTGATCAACGCGCCGCGCGCCTTCTTGTCGTCAGGTGACAGCGCCGCCAACGCTTTCAGTTGATCGGTGAGGCGACCGGATTTGCCCAGGTAACGCGCCTTCGCGTTTTCCAGATCGGCCGGTGTGGTGGCCTGCGCAAAGTCGCGCTGCGCATCGTGCACCAGGGGTTCGAGATCGTTCATCGGAGCTGGGTCTGGCTTCAAACGGAAACGCAACAAAAAAGGCCAACACGAGGTCGGCCTTGAGGGACTTGCCACTGGCGGAGATGCCTCCGCCAGCGTGCCACGCTGCCTCAGGCCGAAGCCCGAGGACAGATCGAAGCGGTCAAGCGAGTTGGGCCTTCACCTTCTCGACGATGCTGCCGAAACCGGCAGGATCGTTCACAGCCATGTCGGCGAGCACCTTGCGGTCGATCTCGATCGACAGCTTCTTCAAGCCGGCCATGAACTTGCTGTAGGTGACACCATGGCTGCGGCTGCCAGCGTTGATGCGGGCGATCCACAGATTGCGGAACACGCGCTTCTTGGTACGTCGATCGCGGTAGGCGTATTGCCCGGCGCGCATGACTGCTTGCTTGGCAATGCGAAACACGTTCTTGCGACGGCCGCGGTAACCCTTTGCGAGGGCGATGATCTTCTTGTGACGGGCACGGGCGGTTACACCACGTTTGACGCGAGGCATGCGTTTTCTCCTTCAGTCAATTACAGGCCGGCAAAGGGCATCATCTGCTTGATGCGCCCCGTGTCGGTCTCGTGCACGGCGGTCGAACCACGCAAGTGGCGTTTGACCTTCGTGGACTTCTTGGTGAGGATGTGGCGCTTGAACGCCTGGCCCCGTTTCACGGTGCCACCCGGGCGGACGCGAAATCGCTTCTTCGCGCTGCTCTTGGTCTTCATTTTGGGCATGACTGCTCCTTTTAAGTTGCTGCTGCAGGCGCCGGCACGGCAAGTACCGTCTTGTAGGCCTGCAGTCGCTTCTGACAACACCCAGGCGACCAAACCTTGGCGTTGTATTCCTTCGGGTGTCAGGACTTCCGTTTCGGTCCCAACACCATGATCATCTGACGCCCTTCGAGCTTGGGCATGTTCTCGACCACCGACACATCGGCCAACTCGTCGCGGATGCGCTCCAGCAGCCGCATGCCGATGTCCTGGTGGGTGATTTCCCGGCCGCGATAGCGCAAGGTGACCTTGCCCTTGTCGCCGTCTTCCTCGATGAAGCGGCGCAGGTTGCGCATCTTGATCTGGTAGTCACCCTCATCGGTGCCGGGCCGGAATTTGACTTCCTTGACCTCGATCACCTTCTGCTTCGATTTGGCTTCCGCCGCTCGCTTTTGCTCTTGGTACTTGAACTTGCCGTAGTCCATCAGGCGGCAGACCGGCGGCTCGGCGGTGGCGGCGATCTCTACCAGATCAACATCCAACTCACCTGCCATGCGCAGCGCTTCAAGGGTGCTCACGATGCCCAGGGGCTCGTTTTCCACGCCGTTCAACCGGACTTCGGTAGCCATGATCTCCCGATTGAGCCGGTGTTTGCGCTCGGCATTGGGGGTACGGCGATCAGCAAAAGTAGCGATGGTTCAGACCTTTCAACGGACTCCAAGGCAGGGGAATCCACACAAAAACTAGCACACGCGCCGGTCGATCAAAGGGCTCGGAACTCCCGCTGACGGCAGGAGAGATCACGCTTTTTGAACGATGCCATCGGCCAACTTTGCGGAAAAGTCTGCCAGCGACATGACACCGAGGTCTTGATTTCCCCGGGCGCGCACTGCGATGGTCCCATTTGCCTTTTCCTTGTCACCCACGACAAGGATGTATGGAACCTTCTGCATCGAATGCTCTCGAATTTTATAGGTTATTTTCTCGTTCCGCAAATCGAGGTTAACTCTAACTCCTTGTTTTTGAAGCGCTTTCGTCACTTCCTGCGCGTAATCGGCTTGGTGTTCGGAGATGTTGAGCACGCTGATTTGCACCGGCGCCAGCCAGGTCGGCAGCGCGCCGGCATGCTGTTCGATCAGGATGCCGATGAAGCGCTCGAGGCTGCCGACAATGGCCCGGTGCAGCACCATCGGCGTGGCGCGCTCGCCGGCTTCGGTGACGTATTCGGCGCCCAGGCGCTCCGGCATGTTGGGGTCGATCTGGATCGTGCCGCATTGCCACTGGCGGCCGATCGCGTCTTTCAGCGTGTATTCGATCTTCGGGCCGTAGAACGCGCCCTCGCCTGGCGTGACGATGAATTCGCAGCCTGAACGGCGCAGGCTTTCCATCAGCGCGAACTCGGCCTTGTCCCACAGTGCATCGGAGCCAATGCGCTTGTCGGGCCGGGTCGCCACCTTGTAGATGATGTTGGTGAAGCCGAAGTCGGCATAGACCTTCTGTAGCAGCGTGGTGAACGCGGTGCATTCGTCGAGGATCTGGTCTTCGGTGCAGAAGATGTGGCCATCGTCCTGCGTGAAGCCACGCACGCGCATGGTCCCGTGCAGCGAGCCGCTAGGCTCGTTGCGGTGGCACTGGCCGAACTCACCGTAGCGCAGCGGCAGGTCGCGGTAACTCTTGATGCCCTGCTTGAAGATCAGGATGTGGCCCGGACAGTTCATCGGCTTCAGCGCGTATTCGCGCTTTTCCGATTCAGTGGTGAACATGTTCTCGCGGTACTTGTCCCAGTGGCCGGTCTTCTCCCACAGCGCCTGTTCCAGCACCTGCGGGCCCTTGACCTCCAGGTAGCCGTTGTCGCGGTAGACAGCGCGCATGTACTGCTCGACCTGCTGCCAGATCGTCCAGCCCAACGGATGCCAGAACACCAGCCCCGGCGCATGCTCGTCAATGTGGAACAGGTCGAGTTCACGGCCGAGCTTGCGATGGTCGCGCTTCTCGGCCTCTTCGAGCATGTGCAGGTGCTGCTGCAATTCGTCCTTGGTCGCCCAGGCGGTGCCGTAGATGCGCTGCAGCATCTCGTTGCGGTGGTCGCCTCGCCAATAAGCGCCGGCCACCTTCATCAGCTTGAAGTGCTTGAGCTTGCCGGTGCTCGGCACGTGCGGGCCGCGGCACAGGTCCTCGAAGGCGCCTTCGCGGTACAGCGACACGTCTTCATTGGCCGGGATGCTGGCAATGATCTCGGACTTGTAGGCCTCGCCGATGCCCTTGAAATAGGCCACCGCATCATCACGCGGCAGCACGCGACGCTCGACCTTTTCGTCCTTCTTCGCCAGTTCGGTCATCTTCGCTTCGATCGCGGCGAGGTCATCCGGCGTGAACGGGCGTTGGTACGAAAAGTCGTAGAAAAAGCCGTTCTCGATCACCGGGCCGATCGTTACCTGCGCCTCGGGGAACAGCGCCTTGACCGCATAGGCCAGCAAATGCGCCGTCGAGTGGCGGATGACATCGAGCCCGTCGGCATCCTTGTCCGTGATGATCGCCAATGCCGTGTCCTGCTCGATCAGGTAACTCGTATCGACCACTTTCGACGCAGCCCCGCTGCCCACCCGCCCGGCCAATGCGGCCTTGGCCAGCCCGCTACCGATGGACGCGGCCACCTCGGCCACCGTCACCGGTGCCGGGAATTGACGCTGTGAGCCATCGGGCAACTGAATCGAGATCATCAAAGCTCCGTCGGAAAAGAAAAAGCGCGGTCCACAACCGCGCCCTGTTTGAACCTCTGCGATCCCAAATTTTAAGCGTCAAAACGGCAGGATCGCCAGGTTGGCCGTGCGGTCGATGAACCACAGCGTGCCGATGACGATGGCCACCGCCGAGCCGCCGCGGATCACCGCGTTGGAATACCAGGCCTGTCGGCGAAATGAGAACAGCGCGCTGACGGCGATGGTCACGATGAACAACTGCCCCAGTTCGATGCCCAGGTTGAACTGAAACAGCGCCCAGGCGAATTGCACCGTCGGCAGGTTCAGCTCGCCCAGCACTCCGGCAAAACCGAACCCGTGGATCAGGCCGAACAGGAAGGTCACGATGGCTCGGCGCCCGCGGAAGATCGGCACCAGGTTGTCGACCGCTGCCAGCACGATCGTCACCGCGATCGACGGCTCGATGAACGACGAAGACAGCGACACCAGCTTCAAGCCGGCCAGTGTCAATGTCACCGAATGCGCGACGGTGAACGCGGTGACGATCACCGCCACCGGCATGATGGCCTGTGCCAGGCGCTCGACCGGCTGCCAGCCCGTCTTCGTGCGGCGCATCACCGCAGGCAGCAACAGGGCCAGCAGAAACAGCACGTGGTCGTAGCCGCCGAGGATGTGCCGCATGCCTTCCCTGACGAAGCCAGCGGACGGGTGCGGCTGAGCGACGGCTGTCACACCGGCCACAGGGTCGCTCGCTGCACCACTGGCCGACGCCGGCCCGGCAGCGTCCCCGTTCGCACCCGATGCGACCGATGGCGCCGACGCAGCCACCTTCGCCGCCGGTGGCAGCACCTTGGTCGGGTCGAGCACCTGCACCACTGCCTCGCTGCCCGGCCGCTCGATCTTGGCGATCGCACGGTGCGTCGGGTCGACCTCGCGCAGCGCGCTGTAGCGGATCGTCGGCAACGCGACCTCAACGGCGCAGCTGCCCGACCAGGTCAGCGCTGCATAAACGCCATCGGCGCGGCGCTCTAGCGCGGTCGCCACCGACTGCCATTGACAGCCATCGACCAGCACCCGCGAGGCAAGATAGCGCTCGATGGCTGGATAGGCCGAGCGCACCTCACCCCAGGTCAGCTGGCCATTGGCATCGGCATCGATGTCGAGCACCGCGTCGAGGTCGCGCAGCGCCAGATCGACGCGCAGCGTCGAGGCTGCCCCGTCGAGCTTGAGTTGCAGATAGGCATCGCTGCCCTTGTGGGCCAGCGCCGGGCCGGCCAGCAGTAGACAGAACAGCCACGCCAGAGCCCACAACAGGCGTCGAACGATCGATGTCATCGACATGTCAGAGCAAGGCATCGAGACGCTGGTCATGCAGGCCCATCTCCTTGCGCAGTTGATCTGCCTCGCGTCTCGCCTTGGCGTCGCCCGCTGCGTGCGCGGCATGCGCCAGCACCAGCAGGTCCAGCGGTTCGCGCTGCTTGCGCACGTTCTCACGCGCCAGTTCCAGTGCAGCGGCAGGTTTGTCATCGACCCACAAGGCGAACATCGCCTGCTCGCGGGCATGGGTACCGCGCGCACCGGGGCGCAGATTGGCCTGCTCCATCGCGTCGCGCACGATACGGGCATCGACGGCCGCGTTCGGCGTTTTCAGCCGCGCGCCGACCATCGCCAGCCTCAGCATCACCGCGTCAGTGCGCGGCTGCGGCGCCAGCAGCACCGAGGCCTCGTCTTCACGGCCCTGTTCGAACAGGAAGTCGACGTAGGTCAGCAGCGTGTAGCCACCGGTCTCGGCTTCCAGTGCTTTCTTGAAGGCCGCCTCGGCCGCTTGGGGCTTGCCGTCGCGTTGCTCCAGCTCGGCCAGCGTGGTCAGCAGCCAGGACCTTGTCGATGCAGGCAAGCGTGGTGGCGCCAGCAACTGCTGCAAGGTGCTGCGCGCCGCATCGTTGTCGCCGCGCAGGCTGGCGTTTTCGGCCAGGCAGGCCTGCGATTCGAGTCGCACGCCTGTGGCTTGCAAGCCCAGACACGCCCCATCCGATGCCGCATAGCGGCCCTGCACACGGCGCACCGTGGCCAGCGTCAACCACGCCTGCGCATGGTCGGGGCGGCGTGCCACCAGCATCTCCAGGTGGCCGGCCGAAATCTCGAATTCATGCAGGTACTGCTGCACCGTCGCCTGCAGCAGCAGCACATCGTCGGGTGCGGTCTTCGGGTTGGGCCAGCCCTGCAGCACCGCCAGCGCCTGGCCGGCATAACGGGGGTCGCCCAGTTCACGCGCTCGCGACAGATAGCGTCTGGCCAGCGAGACGCCCGTTGCCTCGTCGGTGGGGTGATTGACCCACAAGCGCCGCAATTGCCGGTCTTCGGCCGCGCTGCCACCGGCGGGCAACACTTCGATCACCTCGGTGTCCCGAGTCGGATTCAGCGGCTCGGCGTGCGCACCCTGGCTCCACAACGCTGGCAACACGCCAGCGGTCAGCGCCACGGCAACGCGCCAGGCTGAAACTCGAAACATCGCCCTCGCTCCTGTGGATCCACTCAAAAACCCGGCGCGCTGCCCCGCAAGGGGCTGCGCGCCGGGATTCTCTCTTACCGTCTCTTACCGCTCGTCAGGGAATGGCAGCCGGCTCGGTCGTGTCGCTGGAGGCCAACGTATCGGGTACGGTGACCGGCTCCAGCGTATCGCTGGTGCTCGCCGGCACCGCCGCCAACGCTGCCACGTAGGTTGTGGCCGCCACGGACTCGCTGGATGCAGCAGCGGGCACCGCCTCAGTCACCGCCGGCGTTTGCGATCCACCGCCGCCGCCACCGCCACCGCAGGCCGACAACAGCGTGGCGGTGACGCCCATCGCCAACAAGATTTGCTTGCTCATGATGGTCAGCTCCTCAGTTCGAGCCAGAGCCTGGGATGGGCTTGGCAAAGTACGGGAACGCGCTGGTACGCGGGTACCCCGGCGTGTCGACGGCCTGATCAACCGCGTCATGCAGCGCTGCCGAAGTGGCGCCCAACGGCACATGGGCCACATTGCAAGGTGAGGTCAGCACCGTCGGGGTCGCGCCCGGTATGGTGAAGCTGCTCAGACCCAGCACGTTGGCGTCGTCGCTAGCCTGCAGGTTGGCAATGACGCCATTGCTGTTGATCACGCACAAGCCACCCGCCACAGCCACCAATGCGATGTCAACGACATCGTCGCTCGGACGCCGGCCGTTCGGGAAGCCCGCCAGGTCGATCGCGTTGCCGAGGTTGGCCGCACCACCCACGCGCAGCACTTCGCCAGCCACGCCGAGACGGTTCTGCTGGTTCAAGGGCACCGCCGCAATCGCGGTGTTCAGGCGCAGCATTTCAGCTGGCGTCACCGTACCCGCAGGCTTGTTCACACCCCCAATGCCGGTCAGGAACACGTTCAGCAGGTCAGTGCGTGGCAGGTTGGTCGGTGCCACATAAGCGATGTCATTGGCCAGCACCAGGCCCAGCAGCGCGGGCAGCGTCGGATTGGTCACATAGGTCGCGAACTGCAGGTCGTCCTTCGGCTTGGAGCCGTTGAACCGGTCCTTGTCCGGCAGACCGATCACCACTTCGTTGACCAGCGGGTTGCCCAGCCGCGAGACCTGCGTCCAGGCGCCGCCTTCGATGGCGCTGGTGCCGTGTCCGCGACGAGGCACCGGGTTCAGCAGGCTTCCCTGGCGCAGGCTGGCGGTTGTCCAGCCACCGATCACCGGGTCGTAACCCGCGGCGCCGGCCGCCTTGGCGGTCAGGCAATCCCTCGGCACTTCCAGCGCCAGCGTGGTCACGTTCTTGTCGGCCAGGTCATCGTGACCGGCATTCTTCAAGCTCGGGTCGGTCAATACACCTGCGGTTGCGTTCACCAGATCGAAGATCGTGCCGAGGTTGACGGCGAACGGATCCTTGCGCTGGCCGACGAACACCTTGCCCGGTGTGGAGCAGCCGGGGATGTTGACGCTGTAGATGTGCTGGTTGGCGTAAGCGGTGTAGTCGGGAATCGTCTTGGCACCGATGTTGTCGACCGGCTTGTCGAAGGTGGCCGAGCCGCCGTTGGCATTGGTGATCGCGGCCTTGGTGCCCTTGCGACGGTCGCCACGAACGATGTCGACGGTGAAGGTTTCGTTCAGGTTCAGGTTCGGTGAATTCGGCGTGGTCACGGTGCCCGCCTGAATCAGCGGGATGGCCACGCTGGCGGTGCCGACCGGAATCTGGATGCCCGGCGAGGCCGTGGTGCCCTTCAGCGTGTTCTTGAAGCGGAACTGGAAGGTGATGTGTTCCTTGCCATCGCCGACGTTGTCGATGTGGATCTCGTACAGCGCGTTCGGGTCCAGCGAGAAGTAGTTCGGTCCACCGTAGGGATCTTGCAGCGGCACGTAGTTCGCCATGATCGAGACGAACGCGCCACGACCCGACTCGTAGCTGTTGAACATGTAGAAGTCGGTCGCATCGACCTTGGGCGTTTTCGTGATCGATGGCGCTTCGCGGTGACTGGATGCGTGCGCCGGCAGCGCAGCACTGAGTCCGTAGGCAGTCGCCAGCGCGCCGATGATCGGCAGCAGGCGAGTGGATGGCGTCGGTGTTGTCTTCATGGGTGCCTCATTTCTTGGTTGTGGGGTGCAAGCGCCGCACCGAGGTGCCGCGACCTGAATGGCGTGCCCGCTCCAGGGAGTCGAGTTGCGCTCCCCCCACTTACGAGATGAGTGCGAATCTGGATGCAGTCGATCGCCGACTGCATCGCATCCACATCTTGAATGGCACGCGATGCGGGCGCAGCCCGCCCAAACCCACGCGCTTACCCGAGGACTCCCGACGTCCTCAGCGGCGGATCTGCAACTTCGCGAACGCCGCCGACATCGCCCCACCGCCCGATGCGGTGTCGGGCGCGCGCGGCTTTGACGGCCGCTCGCCGCGGCCGGCCGGCTGGAATCGGTTGCCAGCGCCTGTCGCTTCCTTGCCACCGCGATCGGCGGGCACAGCATCGAGCTTCATCGTCAGCGAGATCCGCTGCCGCGACAGATCGACCTCGAGCACCTTGACCTTGACCACGTCACCGGTCTTCACCACCTCGCGCGCATCGCTGACGAACTTGTGGGCGAGCTGGCTGACGTGGATCAGCCCGTCCTGATGCACGCCCAGGTCGACGAAGGCACCGAACTGCGCGACGTTGCTGACCGTGCCTTCGAGCGTCATGCCCGGTTGCAGGTCCTTGATGTCCTCGATGCCGTCGGCCAGCTTGGCCACCTTGAAGTCCGGGCGCGGGTCGCGGCCCGGTTTTTCCAGCTCGGCCAGGATGTCTTTCACCGTGATCACGCCGAAGCGCTCGTCGGCGAAAGCTTCGGGTTTCAGACTGCGGATCACATCGCTGCGGCCCATCACCT
>JAYVEB010000136.1:0-13547 GCA_043749095.1 Burkholderiales bacterium | reverse complement strand
TTCCACGGCGCCGCAGCGGCCCCTCGCCGCCCGGCCACGCCCCGTCTCCACACGAGCTGAAAGCCTCACCCCATGAACAAGTTGCTCTCCACCTCCACCGCGCTGGCCACGTCGCTGGCAGCCGCCCTGTTGATCGCGCTGCCAGCCGCGGCTCAGAACATCGCCATCGTCAACGGCAAGGCCGTGCCGAAGGCGCGCGTCGACGCGCTGATGGATCAAATCCTGAAGCAGGGCCAGCAACGCCGTACGCCGGAACTCGAAGCGCAGGTGCGCGACGAGGTCGTGCTGCGTGAAATGTTCGTGCAGGAGGCCGAGAAGCGCGGCTTCCAGGGCAAGGCCGATTACAAGGTGCAGATGGAATTCGCCCGCCAGACCATCCTGATCCGCGAACTGTTCACCCAGTACCAGGCGGCCAATCCGGTCACCGACGCCGAGATCCAGGCCGAGTACGCTAAATCGACCGGCGCCGGTGGCACCGAATACCGCGCGCGCCACATCCTGGTCGACACCGAAGACCAGGCCAAGGCCTTGATCGCGCAGATCAAGGCTGGCGCCAAGTTCGAGGACGTGGCGAAAAAGAGTTCGAAGGACACCGGTTCCGGCGAAAACGGCGGCGACCTCGATTTCGCCAGCCCGAATGTCTATGTGGCCGAGTTCGGCCAGGCGATGGTCAAGCTGAAGAAGGGCGAGATGACCGAGGTGCCGGTGAAGTCGCAGTTCGGCTGGCACGTCATCCGGCTCGATGACACCCGCGAAGCGCAGTCGCCACCGCTGAGTGAAGTTCGCCCGCAGATCGAGCAGAAGCTCGGGCAGATGAAGATCGCCAAGTTCCGCGACGAGATCCGCGCCAAGTACAAGACGGACTACAAGTTCGCCAACTGACGCACTGACGGCGCCCCGTCAAACGGGCGCCGTGTCCAGTTCCACCCGGCCGGCATCGATGCGCAGCTGCCGGTCGCAGCGCGCCGCCACTGCGCGGTCGTGCGTGACGAGCACGAGCGTGGTGCCGGCTTCGCGGTTCAGTTCGAACATCAGCTCCATCACCCGCTCGCCGGTGGCGAAGTCCAGACTGCCGGTGGGCTCATCGGCCAGCAGCACCGCCGGCTGCGCGACGAAGGCACGCGCCAGCGCCACGCGCTGCTGCTCGCCGCCGGACAACACCTTTGGGTAGTGCCGCAGCCGGTCGCCCAAGCCGACACGGCCCAGCATCTCGGTGGCCCGCACCCGCGCATCGCTGCGGCCCTGCAGCTCCAGCGGCAGCATCACGTTCTCGATTGCGCTCAGGTTGCCCAGCAACTGGAAGCTCTGGAACACGAAGCCGACGTGCGCCGCTCGCACTGCGGCGCGCGCGTCTTCATCGAGGCTGAACAAATCGGTGCCGGCGAGGCGAACGCTGCCGGTGGTCGGCGTGTCCAACCCGGCGATGATGGACAGCAGCGTGCTCTTGCCCGACCCCGAGGCGCCGACGATGGCCGCCGATTGTTGTCGGGCCAGCGTGAAACTGATGTCGTGCAGGATGGTCAAAGGACCGCCTGGATCGGGCACTTGCTTGGTGATGTGATCGACAGCAATGATGGGATCGGACATGGATGAGTGGAAACAACGGACAGCAATCAAACAGACCTCACGCGGCGAACCACCGCGCACATCTGCTGCGACTCCGATCGACCCCGCCCGCAGGCATTGGTTGCACGGTCTGATTCACTGTACCGCGCTGATCGGCCTGGTCGCTGGAGGCGCACCGGCGGGGTCGCAGATGCCGCTGGCCGCACTCGCCCATGCCACGGTGGGCGGCAATGCGCCGCGCAACACCGTGCTGGTGGTCGGCGACAGCCTGTCCGCCGAGTACGGCCTGAAGCGCGGCAGCGGCTGGGTGGCACTGCTGGAACGCAAGCTGGCCGCCGAAAAGATCGATGCCAAGGTGATCAACGCCAGCATCAGCGGTGACACCACCGCCGGCGGCCTGTCGCGCCTGCCGGCGCTGCTGGCCCAAACCCGACCAACCCATGTGATCCTGGAGTTGGGCGGCAACGACGGCCTGCGCGGCCTGCCACTCAAGGGCAGCCTGAGCA
The DNA here is from genome assembly GCA_043749095.1 of Burkholderiales bacterium. Lineage (GTDB taxonomy): Bacteria > Pseudomonadota > Gammaproteobacteria > Burkholderiales > Burkholderiaceae_C > PBB1. The sequence goes on along the minus strand of JAYVEB010000136.1, from coordinate 11,475 downwards.
ACCTGGAGCAGATGGCGCAGGCAGCCAAGTCGGCCGGTGCCAAGGTGGTGGTGGTCGGCGTGCAGATCCCGCCGAACTACGGCCGCCACTACAACGACGAACTGGCCGCGATGTTCGTCACCGTGGCGAAAGACGAAGGTGCAGCGTTGGTGCCTTTTCTGATGGCAGGCGTACCTGATTCACAGTACCAGGCCGACCGGATCCATGTGGCCGAGGTCGGGCACCCGACACTGCTTTCCAACGTGTGGCCGACGTTGAAACCCTTGCTGCGCTGATGCCAGGTCGCGTTCACTGAAATCAAAGCACAGGGGGATCGGCTTGGGAGCGCTTCACCGGGGCGCTGTGTTGCGTTCATGTCCCCGGGCCGGTTCACCAGCCGTTCGCTCTGGCTCAAGTCCCGCCGGCCCTCCTCTACTTCACTCCACACAGCGGCCCGCCGCAGCGCTTCTGCGACCACCGAAGCAGTCGGAGCTTGGGAGCCTCCACCTGCGACAACGGTGCTTGCTGCCGAGGGCGTGGGGTGACCGGCGCAGCGAAGTCAAGGAGGAAGGCCGTATCGGTCTTTCCGGTAGCGCTTGGGCAGTGACCCGGCCTGGGGGACATGAGCGGAGCCGGTCACCCCATGCCCTCGGCAACAACTAAACAGCACCAAACCTTTCAAGTGATAGGGGTCAGCTTCGCCACCGACAGTGCCAACCACTTCATCCCGTGGCGACCGAAGTTGACCTGTGCGCGGGCATCGTCGCCGCTGCCTTCGAGCGTGACGATCACGCCCTCGCCGAACTTGGTGTGAAACACGCTCTGGCCTGACTTCAGGCCGTGCGATGGCGCCTTCGGGATCACTGACGGTGCGGCCGTTGCCACGCGCCCTGCCCCGACGATCGAACCCAGCCCCGAACCGCGCGCCCACGCCGCCTGGTAGTCGCGGGCAAAGCCTGAACCGAACGCCTGGTTGCGCGGGGTGATCCACTTCAGCGCGGCTTCGGGTAGCTCGTCGAAGAAGCGGCTCTTGATGTTGTAGCGGGTCTGACCGTGCAGCATGCGGGTCTGGCTGCAGCTCAGGTACAGCCGCTTGCGCGCCCGCGTGATCGCGACGTACATCAGCCGCCGCTCTTCTTCCAGCCCGTCGAGGTCGGACACGCTGTTCTCGTGCGGGAACAGGCCTTCTTCGAGGCCGGTGATGAACACCGCATCGAATTCCAGGCCCTTCGCCGCATGCACCGTCATCAGCTGGATCGCGTCCTGCCCGGCTTGCGCCTGGTTGTCGCCAGCTTCCAGCGAAGCGTGCGTCAGGAACGCGGCCAGCGGCGACATGATCTCGCCGGTTTCGGCGTCGGGCGTGGTGATCAGTGATGCGATGCCGTTGGCCGGTTCTGTCGATGAAGTCGTTCCAGCCGCCGCATTAACGCCCAGCCCCGCCAGTACCTTCGTCAACTCTGCATCAGCACCCAGCGGCACCGGCGTGCCGAACTCGTCGACCGGCAGCGCCACAGCATCCTTGCCGAAACCCTCCTGGGTGACGAAGGCCTCGGCAGCGTTGACCAGTTCGTCGAGGTTTTCCAGCCGGTCCTGGCCTTCCTTGTCGGTGCGGTAGAAATCGGCCAGGCCTGAGGCCTTCAGCATGTGCTCGATGATCTCGCGCAGCGTCAGCCCGCGCGTGGCCTCGCGCATCGCATCGACCTTCGCGACGAAGGCCTGCACGTTGCCACCGCCCTTGCCTGCCACCGCCCCGACGCTTTGATACAGACTGCGACCACTCGAACGCGCCGCGTCCTGCAACAGCTCGATCGTGCGCGCACCAATGCCACGCGTCGGAAAGTTGACGACGCGCAGGAAGCTGGTGTCGTCGTTCGGGTTCTCGATCAGCCGCAGATAACTCAGCGCGTGCTTGACCTCGGCGCGCTCGAAGAAGCGCAGGCCGCCATAGACCTTGTACGGGATGCTCGCGTTGAAAAGTGCGCTTTCCAGCACCCGGCTTTGCGCATTGCTGCGGTACAGCAGCGCGATGTCGCGTCGCGGGGTGCCGTCGCGGTGCAACTGCTGCGCCTCCTCGATGAACCATTGCGCCTCGGCGAAATCACTGGTCGCTTCGAACACGCGCACCTGTTCGCCCGGGCCGGCCTCGGTGCGCAGGTTCTTGCCGAGGCGGCGCGAATTGCGCGAGATCAGCTCATTGGCCGCATCGAGGATGTGGCCGTAGCTGCGGTAATTGCGCTCCAGCTTGATGACCTGCTGCACCTTGAACTCGCGCTCGAAGTCGGCCATGTTGCCGACCTGTGCGCCGCGGAAGGCGTAGATGCTCTGGTCGTCGTCGCCCACGGCGAGCACCGCCGTTCCATTCGGTCCCGGCGGGCCGGCGAACATCTTCAGCCAGGCGTACTGCAGGCGGTTGGTGTCCTGGAATTCGTCGACGAGGATGTGGCGGAAGCGGCGCTGGTAGTGCTCACGCAAGCTCGCGTTGTCGCGCATCAGCTCGTAGGTGCGCAGCATCAGCTCGGCGAAATCGACGACGCCTTCGCGCTGGCACTGTTCCTCGTAAGCCTGGTAGACCTGCACCAGCACGCGGCCCTGCTCATCGCGCACCTCAACGTCCTTCGGGCGCAGGCCTTCCTCCTTCTGCCCGGCGATGAACCAGGTGGTGGTCTTCGGCACGAAGCGTTCTTCATCGAGCTTCATCGCCTTGATGACGCGCTTCACGGCCGACAACTGATCCACCGAATCGAGAATCTGAAAGCCCTGCGGCAACGCTGCCAGTTTCCAGTGCGCGCGCAGAAAACGGTTGCACAGCCCGTGGAAGGTGCCGACCCACATGCCGCGCACCGGCACCGGCAGCATCGCGCTCAGCCGCGTCAGCATCTCCTTCGCGGCCTTGTTGGTGAAGGTCACCGCCAGCACGCCACCGGGCGACAGCTGGCCGGTCTGGATCAGCCAGGCGATGCGGGTCGTCAGCACCCGGGTCTTGCCCGAGCCGGCACCGGCGAGGATCAGCGACGGCCGCGCTGGCAGCGTGACGGCAGCCAATTGCTCCGGATTCAGCCCGCGCAGCAGGTTGTCGGACGATGCCACCCGCAGGCCGGGCGCACCATCAATCTCGTCCTTGTCCGCCGTGACGGCGCCCGAGGGCTCGTCTTCTTCAAACAGCGGAATCGACGGGTCGTCGTGCGGCGCGACGCCGTGGCTTTCGGAAGGACTGGACATCGAATGATTCTAGGAGCCACCCTCCTACAATTCGGCCTCCTTTTTGCTGCTCTGCGGCGCGCTTTTTTGCAGCGCCCAACCCGGTGTCCCCATGCCCGAACTGGCCAAGTCCTTCGAACCCGCCGCCATCGAGGCCCATTGGGGGCCGCAGTGGGAGCAAAGCGGCGTCTACGAGCCCACGCTCGACGCTGCCAAGCCCTCGTTTTCGATCCAGCTGCCGCCACCCAACGTCACCGGCACGCTGCACATGGGCCATGCGTTCAATCAGACGATCATGGATGCGCTGACGCGCTACCACCGCATGCGTGGCTTCAACGCGCTGTGGGTGCCGGGCACCGACCACGCCGGTATTGCCACGCAGATCGTGGTCGAGCGACAACTCCAGGAACAAGGCCTGAGCCGCCACGACCTCGGCCGCCAGAATTTCGTTGCGCGGGTGTGGGACTGGAAGCAGCAATCGGGTTCGACCATCACGAATCAGATGCGCCGCATGGGCGACAGCGTCAGCTGGCCGCACGAGTACTTCACGATGGACGACAAGCTCTCGGGCGTCGTCACTTCGACATTTGTGCAGTTGTATGAACAAGGCCTGATCTACCGCGGCAAGCGGCTGGTCAACTGGGACCCGGTGCTGAAATCGGCGGTGTCGGACCTGGAAGTCGAGAGCGAAGAGGAAGACGGCTCGCTGTGGCACATCCGCTATCCGCTGGAGGATGGCTCGGGCGACCTGGTGGTGGCCACCACGCGGCCGGAAACGATGCTGGGTGACGTCGCGGTGATGGTGCACCCGGAGGATGAGCGCTACGCCGCCTTCGTCGGCAAGCGCGTCACGCTGCCGCTGTGCGGGCGCACGATCCCGGTGATCGCCGACGACTACGTCGATCGCGCCTTCGGCACCGGCGTCGTCAAGGTGACACCGGCGCATGACGTGAACGACTATGCGGTCGGCCAGCGACACGGGCTGCCGATCATCGGTGTGCTGACGCTGGATGCGGCGATCAACGAGAACGCGCCAGCGGCCTATCAAGGCCTGGACCGTTTCGTCGCCCGCAAGCGGGTGGTGGCCGACCTCGAAGCGCAAGGATTCCTGGTCGAAGTCAAGAAACACAAGCTGATGGTGCCGCGCTGTGCGCGCACCGGGCAGGTCATCGAGCCGATGCTGACTGCCCAGTGGTTCGTCGCGATGACAAAAAAAGGCCCGGACGGAAAGAGCATCGCGCAGAAGGCGATCGATGCGGTTGCGAACGGCGAGGTCAAGTTCGTGCCCGAGAACTGGGTCAATACCTACGACCAGTGGATGAAGAACATCACCGACTGGTGCATATCGCGCCAGCTGTGGTGGGGGCACCAGATCCCGGCCTGGTACGGCACGAATGGCGAATTGTTCGTCGCGACGAACGAAGAAGAAGCCCGTGTGAAGGCCACTGCAGCCGACTACAGCGGTGAACTGACGCGCGATCCCGACGTGCTCGACACCTGGTACTCATCGGCGATGGTGCCGTTTTCGTCGCTGGGCTGGCCGGAGCAGACGAAGGAGCTTGATCTGTTCCTGCCGTCGAGCGTGCTGGTCACCGGCTACGACATCATCTTCTTCTGGGTCGCCCGGATGATCATGATGACGACGCACTTCACTGGCAAGGTGCCGTTCCACCACGTCTACATCCACGGCCTGGTGCGCGATGCGCAGGGCAAGAAGATGAGCAAGTCGGAAGGCAATGTGCTCGATCCGGTGGACCTGATCGACGGCATCTCGCTGGCGCCCTTGCTCGACAAACGCACCATCGGCCTGCGCAAGCCCGAGACCGCGCCGCGTGTGCGCAAGGACACCGAAAAGGAGTTCCCCGACGGCATCCCGGCGTTCGGCGCCGATGCGCTGCGCTTCACCTTCGCCTCGCTGGCCAGCCTGGGCCGAAGCATCAACTTCGATTCGAAGCGCTGCGAGGGTTATCGCAATTTCTGCAACAAGCTGTGGAACGCGACCCGCTTCGTGCTGATGAACTGCGAGGGTCAGGATTGTGGCCTGGCCGAACACACGAAAGCCGAATGTGCAGCCGCCGTCGTCGATGACGCTGGACGGGTGGCGACCCCGGCCGGCGCGGCACACAACTACCTGAGCTTTTCGCAGGCCGATCGCTGGATCACCAGCGAGTTGCAGCGCGTCGAAGCCGCGGTCGAACAGGGCTTTGCCAACTACCGGCTAGACAACGTGGCGAACGCGATCTACTCGTTCGTGTGGGACGAGTACTGCGACTGGTACCTGGAAATCGCCAAGGTGCAGATCCAGACCGGCGACGAATCGGCGCAACGTGCGACGCGGCGCACCTTGATCCGCGTGCTGGAAACGGTGCTGCGGCTGCTGCACCCGATCACGCCGTTCATCACCGCCGAACTGTGGGACCGCGTGGCCGTGGTCGCGGGGCGCAAGGTGGCCGGCTCCACCGACAGCCTGGTGACAGCACCGTACCCGAAGGCGCAGCTCGAACGCATCGATGCCGCGGCCGATGCCTGGGTCGCGCAGCTGAAAGGCATGGTCGGTGCCTGCCGGCGCCTGCGCAGCGAAATGAGCCTGTCACCCGACAAGCGTGTGCCGTTGCTGACGCTCGGCGACACCGCCTTCGTGCAGGCCGCCACACCGCTGCTGAAGGTGCTGGCCAAGGTGTCGGAGGTGCAGGTCCACGCCGACGAAGCCGCCTATGCGCAGGCCACATTGAACGCGCCGGTCGTCGAGTTCGGCGGCACGCGGCTCGCGCTGCACGTCGAGATCGACGTGGCCGCCGAGATGGAACGCCTGCGAAAGGAGGTCACGCGGCTCGATGGCGAGATCGCCAAAGGCAGCGCGAAGCTTGCCAACGAAAGCTTCGTGGCCCGCGCGCCGGCCGCGGTAGTCGCTCAAGAGCAGGCACGCATTGCCGAGTACACCGCCACGCGCGATCGCCTGCAGGCCCAGGCACAACGGCTGTCGGCCACGGTTTGAGGTGTGACATGGCGCCGAATCGGGCGGTAAGCTTGGGGCGTGTGGGAAGAACAGGCGTCTTTTTTGCGTGTGAGAATGGTTTGAATTCACGAATCCACCGCCCGGAGTGTGCAAATGAAGATCAACAAGGCGATATTCCCCGTGGCCGGTCTGGGCACGCGCTTCCTGCCCGCCACCAAGGCGCAGCCGAAAGAAATGCTGCCGGTGGTCGACAAGCCGCTGATCCAGTACGCGGTCGAGGAGGCTTACGCGGCCGGCATCCGCCAGATGATCTTCGTCAATGGCCGCAACAAGCGCGCCATTCCGGACCACTTCGACACCGCCTATGAGCTGGAGGCCGAACTCGAGGCCGCTGGCAAGAAGGAGCTGCTGGCCCTGGTGCATTCGATCAAGCCCGATGACATGGAGTGCATCTACATCCGCCAGCCCAAGGCTCTGGGCCTGGGCCACGCGGTGCTGTGCGCGCAGTGCGTCGTCGTCAACGAACCCTTTGCGGTGTTGCTGGCCGACGACCTGATGGTCGGCAAGCCTCCGATCCTCAAGCAGATGGTGGAACGCTTTGCCGACTGGCAGGCCTCGATCATCGCGGTACAGGAAGTGCCCGATGACCAGACGCGCCGCTACGGCATGGTGGCCGGCACGCCGGTCAATGATCGGATGATGGACATGACCCACATCGTCGAGAAGCCGGCACCGGAAGATGCGCCGTCACGCCTGGGTGTGGCTGGCCGCTACATCCTGACGCCGGGCATCTTCAAGGAGATCGCCGGACTGCCGCGCGGTGTCGGTGGCGAGATTCAGTTGACCGACGGCATCGCCGCGCTGATGCGTCGCGAGAAGGTGTTCGCTTTCCGCTATGAAGGGCGGCGCTACGACTGCGGCAGCAAGGAAGGTTTCCTGGAAGCCAACGTCGAACTGGCGCTGATGCACCCGCAGCTCGGCCCGGGATTCCGCAGCTACCTGAAGACGCTCGAACTCTGAGCAGAGCCGCTGATCTCAGCGTCTGCGCAACAGATGGATGAACTCGTCGGCGACGGTGGTCTGCTCGATCAGATCGTTGCCGGTCTGCTTCGCGAAGGCCTGGAAATCGCGCATCGAACCCGGGTCGGTCGACACCACCTTCAGCACATCACCACTGGCCATATCAGCCAGCGCCTTCTTGGCCTTCAGGATCGGCAGCGGACAGTTGAGCCCGCGGGTGTCGAGTTCTTTCCGGATCAGGATCATGGGGCGCGTGCTCCGCTGTACTGCGCAGATTCTAGATTCAGGGCCGCGTGGCCTCAGGCCGGAAACACACCGGTCGACAGATAGCGGTCACCCCGGTCGCAGACGATGAACACGATGGTCGCGTTCTCGACCGTCTTCGCCAGTTCCAGCGCCACCCAGCAGGCGCCCGCCGCAGAAATACCGGCGAAGATGCCCTCCTCGCGCGCCAGACGCCGCGCCATCTCTTCGGCATCGGTCTGGCTGACCGATGCGGTCTCGTCGATGTGCGTCGGGTCGTAGATCTTCGGCAGGTAGGCCTCGGGCCATTTGCGGATGCCCGGGATGCGCGAGCCCTCGCTCGGTTGCGCGCCGATGATGCGCACGGCTGGATTCATCTCCTTCAGATAGCGCGAGACGCCGGTGATCGTGCCGGTGGTGCCCATCGCGCTGACAACGTGGGTGATCTGCCCGGCGGTATCGCGCCAGATCTCGGGGCCGGTGGTTTCGTAATGCACGCGCGGGTTGTCTGCATTGGCGAACTGGTCGAGCACCACGCCCCTGCCATCGCGTTGCAGTTGATCGGCGAGGTCGCGGGCGTGCTCCATGCCACCCGAGCGTGGCGTCAGCATCAGATCGGCGCCGAAGGCGCGCATCGTTTGCGCACGCTCGATCGACAGGTCCTCCGGCATGATCAGCAACATCTTGTAGCCGCGGATGGCTGCGGCCATCGCCAGCGCGATGCCGGTGTTGCCCGAGGTGGCTTCGATCAGGGTGTCGCCAGGTTGGATGTCGCCGCGCTCTTCAGCGCGGCGGATCATGCTGATGGCCGCGCGGTCTTTCACCGATCCGGCCGGGTTGTTGCCCTCAAGCTTGCCCAGGATCACATTGCCGCGGCGTTCGGCATCAGCGCCGGGCAGATGCTTCAGACGCACCAGCGGCGTGTTACCGATCAGGTCTTCGAGCGAGGGGTAGATCGGCTGCTTCTTGGCCATGCAAACTCGAAACGGTAGAGCGATCGGTCTGCCACCATCCATGCGGCATTGCACCGCATCGGCAAACACAAGAATTCGGGTGGTGCCTCCGGTCGGAATCGAACCGACACTCCGTGAAGAACCGGATTTTGAGTCCGGCGCGTCTACCAATTCCGCCACAGAGGCCCATCGCAGGCCTTAATTATTCCACAGGCCCTAGCGTTGCTGCAGGGCTTGCGCCAGACGGCTGCCTTCAGCGTCGCTCAATCAACTGCGGTTACGCTCACGTTTCGCTTCGACCACGTCCCGACCGCGAACCGCACCTCAAAGCCCACTGGATCCTGCGCATGCCCCCGATGCCTCCCATCACCCAAGCCTTGCTGTTGATCAACATTGCTGCCTTCTGCATCGACAGCTTCCTCGGCCCGTGGTTCACGCGCCTGCTCGCGCTCTGGCCGCTGGGGTATGGCTTCCTGCCGTGGCAGGTCGTCACCTATGCCTTCCTGCACGGCAGCATTGGCCACCTGTTCTTCAACATGCTCGGCCTGTGGATGTTCGGCTCCGAGCTGGAGCGGGTCTGGGGCCCGAAGCGCTTCATCCAGTTCTACACCGCCAGCGTGCTGGCAGCGGCCGGCGCGCAGTTGCTGGTCACTGGTCTGCTGGGGTCGGTCTATCCGACGGTGGGTGCGTCGGGCGGGCTGTTCGGCTTGCTGCTGGCGTTCGGCATGATGTTTCCGAACCGCATCATCATGCCGCTGTTTCCGCCGATCCCGATGAAGGCGAAGGTGTTCGTCGCGCTCTACGGCGGGCTGGAGCTGCTGCTCGGCGTGACCGGCAGCGCTTCGGGCGTGGCCCATTTCGCGCACCTGGGCGGCATTCTCGGCGGCTACCTGATGTTCCGCTACTGGCGCGGGCAACCGCCGTTCGGCAAGCGGCACTGACCTAGTCAGCGGCTCACGCGCCGCCGCTTACAAGCCATCCTTCACCGTCGGGTAATGCAGCACCAGGCGCAGCTCGCGCTTGAGCCGCTGGTTGTCGAGCCGGCGCGATTCGCTCATGAAGCTCAGCAGCATCGGTGACAGCCGTTCACGCGCTTCGGCCCGCGAGATGCGTGGCGGGCGCGGCAGGCCGCACACGTCGGCGGCCAGGTCGAAGTAGTCGCCCATCGTCAGATCGGTGTCGTCGCTGGCGTGGATCACCCGCTGCGGCAGCGCACGCGCCAGGGCCGCCACGCAGGCGCGCGCCAGGTCGTCGGCATGGATGTGGTTGGTGGACACATCGTCCTCGGCATTCAGCACCGCCGTGCCGCGCAGCAGACGCTCGCGCGGGTGGCCACCTTCGCGATCAACCGCATAGATGCCCGGGATGCGCAGGATCGCAACACGCACACCGTGCACGCGCCCGTACCAGCGAATCCGCGACTCGGCATCGACGCGCCGCCGCGCGCGATCGGTGCCCGGATTCACCGCGCGCGTCTCGTCGAAGCGCGCTCCGCCGCAGTCGCCGTAGACACCGCTGGTGCTGCCGTAGACGAGACAGCGCACGCGGCCCTTGCGCGCCAGCGCATCAATCAGGTTCCGGCTGCGCGGGTCGGTGGTGCCTTGAAGCGGCGGCGGCGCGAGGTGCAGCACTGCATCGGCGAGCCCGGCCAGTCGCGCGAGCGTGGCCGGATCGTCGAGGTTGCCGATCAACGGCACCGCGCCGGCGGCGCGCAAGGCTTCGGCGCGCGCCGGCGTCGAGGTCAGCGCGAGCAGGCGATAGCGGCCGCTCAGCAGGCGCAGTACCCGCACGCCGACGTCGCCACAACCCACGATCAACAGGACAGGACGCTTGAAGGTGGATGGCAGCACGGTGGTGACCCACGAAAGACAGGGATGGCGGGCAGAATCGCGGCTCAGTTTACGTTTCCCGATACGGCATCGGTTTCACCATGAGCATCACCGTCACGTTGCAGCCGAGCGGCCGCAGTTTCTCCGTTGGGCGCGACGAGGCCATCCTCGCTGCGGCCATCCGCCAGGGCATCGGCCTCCCCTACGGCTGCCGCGATGGCGCCTGCGGCTCGTGCAAATGCAAGCTGCTCGAAGGCCGCGTGATCCACGGCGCGCACCAGTTGCATGCCTTGAGCGTCGCAGAAGAAGAAGCCGGCTACACCCTGACCTGCTGCGCCGCGCCGCAGACCGACGTGGTGCTGGAAGCGCGCACCGTTGTCGGTGCCGGCGACATGCCGGTGCGCAAGATGCCGGCGCGGGTCATCAGCATCGACAAGCCAGCGCCCGATGTCGCGATCGTCAAGCTGCAACTGCCGGCCAGCGAAGCGCTGCGCTACCACGCAGGCCAGTACATCGACGTGATCCTGCGCGACGGCGTGCGGCGCAGCTACTCGATGGCGAACGCGCCGCATACGCAAGGCGACAAGCCATGGATCGAGCTGCACATCCGCCACCTGCCCGGCGGCGTGTTCAGCGACCAGGTGTTCGGCACGCTGAAAGCGAAAGACATCCTGCGCATCGAAGGTCCGTTCGGCAGCTTCTTACTGCGCGAGGAGTCGCCGAAGCCGATCGTGCTGCTGGCCTCGGGCACCGGCTACGCGCCGATCAAGGCATTGATCGAGCAACTGCAATTGAAGGGCAGTGATCGACCGGTCACGCTGTACTGGGGCTGCCGCACCCGCGCTGATCTGTACCTGCACGACGCGGTGCTGGAAGTTGCCGCGCAGATGCCCACGCTGCGCTACGTGCCGGTGCTCTCAGAAGCGCTGGCCAGCGACGACTGGTCCGCCCGGGCCGGCTTCGTGCACCAGGCCGTGATGGAAGACATCCCCGATCTCTCGGGTCATCAGGTCTATGCCTGCGGCGCGCCGGTGATGGTCGAGTCCGCTCAGCGCGACTTCACCGAACGCTGCGGCCTGCCTGCGGATGAGTTCTACGCCGATGCGTTCTATAGCGCGGCAGATCGGGTGACCACGGCCGGCAGCTGACGGTTTCGGAAGACACAACTGCTACTCGTCAGAATTGGGCTTCAAAAAAGTTCCTGATCAGCAAGGAAGCTCAGCCGCGCGAAGTGCGTGAAGCGGACTTGGCGTTGCCTGACAGGCAGCTCGTGCCAGTCGCTCAAGGATGGAGCGAA
>JAYVEB010000135.1:0-13560 GCA_043749095.1 Burkholderiales bacterium | reverse complement strand
CGTGGCTCGAACGGCTTGGGAAGGTAATCGTCGGCACCGAGTTCGAGGACGACGATGCGGTCCATCGGCTCACCACGTGCGGTCAGCATCAGCAGCGGCAGCTGACGGGTGCGCGGCTCGGCGCGTAGCTCGCGGCACAGGTCGAGGCCGTCGCCATCGGGCAGCATCAGATCGAGAACCAGCGCATTGAAGGCCTCGGGCGATGCCGGTGCACCGCCCGCCAGCAGCCGGTCGCGACCGGCTGCCAGCGTGCCGGCCACCTCGACTTCGAAGCCCGCGGCACGCAGGTAATCGCCCACCAGCGCCGAAAGGCGGGTGTCGTCATCGATGATCAGCAGGCGAGCGGGCATCGTGGGGTCAGCGAGCAGGCGGCGGTCCGTCGTGCGGTGGGCCACCATGCCAGCGATGGTCCTTCATCCGCCGAGCCAGTGTCGCACGCTGTTCAGGCGACAGCACCCGGCTGATCTCGAGCATGGCCTGCAGCACACGGCGGCTGGCTTGATCTTGCTGTGCCAGCATCTGCTGGCGAAGTTGCTCAGCCGCATTTGCATCGACCACCGGGGCGGCGAACAGCTGCATATTTCGTTCGAACAAGCCTCGCCCCGCTTCGCGTTGCGCTTTCAGGTCCGTGGCCGCCGCCAGCGCGATCTGCTTGACCTGCGTGCGCTGCGCATCGGTGGCCTGCAGGCTGTCGAGCATGCGATCAACGCCACGCTCGATGCGCTCGGGCGGCCCGCCGAACAGGCCCGGCCCGAACGGGCCCGGGCCGCCCATCCCCGCGTGGCCCCACGGCCGACCCCCGTGGTCACCGCCGGCCCAGGCCGCCACGCCGAAGGCCGTGGCCGAGACCGTCACCAGTGCCACCAGGGTCCAACGCCGCGCTGCCTGCCGAGTGGCCGATCGCTTGAACCTGCCTGTGTTTGCTTGTGCCATGACGCGCTCCTGTTGACCTCTGAAGGGGTCGGTGGCCGCACGGCACCGATCCTGTGAAGCGATGGTGGTTGCGCGGCGTGAAGCGCCCATGGCTGGGCGGTAAAGATCTGTGAACGCCGGGGCGGCGTCCGCTGACGGGAACTACTTCGTCGAGACCGGCGGCTCGTGGTGGCCGGAGAAGAAGGCACGCAGGTGTTTGAGGATCAGGTTCAAATCCAGCGGCTTGGTCCAGTAGCCATCGACGCCACTCTGCTTGGCCAGCTCCTGCTGCTGCGGCAGCGCGTCGGCGGTGACGGCGATCACATGCATCAGGCGTGTGGCGGGGTGCTGGCGGATCTCCCGCACGATGTCCAGGCCCGACATGTCGGGCAGGTTCATGTCGGTCAGCAGCAGCTCGGGATGTTCGGTGCGTGCGAGCTTCAGCCCCTCGGCTCCGGTGGACGCTTCCAGCAGGCGCCAGTTGCCGAGCCGCGCGAACACCTCGCGCATCAGCATCGCGTTGACCGGGTCGTCCTCGATGTACAGCGCGGTGCCGCCGACCGCTTCGATCCAGTCGGTCTGCGCCGGCATGGCGTCGGTCGAGTCCGGCCCCCGCCGCGAGCCTTTCGCCTGTGGCAGCGTGACGGTGAAGCACGAGCCGGTGTTCGGCGTCGACGCGACCTCGATCGTGCCGCCCATGCCCTGCGTCAGTTCGCGCGCGATGACCAGGCCGAGCCCGGTGCCCTCGATCTGCGTTTTCTCGGCACCCACACGGTTGAAGGGCTGGAACAACTGATCGAGTTGCGAGGTGGTCATGCCGACGCCCGTGTCCTCGATGCGGATCTGAAGCTTGGCGCTGCCCAGCGGTTCCACACCGATGGTCACGTGGCCACCGGCGCGGTTGTACTTGATGGCGTTGGACAGCAGGTTGATGAACAACTGCTCCATGCCGCGGCGGTCGGCCTTGGCATGCAGCCCGAGCTCATCGCCGATGAATTCGACGCGCACCGCACGTTCCAATGCCAGTGGCTGCAGCAGCGAGATGCCGTTGGCAACCACGTGGTTGATGGACACCGCTTCGCGCTGCAGCGAGAACATGTGCTGCTCGATGCGCGACAACTCCAGCACGTCGTTCACCAGACTGAGCAGCCGGGTGCCCGAGGTGCGTATGGTCTGTACCCGCTGCTTCTGTATGCCGGTCAGCGGCTCCTTGCGGTCGCCTTCGAGCAATTGAGCGAATCCGAGGATGCCGTTGAGCGGGGTGCGCAGCTCGTGGCTGATGCGCGACAGCAGCTCGCTCTTGCCGCGGTTGGCCTCGCGGGTTTCGGCCATTTCCTGGCGCAGCCGCTCCAGCGCCTGCTCTTCGGTGATGTCGCGGCACACGCCGATCAGCACCGGCGTGCGGGTGCGCTCGCGCGTGGCCTGGGCACGGGTGACGAATTCGATCTGCCGCGACTCGCCCGCTGGCGTGACGACGCCCAGCACGTCGCGCTGGATGCCGCCCGACACCGCCGCCAGGCTGATGAAGGCCTGTGCGCGTTCGCGCTCGGTGGGCACCAGCATGTCCAGCCATTGCCCGAGCACGAACGAGATCGGCGAATCGGCGGCCAGGCCGTGCACCGCGCAGGCATTGCGGTCGAGCGTGATGGTGGCGGTCGACAGGTTCAGCTCGAAGATGCCGATGCCGGCCGCCTGCGAGGCCAGCTCCCATTGCTGGCCAGCGCGCGCGATCTCGGCCGCGGCGCGTTCCGACTCGGTGACGTCGGCAGCGAAGCCGTGCCACAGCACGCTGCCATCGGGCATCCGACGCGGGCTCGCAAACCCGCTGACGACCCGCTGCCCGGCCTGCGGCAGCTGCACGCGGAAGGTCTGCGACCACGGCTGGTTGGCGGCCGCGGCCGCTTCGATCTGCATCGCGAAGCCCTTGCGATCGTCCGGGTGCACGCGCGCAACCAGCGCCTGGCCATCCTGGGCCAGTTCCTCGGGTGTCAGCTCGAACAGCTGGCGGATGCTCTCGCTGGCGTAGGGGAAGTAGCCGCTGCCGTCGGGCCGGGTCATGTACTGGTACAGCACGCCAGGCACGTGCTGCGCCAGCAACTGCAGCGTGTCGGACACCTCGCGCTCGTGACGTTCGGCGCCGATGCGGTGCGTGACGTCCTGCGCCGTACCTCGGTAGCCCTTGAACTGCCCATCGCTGCGGAACTTGGCGATCGCGCTGTACGAAATCAGCCGATCGCCCAGCGGCGTCGGCTTCAGAACGACGACCCGGGCGAACGACTGCATGCGGTCGAGCACCTGCAAATAACTCAGCGGCGGCTCGACCACGCGGCCAGCACCGTCACGCATCGGCGAATCCGGCGGCTGGCAATTCAAATGCTCGGCCACCGTCAGCCCGGTCAGGTCCTCGAAGCGGGCTGACAGCCAGGTGTAGCGATGGGCGGAATCGGTTTCCCACAGCCAGTCGCTGGAGGCAGAGGCGAAATCGAGCAGCCGCCGTTCGCTGATCTGCAGCTTGAACACCAGCTCGTGACTGGCCGCCGCCTCGGTGGCACCGAGCGCCAGCTCCCCCAACCACCGCTGCTGCACCGGCGTCATCGTGCGGGGCTGCGTGCTCATCACGCACAGCATGCCCAGCAGCTCGCCCTCGAATTCGATCGGGTGGCCGGCATAGCTGCGCACGCACGCCGTGCCAGTGACCAGTGGGTGCTGCGCGAATCGGGCGTCGGCCAGCGCGTCGGGCACTTCGAACGTGGCCCCGCCGTGGCGCAGGCCGTGGGCGCAGAACGACAACCCCAGCGGAATGTTCAGCGAGTCGATGCCCCGCGGCGCCTTGAACCACTGCTGCTGCTCGCCGACCAGACTGATGGCCGCGAACTCGCTGTCGGTGAGTTGGGCTGCGCTGCGCACGAAAAGCCCGAACACCGAGTCGGGCTGCGCGGACAGCAATTGCAGCTTGCGTCGCCGGTCCGACAGCGGTGCCGAGGCGGCATCGAGCCCCATCTCAGGCATGACGCCCTGTGACCTTTGAAACGCCACTGCGATGGTTGTATCGCGCTGCCAACCGCACCATGCCTGCTCGCCTTGCGCCGACTACCGTGGATCGGCCCACATTGCAGTGTAGTGGCAGCGGTGTGCAGACGCCGGCTGCGCTTCGGCATCAACGCAACAAGCATGGCCGGCGAATCCGATCGCAAAAAAGCCGCCGGGCACAACCCGGCGGCTTCGGCAGGACGAGCGAAATCGTCAAGCCTTGTCGATTAGGTCCTTGAGCTTTTCCTTGGCATGACCCTGGCCGGACTGGATCTTCCCGGACAACTTGTCCAGCTTGCCCTCGACCTCCAGGCTCTTGTTGCCGGTGGCCTTGCCGGCGACTTCCTTGACCGCGCCCTTGACCTGTTCGACGCGACCCTTGACCTGATCCTTGTTCATCTGAAGCTCCTGTTCAAAGTGGATGAAAGCATCGGCAGCTCCCGCCTCGCGGCTCGGGCCCCGACCGATGAATCCACTGTGCCGAAGCGAAGACCCGCGATCTGTCAGGGCGTCGCGTGGGCCCCTGTAGGACGACACCTGCAATGGCGCGGTGTCGTCCGGGGTGGTCTCAGCCCGGCCTGGCCCCACGGTGCAGCCGGGCTGCCAGCGCCTGCACCGCGTCATCGGGCGCATCACCACCAAGGTGCTTGTTACCTGCGACCGCGGCCTGCATCAGCCGCGTCAGCGTCGACAGGTGTGGCGTGACGGTGCCGAAAAACAGCACCTCGTTGCCGCGGGCGATCAGCAGCGTCGGGAAGTTCTGCACATCGATCGCACCGACAAGCTCGGCCTCGTCCTCGATGTCGATCCACACGCCATCGATGTCAGCCCCCGTCTGAGCCTGCACCGCACGCTCGAAGTCGGCGCGGTAGTCACGGCAGGTGCCGCACCAGTCGGCACACAAACAGGCCACGGTGAGGCGCAGCGGGGTTGGGGATTCGTGCTGGGACATCGGCTGAGGACTGATCAGTTCGACGGACGGTAGCGGCATCGGCCCGTGCATGCCAGCGCTTCAGTCGCCGACACGCTTGACCGTCATGCCCGCGGCCTGCAGCCGCTCCACGATCCGATCGCGATGCTCGCCCTGGATCTCGATGACACCGTCCTTCACCGTGCCGCCCGAGCCGCAGGCGGCCTTCAGGTCGCGCCCCAATTGGGCCAGTGACTCGGCGCCGAGCGCCAGCCCGCGCACCACCGTCACGCCCTTGCCCTTTCGGCCCTGGGTTTCGCGCGAAACCCGCACGATGCCGTCGCCTGTCGCCACCGGCCCCGTCTGCGCGCAGGCGCATTGGGTGATCGGCCGCCGACACGACGGACACATGCGCCCGCTGTCGGTGGTGTAGACCAACCCGCCCGTGAGACTGCGGCCCTTCATGGTGTCGTGTGCGTCGAAGCTCGAATTGCTGCGCTGGCTGCGGCAGGCGGAGCGTACAACACCGGCCGGCGTGACTTGGCTCGGCGGCTGGCAGCGAAGCAGAGAACGCGCAGCGGAGCGGAAATCCGGTACCAATGCACCATAATATTTCGCATATGCACCATTTGAGTGCGTCATCGAGCGACCACGGCCATCTGGTGACTGTGCTTCAACAAAAGACGACAACGAGAGACAAGCATGCGTTTGAGTTTGAAAGAGGGAAACCGATCTCTGCTGATCGCGGCTGCCTTTGCCGCGAGTTCCATGGATGCATCTGCCGGCGCGAAGTACGAATTCAGCGAAGATCAGTACGTCACCTTCGGCATGGCCACCCGCTACAGCTACACCCATGCCGAGCGTCCGGCATCTGCCGGTGGTGGCCATGTCAACGACCCCAATCTGGACAGCGCGCGGCTTTACTTCGGCGCCTCGCTGAACAAGTACCTCAAGGCCACCTTTGACACGGAATGGGACAGCGCGGCGGAGCGCATCAAGATGCTGGATTTGTTTGCCCAGCTGGAACTCACGCCCGAATTCAACATCTGGGCCGGGCGGTTTGTGTCGCCGAGCGATCGCGCCAACATGGCCGGCCCGTACTACTCGGTGGGTGGTGGCTACTGGCCCTGCGTGTCGTCGCGCTACGGCTGCAATGGCGGCATCTACCTCGCGCGCGACGATGGCGCAGTGGTCTGGGGCAACGTGGCCAACGGCCGCCTGGGCTACTCCATCGGCGCCTTCGAAGGCCGCACTTTCGGCATCGGGGCATTGGATCGGTCTCAGGCCCATCAGGCTGGCGTCAAGCCCTCGGACGGCCTGATGTATTCAGGCCGGCTGCAATACGACTTCTGGGATCTGGAGACCGGCTATTTCAGCTCGGCCGACCACCTGGCCAAGGCGGACATCCTGGCCGTCGGCGTCGCGTTTCGATACCAGAAGAAGGGCGTGGTGACCGTCGGCGGCAAGGGCGACTACGCAGGCTACAACGTTGATTTCCAGCTCGAGAAAAACATCAAGGGCTCGGGTGCCTTCGGACTCGAAGCTGCCTACTACGACTACGACACCGATGATCTGGTGCGCGGCGAGCAGGGAAAGGCGTACTCGGCCGGCGTGTCCTATGTGTTTGAACGGGAAGTCGGCTGGGGCCGGTTCCAGCCCTTCGTGCACTGGCAACGGTTCGATGCCGACAACCGCGTCACGACGAAGCAGATCGGCATCGGCCTCAACTACGTCATCGCCGAGCACAACGCCCAGGTCAGCGCCACCTACTCGCGCAACAAGGTGAACCGGGGCGGCGAAGACCTGGGCCGCTTCGTCGTCGCGCTGCAACTCCAGTACTGAGGCGGCAGCGCGCTTCGCCCAGGAACCTACGCTGTCAGCGCATTCGCCAGCGCCAGGGCCGTGGTTCGCGAGTCGATCATCAGGTTCAAGTCGATCGCGCCAACGCGCATCACCAGCCGCCGGGCTTCGCCGTCACCGTCGAGCGGCAGCACATCGAGGCTGCTGGCCGGCAGCTGAACGCCGTCGGCCAAGTCGACCTCGGCGATCGGGCGCAGGTCGGTGCGCTTTGGCAGGCAGGCCTCTGACGATTCCATCAGCGCTTGCAGCAGCTGCCGCAGCATGATGTCGTCCAGTTCGAGATCGAGCTCGCCGTCAGGCAACTGCAGTCGAATGGCGAAGGCCTTGCCGTCCATCGAGGGCCAAGCCATCACGATGCCCTGAAGCGGCTTGGGATTGGGTCCGGTGATTTCCATGAGCGAGCCTGCCGCGTATTGGGTGGCAGGTGGGAGTAGTTGCAGACACAACATCGTGCCACGATATCCACCCAGTGGTGCTCACCGTTAACCCGCGAGCGAGGGCGGGCATTCGTCATGGGGCGGACCAGGCGTTCGCCACCTGGACCTGGTTTCGCCCTGCAGTCTTGGCGGTGTACAGCGCTTCGTCGGCAGCGATCACGAGTGAGTTCATTTCCAGTGTCGTCGTCGGCAGCGCGGTGGCCACCCCGACGCTGACCGTCACAGCGCGCAGCGGCCAGGTGACATCGGCAACCGCGCTGCGCACCCGCTGGGCCACCGCCTCAGCGGCCTTCGCGTCCGATTCGGGCAGGATCACCGCGAACTCCTCGCCGCCATAGCGCGCCAGCAGGTCGTGCTCACGCAAGGCGCCGCCGACCAGCTTGACCAGGCGCATCAGCACCAGGTCGACGGCCGGGTGGCCGAAGCGGTCGTTGAAACGCTTGAAATGATCGACGTCGATCATCAGCAGGCTCAAGGGCCGCTGGTTGCGCCCCAGGCGCTTCCATTCCTCATGCAGGCGCCGGGTGAAGGCACGGCGGTTTGCCGCACCGGTCAGTGAATCGGTCAGGTTGCGCTGCTCGGAGGCCAGCAGGTTGCGACGCAACTCCAGATGCACCATCGTCTGCCGCGCCAGCGCCTGCAAAGCCGCCTGCTGGTCTCCGGAGAGCGACTGCGGCTTGCGGTCGATCACGCACAGCGTGCCGATCGCATGGCCTTCGGGCGTGACGAGCGGCGCGCCCGCATAGAAACGGACCTTCGGATCGCCGGTCACCAGCGGGTTGTCGGCAAAGCGGCTGTCCTGCGTCGCGTCCGGCACCACGAAGAGCTCGTCGGGGCTCAGGATCGCGTGCGCGCAAAACGCCAGTTCACGCGGCGTTTCAACGGCATCCAGGCCCACGCGCGACTTGAACCACTGGCGGTTGGTGTCGACCAGCGAGATCAAGGCGATCGGCGTGTTGCAGATCATCGCGGCCAGCATCGTCATGTCGTCGTAGCTCTGCTCGGCCGCGGAGTCGAGCAGCTGGAACTCCTGCAGGGCCGCGATGCGGTCGGCCTCGTTGGCAGGCAATGGCACTGTGCGAGGCGCCGGAGGCGCCTCAGGTATGCAGATGTCTTGCGTCGCCATCGGGGTGTTTCTGATCTTTCAACAACGCTATCGACAGGGGAACAAAGAAACTGACGGTGAGCCGAATGAAGCCTTCTGTTCGGTCACGAACATCGTCGGCCAATGCCTCAGCCGAACACGATCGTGCGGTGCCCGTTGACCAGGATGCGGTCTTCCAGGTGATTACGCAAGCCGCGCGCCAGTACGGCCTTTTCGACGTCCTTGCCGCAACGCACCAGGTCTTCGATCGAGTCGCTGTGGTCGATGCGCATCACATCCTGCTCGATGATCGGGCCCTCGTCCAGGTCTTCGGTCACGTAGTGGCACGTCGCACCGATCAGCTTGACGCCGCGGTCCCAGGCCTGGTGGTAAGGCCTGGCGCCGGCGAAGCTGGGCAGGAAACTGTGGTGGATGTTGATGATCTGCCCCGGGTACTTGCGGCACAGCGACGGCGGCAGGATCTGCATGTAGCGCGCCAGCACCATCGTGTCGGCACCACTGGCCTCGAACAGCGATTCCAGCTCGGCGAAGGCTTCGGGCTTGTTCTCCTTCGTGACCGGGACGTGGTGGAACGGAATGCCGTGCCATTCGACCAGGCCGCGGAACACCTCGTGGTTCGACGCGACGCCCGCGATGTCGACATCGAGCTCCTTGCTCTGCCAGCGCGCCAGCAGGTCGTACAGGCAATGCTCCTGTGTCGACACCATCAGCAGCACGCGTCGCTTCACGGCGCTATCGCTGGTGCGCCAGTCCATGTCGAACTCGGTGGCCACAGGCGCGAAGCGGCGCCGCAACTCGGCGTGTTCAAACGGCAGCGAATCGGCCTTGACCTCGATGCGCATGAAGTAGCGCGCCGAATCGGCGTCGGCGTGCTGGCTGGAACTGAGGATCCAGCCGCCCAGCCCGGCAAAGAAGCCGGTGACGCGCGCAACGATGCCGACGCGGTCAGGGCACGAGAAAGTCAGCGTGTAGTGGTGGGGGCGGCTCATGGGGGCGGGGTGATTTGTTTGAGTATCCTTACATGTTTCGCGCCAACGTCGATTTGCCCCGGGCGGTGTCGAACCGTCAACGCTGGCGTCTCGTCGGCATTCCGCTTGCATGCAGGGTCATTCGCTGAATGACCAACCCCTGTTGCAGAACCCACCGCTTCATGCCCACTGCAGCCAAGGCCGCCCGATGAATCACAGCCCGATCCGCTCGATCCTGATCGCCAACCGTTCGGAGATCGCGATCCGCGTGATGCGCGCGGCCTCCGAGATGCGCATCCGCACGGTAGCGATCTATTCGCAGCAGGACCGGCAGGCGCTGCACCGCTTCAAAGCCGACGAGAGCTACCTGGTCGGCGAGGGCCAGAAACCGCTGGCCGCCTACCTTGATGGCGAAGACATCCTGCGCATCGCCAAGCATGCGGGCGCTGACGCGATCCACCCGGGCTACGGCTTCCTGAGCGAGAACCCAGAATTCGCCGATGCGGTGATCGCGGCCGGCATCCGCTGGATCGGCCCGTCGCCCGACGTGATGCGCACACTCGGCAACAAGGTCGCGGCGCGCCATGCGGCGGTGGCTGCCGGCGTGTCGGTGATGCCAGCCACGCCGCCGTTGCCACTCGACGTGGCCGAATGCGGCCGGCTGGCGGCCGGCATCGGCTACCCGGTGATGCTGAAGGCCAGCTGGGGCGGCGGCGGGCGCGGCATGCGGGTCATCGAGCACGAGGGCGAGCTGGCCAGTTCGCTGCAAGCGTCACGACGCGAGGCGCTGGCCGCCTTCGGCAACGACGAGGTCTATTTCGAGAAGCTGATCCGCCGTGCGCGCCATGTCGAGGTGCAGATCCTCGGCGACCAGCACGGCAACCTGGTGCACCTGCACGAGCGCGACTGCACCGTTCAGCGGCGCAACCAGAAGGTGGTCGAGCGCGCGCCGGCCCCGTACCTCGACGCCGCAGGCCGTGCGGCGCTGTGCGAAAGCGCGCTGCGGCTGATGCGTTCGGTCGGCTACACCCACGCCGGCACGGTCGAGTTCCTGATGGATGCCGACGATGGCAAGTGCTACTTCATCGAGGTCAACCCGCGCATCCAGGTCGAGCACACGGTGACCGAGATGATCACCGGCGTCGACATCGTCAAGGCGCAGATCCGCATCACCGAAGGCGGCCACATTGGCGTGACCGAGGGCTCGCCCGAGGCTGCGGCCGGACTGCACCCGACCGGCGTGCCGCCGCAGGAACAGATCTCGCTGAACGGCCACGCGCTGCAGTGCCGCGTCACCACCGAAGACCCGGAAAACGGCTTCCTGCCCGACTACGGCCGACTGGCCGCCTACCGCAGCGCGGCCGGCTTCGGCATCCGGCTCGACGCCGGCACGGCCTACGGCGGCGCGGTCATCACGCCGTACTACGACTCGCTGCTGGTCAAGGTGACGGCCTGGGCGCCGACCCCACGCGAGACGATCCAGCGCATGGACCGCGCGCTGCGCGAGTTCCGCATCCGCGGCGTGTCGACCAACCTGCAGTTCCTCGAAAACCTGATCAACCACCCGACCTTCGGCAACGACGTCAAGGGCGAGCTGACGACCCGCTTCATCGAGACCACGCCCGAGCTGCTGGCTTTCGCCGCGCGACGCGACCGCGCCAGCAAGCTGCTGCGCTTCCTCGGAGAGGTTGCGGTCAATGGCAACCCGGAGGTCAAGGGCCGCACGCTGCCGGCGCTGCCGCTGCCGAAACCGGTGCTGCCGAAGGTCCAGACCGACGCGCCGATTCCCGACGGCACCCGCCAGCGCCTGCAAGCCCTCGGGCCGGCCGGTTTTGCGCAGTGGATGCTGGCGCAGAAGCAGGTGCTGATGACCGACACGACGATGCGCGACGCGCACCAGTCGCTGCTGGCCACCCGAATGCGCACTGCTGACATGCTGCCGATCGCGCCTTACTATGCCCGCGAGCTGTCCGGCCTGTTCTCGCTCGAATGCTGGGGCGGCGCGACCTTTGACGTCGCGCTGCGCTTCCTGAAGGAAGACCCGTGGCAACGGCTCGCGCAGTTGCGCGCGCAGGTGCCCAACGTGCTGTTCCAGATGCTGCTGCGCGGCTCGAATGCGGTGGGCTACACCAACTACGCCGACAACGTGGTGCGCCATTTCGTCAAGCAGGCGGCGGTCAACGGCGTCGACCTGTTCCGCGTGTTCGACTCGCTGAACTGGGTCGAGAACATGCGGGTGGCGATCGATGCGGTCGTCGAGAACGGCGGGCTGTGCGAAGGTGCCATCTGCTACACCGGCGACCTGTTCGACGGCGCACGACCGAAATACGACCTGAAGTACTACCTCGGCATCGCGCGCGAACTGCAGAAGGCCGGCGTGCACCTGCTGGCGATCAAGGACATGGCGGGCATCTGCCGGCCGCGTGCGGCGGCGGCGCTGGTGAAGGCGCTGAAGGCAGAAACCGGTCTGCCGGTGCACTTCCACACCCATGACACCAGCGGCGCTGCAGCGGCGTCGGTGCTGGCGGCGATCGAGGCCGGCTGCGATGCGGTCGACGGTGCGCTCGATGCGATGAGCGGCCTGACCTCGCAGCCCAACCTGTCGTCGATCGCGGCCGCGCTGGCCGGCACCGAACGCGACCCCGGCTTGTCGCAGGACGCGCTGCACGCGGCGTCGATGTACTGGGAAGGTGTGCGTCGCTTCTACTCGCCGTTCGAGTCCGAGATCCGCTCCGGCACCGCCGACGTCTACCGGCACGAGATGCCCGGCGGCCAGTACACCAACCTGCGCGAGCAGGCACGCTCGCTCGGCATCGCGCACCGCTGGACCGAGGTGTCGCAGACCTATGCCGATGTGAACCGGCTGTTCGGCGACATTGTGAAAGTCACACCGACCTCGAAGGTGGTGGGCGACATGGCGCTGATGATGGTGGCCAGCGACCTGACCCCCGGCGACGTGACGGACCCGGCGCGCGAGGTGGCCTTCCCCGAATCGGTGGTGTCGCTGTTCAAGGGCGAGCTGGGCTTCCCGCCCGATGGCTTCCCGGCCGCGCTGAGCCGCAAGGTGCTGAGGCTGGCCGACAGCGAGCAACCGCCCGCACCGTACCGGCCTGGCGACCGCCTGCCACCGGTCGATCTGGAAGCGGTGCGCGCCAAGGCCGCCGCCGACTGCGACCAGCCCATCGACGACCGTCAGCTGGCCTCCTACCTGATGTACCCGAAGCTGATGCGCGACTTCTGCGAGTACACGAAGTTGAATGGCGACACCTCGATGCTGCCGACGCCGGTGTTCTTCTACGGCGCGCAGCCACAACAGGAACTGGCGGTCGAGATCGACCCGGGCAAGACACTGCTGGTCGCGCTGCAATCGATCGCGCCCGATGGCGACGTGGCGCAGAAGGTCCAGTTCGAGCTGAACGGTCAGTCGCGCACGGTGCGCGTGCTGCGCCCCGATGCTGGCGACGCCGCGAAGGGTCGGCCGGTGGCCGATGCCGCCAACTCGCTGCACGTCGCCGCACCGATGCCCGGTGCAATCGTCAGCGTGGCCGTCAAGGTCGGCCAGCGCGTCAGCGCCGGCAGCACGCTGCTGGCACTCGAAGCGATGAAGATGGAAACCCACGTCGCCGCCGAGCGCGATGCCGAGGTCGAGGCGGTGCTGGTTGTGCCAGGCGACCGGGTGCAGGCGAAGGATCTGCTGATCGTGCTGAAGGCGTTGGCCTGACGGTCAACCCCGCCGGCCGCCGCCGGCGCTGGCGTTGCCGGCCTGGTGTTTCGCCGTCAGTGCGCCTCGTCCCAGTTCAAACCGACGCCGACCTCGGCCAGCAGGGGCACCTTTAAGGCAGCGACCGACGCCATCGCGCTCGGAATCGCCTCCCGCGCCCAGGCCAGCTCGGCCTCGGGCACCTCGAACACCAGTTCGTCGTGCACCTGCATCACGATGCGGGTAGCGCGGGCTTCGGCGTCGAGCAGCTTCTGCACCGCCAACATGGCCAGCTTGATCAGGTCGGCGGCCGTTCCCTGCAGCGGAGGGTTCACCGCCGTACGCTCCGCAAATCCACGCTGGGTGGCGTTCTTGCTGTTGATGTCGGGAATCGGTCGAATGCGCCCGAACAGCGTTTTCACTTTCTGATCGCGCCGCGTCTGCTCGATCGTTGCATCGATGAACGCTCGCACTCCCGCATATTTTTCGAAATATGCATCAATAATTTGCTTAGCCTCACCCGGCTCAATGCCCAACTGCTGCGACAACCCAAAGGGCGACGAACAATAGATAATCCCGAAGTTCACCGCCTTCGCCCGCCGCCGGTGCTCGGGCGTCACCATCAGCGGCGGCACACC
>JAYVEB010000134.1:0-4390 GCA_043749095.1 Burkholderiales bacterium | reverse complement strand
GTTCATCTTCATGGTTCACCTCCTGACACGGTGAGCCCATCTTCCACCCTCGCTAGCTCACCACGTGAGCCTGCTGAGGTTTGTCACTAATCAGGTCGGAGGATGGCTCATCACGCAATTTCACTGGGTGCTGTACCTGTTCGGCGCCTTCTTGCTGCTCACCGGCATCAAGATGTGGTGGGCCGCAGGCAGGCAGCAGTCGCTCGACGACAACCCGGCACTGAAGCTGATGCGCCGCCTTATGCCGGTGTCGAAGGACTTTGACGGCGAGAAGTTTTGGACCATCGAGAACGGCAAGCGTATTGCGACGCCGCTGTTGATGGTGGTGGCACTGGTCGGCATCACGGATGTCATCTTCGCGGTCGATTCGATCCCAGCCATCTTCGCGATCACCGACGATCCATTCATCGTGCTCACGTCGAACATCTTCGCGATCCTCGGTCTGCGCGCGATGTTCTTCTTGCTCGCCGCGGTGGCCGCGAAGTTCCACCTGCTGAGCTACGGCCTTGCCGTGATCCTGGTCTTCATTGGCACCAAGATGCTGTTGATCGACCTTTACAAGATCCCTGTGCTCGTGTCACTTGGTGTCGTCGTGGGCGTGTTGGCGGTGACGATGGTGTGGAGCGCGCGCGCTGCTCCGCGCGGGCGCGACCTCGACCGAAGTGACGCCGCTGCGTGACGCAGACACGACATTCTGGTGTCCTGGGCCCAGGAATGCGTGTTTCTCCTATGAAACTGGCTTCTCAATGCCCAGGGCAAGCAGTACGATCGGCGGCGCACGGAAGCTGTGACGACGAGAGTTCATGCGGCTCTCCGCCAGCCCGGCACATCAACCCCTTAATTGATGGAGAGAACAGACATGGCAACTGCGAAGAAGGCTCCGGCCAAGAAAGCGGCACCCGCAAAGAAAGCCGCAGCCGTGAAGACGGCGGTGGCCAAACCTGCGGCCAAGAAGGCCGCCGCGCCGGCTGCGAAGCGCTCACCGAATGCGGCGTTCATGAAGGCGGTCACGCCGAGCCCGCAACTGGCAGCGATCATCGGCGCGACGCCGGTGCCGCGCACCGAGGTGACAAAGAAGCTGTGGGAGTACATCAAGGCCCACAAGCTGCAGGACGCGACCAAGAAGACCAACATCAATGCCGACGCGAAGCTGAAGGAGATCTTCAAGAAGCCTCAGGTAACGATGTTCGAGATGACCAAGCTGGTCAGCGCGCACCTGAAGTGATCCGGCGAGCGATGCAATAAAGCGGGCGCGCAAGCGCTGTCAACAAGAAAGGCCGACGCCAGCGCGTCGGCCTTTTTTCATCGGTGAGTCTCAAGTGCCGGCTTGCTTTGCCAATCGAAGCAACGGGCCGAGTGCCACGCGCACCCGCCGCTGATGCGGCGGCAAACCCGAGGCCACCGCATGCGCGGACTGCTGGCAGTCGCGCAACCGCGGATCACTCAGCGGCATCCCCTGGGGATTGCTGATGCTGGCGACCAGCGGCTGGTTGGCGAGCAGGCCCCTTCGCACCACCACCGCGACTTCACCGCTGCGCAACAGCACCGAACTGCCCGGCACATAGATGCCGACCGCCTTGATGATCGCCCCGCCGGTCTCGTCGGGGGCTTGCTGTTCATTCAGGAAGATGCCTTTTGCAGCCTCGTTCGCTGCCAAGGCGTGGCGTACCCCTCGCGGGCTGAGCCGTGCCGCAAAGATGTCGGCTTTCCGAACCAGGCGGGCGATCTGCATCATCGGTTCGAGCGATTCCAGCGTGCCGGCAGGGGCGCTGTGGTGGTGATCGACCGCGCCGAGCCACAACGGGTCGCTGACACCGCTTTCGCCCAGGCTTGCAGCCGCGCGGGCGCCGTGGTCGCTCAGGGCCGCACGCTGGTCTTCGGTCACAGGGGTTTGTTGCCGAGCGAGTTCATCCTGCAGCCGGGTGATGCTCAGGTTCATCGTCAGCGCGGCCAGTCGTGCTGACGCTCTCATGTCCGCCGACATGTTCGTGAGGTAATCCGATGTCAGCTCGCACACCGCGGTGACCAGCAATGCGTGCAGCACGCTGTAGTTCTGCGGCTCGCTGGTGTTGTGGTGCACCAGCCAGAGCAGCGAGCCGTTGGGCTCACTGGCCAGCAGCTCGCACACGTCGGCATCGAGCTGTCGCAGTCGAGCGACAGAGTCCGACCGCCACTCGTCGCGCAGCAAGACACTGGCGCGCACGGCGACGGTGCTCCATGAGTCCATCAACAGGTCAGGCGTCCACACCCGTCTCACCCGCGACGCCGCGTCGGACGGCGTCCAGGAATCGTCGACCAGTTCAGACTCGAGTGTCGACGTGGAGGCTTCGGGGGAACTCAGCATTCACCTCGCTGGGTTGGATCGAGCGACTGCATACGTCAGCTTTTCGGCACCGGGGCAGCCATCTTGAGGCCTGATGGCTGTATCGACCGCTTATCATCAGCATCGCCCAAGGAGCGTTGCGAGAGCCCGTGCCATCACATGGCACCGTGGCTTCCAGGCTTGGGCATCGCAGCTGTCAACCGCGCTCACCCGACCCATGGGCCGTGGTGATTGCGCGGCCTGCAAGTGATGCCTCCATGACCGATTCCTCTCCATCCCTCGGCGCCGGTGCGCTGCCCGTCTCACCGATGAAGCTGTCCGGGCTCGAACCGGTGCTGATCGGAGAGGGCTCGCTGTTTGTCAACATCGGCGAGCGCACCAATGTCACCGGCTCCAAGGCCTTCGCGCGGATGATCCTGAACGGCGAGTTCGAGAAGGCGCTGGCGGTGGCTCGCCAGCAGGTCGAGAACGGTGCGCAGATCATCGACGTCAACATGGACGAGGCCATGCTGGACAGCCAGGCGGCGATGGTGCGCTTCCTGAGCCTGATTGCCAGCGAACCCGAAATCGCCCGCGTGCCGATCATGATCGACAGCTCGAAGTGGAGCGTGATCGAGGCCGGCCTGAAGTGCATCCAGGGCAAAGGGATCGTCAACTCGATCTCGCTGAAAGAGGGCGTCGACCAGTTCAAGCAACAGGCGACGCTGGTGCGCCGCTACGGCGCCGCTGCGGTGGTGATGGCGTTCGACGAAAAAGGCCAGGCTGACACCTACGAACGCAAGGTCCAAATTTGCGAGCGGGCCTACCGGATGCTGGTCGACGAGGTCGGTTTTCCGCCCGAAGACATCATCTTCGATCCGAACATCTTCGCGATCGCCACAGGCATCGAGGAGCACGACAACTACGCGGTCGACTTCATCAACGCCACCCGCTGGATCAAGCGACACCTGCCAGGCGCGAAGGTCAGCGGCGGCGTAAGCAACGTCAGCTTCAGCTTCCGTGGCAACGAGCCGGTGCGGGAAGCCATCCATACCGTGTTCCTGTATCACGCGATCCAGGCCGGCATGGACATGGGTATCGTCAACGCCGGCATGGTCGGCGTCTACGACGATCTGGAGCCGGTGCTGCGCGAGCGGGTCGAGGATGTGGTGCTGAACCGCACGCCGGTCTACCTGCCGGGTGAAGCCGAACTGACGCCGGGCGAGCGCCTGATCGAAGTTGCCGAGTCGGCCAAGGGCGCCGCGAAGGACGACTCCGCCAAGTTCGCCTGGCGCGCCAAGCCGGTCGATGAGCGGCTGAGCCACGCGCTGGTGCACGGCATCAACGACTTCATCGCCGAGGACACCGAAGAGGTCTACCAGCGCATCCTTAGCCAAGGCGGTCGCCCGCTGCATGTGATCGAAGGCCCGCTGATGGCCGGCATGAACGTCGTCGGCGACCTGTTCGGCCAGGGCAAGATGTTCCTGCCTCAAGTTGTAAAAAGCGCCAGAGTGATGAAGCAGGCGGTGGCGCACCTGCTGCCCTACATCGAGGCCGAGAAGCTGGCGATGGTCGAGGCGGGCGGCGAGGCCAAGGCCAAAGGCAAGATCATCATCGCCACCGTCAAGGGCGACGTGCACGACATCGGCAAGAACATCGTCACGGTGGTCTTGCAGTGCAACAACTTCGAGGTCGTGAACATGGGGGTGATGGTGCCGTGCCACGAGATCCTGGCGCGCGCCAAGGTCGAGGGCGCCGACATCATCGGCCTGAGCGGCCTGATCACGCCGAGCCTGGAAGAGATGCAGTACGTCGCTGGCGAAATGCAGCGCGACGACTACTTCCGCATCAAGAAGATTCCGCTCCTGATCGGTGGCGCCACCACCAGCCGCGTGCACACGGCGGTGAAGATTTCGCCGCACTACGAAGGCCCGGTGGTCTACGTGCCCGATGCGAGCCGCTCGGTCAGCGTGTGCAGCGAACTGCTCAGCGACGAGCGTGCCGCCGCCTACGTTACCGAACTCAACGCCGACTACGTGCGGGTGCGTGAGCAGCACGCCAACAAGAAGGTCACGCCGCTGGTGACGC
>JAYVEB010000133.1:0-4440 GCA_043749095.1 Burkholderiales bacterium | reverse complement strand
TAATCCCTGCCCATTTGAAGGATCGTTTCATGCCCTCATTCCCCGCCAATTTGCGCAACCGATGCCGGTTTGGGGTGGCTTGTTTTGCCGCCGCGCTGTCTGGTCCGCTCCTGGCCCATCACCCGATGGGCGGTACGGTGCCGACCACCGCGTGGACCGGCTTGTTGTCGGGTCTGGGCCGCCCAGTCATTGAGGTGGATCACCTGCTCTTTCTGCTGGGTGTGCGAGCAGTATGGGGTGACTCTGTTGAATGCTAACCAAACTTGGCCCCCCTTGGGGGTCAAGTTTGGATGAAAATCAATAGGTACTGCATGGATTGGCTACTGCCGTGGAGAGGACGACTGCCGCGCCGTACCAGTGTCCGAAAAAGCTTTGCGGCATTCCGGCAGCAATCAAAACTGGACCAATAAATCGTACTTCGTCCTGAAGGGATATCTCGCGGTTAAGGTGCCAATCAGAACTTTTTCCCGCTCCGTAGACGTCAGGCACAAAAAGGCCATGCCTAGGCTCGAGTAAGTCCACCAAACCTCGTCATTGAGATGATCTGCTTGTATTTAAATTAAGACAGACAACTCCAGGATCTGAACCAGATTGCCGTAAAAACGGAGTCAATTTGAGATTATTCACATATCGGGTTCTCGGCTTGTGTTTCGCGGACTAACGTTTACACGTAACGCGCAAGAACGTTGCGTCAATGGACGTTACATTGGCGCGTTGGCTCTTGTCATGGCTGTTGAAAAGTTCTTCCAGCTCCTTTTGAAGGGCTTCAGCTCGGCCGTTCTTTTCTGCGGCCTCGAATGCATTCATAGTTGGCCCATAGAACTTTCTGAATTCACCAACGCGATCTGAAGGTGAGCCGGGTGCGCTGAAAGTAAAGGTATCTCTTACGAAGGAGATATTCTCGGTTGGCACACCAGCGCTGGAAAATCGTTCAATGACGTTGCTCTCGATCCCCCACAACATCGGACTGATAAAGCCTTCGGGCGGCGGCGGCGTATAGGCTGAACTGATTTTCAAAATCTGTGCAACCAAAGTTGGATCGCCGGGTATCCAGTTTCCCATCACGATCCGTCCATCCGGTCGGCTCACGCGCACCATTTCCTTGGCGACATCAAACGGCCTGGGTGCAAACATGGCGCCAAAGATACTCACGACAAGGTCAAAAGACTGGTCTTTTAATTCATGCAAGTCGGACGCGTCTCCTTCTTGAAACTTGCAATTTGTCAGGCCCTGCGCCTTCGCGCGGCTGTTACCGGCTGCAACCAAATTCTGGGCAATATCAACACCAAGCACCTCCGCTCCGAGTTTCGCAGCTGGTAATGCAGTTGTCCCGTCGCCGCAGCCAATATCAAGAACCCGGAGCCCTTTAGTGACTCCGAGTCTCGAGACCAGTGCTTCACCGCTTTCACGCATGCTGTCCGCAATACGCGTGAAGTCGCCTTTTTCCCAAAGTGCCTTGTTCGGATTCATAGAGGTTTTCCTTTTGTGTTGATTGAAGAGCAAATGGAACAAGCCTGCTTACTCTGTACTGCAATTCGCAAAAACGTTATCTGGCCGATTTAAATTTTGTCTTCGCTAGCCGTTTAAAGTGACCTACTTACTCGAACATCTTTTTATGGACGAAATGTCGAGGGCTTTTCCATCAAACTCAGTCTATTGGTTTGCGTTGCCGTCTGCTTGTCGATGTAGTGGAGAAGCAGTGGAGATTTGATGGGGAGTTACCGCACTCGTATGATTGCGAGTCCAACAGAAGGAATCGCCGGTGCTACTGACTTTCAGTGACTGTGAGATAGACACTCATTTGTTCGTATTGCGGCGACAGGGGGTTGTGTGTCAGGTCGAGCCCCTGGTGTTCAATCTGTTGATCTATCTGCTTCAGTATCGCGACCGAATCGTCACCCGGCAGGAGCTGCTGGACACGATCTGGGCCCGCAAAGTGATCAGCGAATCAACACTGAGCAGTTGCATCAAGGCAGCCCGGCACGCTATCGGCGACGACGGGGAGACACAGGCTTGTATCGCTACCCTACAGCGCCGCGGCTACCGTTTCGTTGCCCTGGTGTCCGAGCATGCGCCGCGAGCTGACGGCGCAATTGGCCTCGCGGACAGGCAGGCCTCCCCATCCGCACCGGATCGAGATGCTGGTACCCGTCCACGTCGTGCCTCGATTGCGATCATGCCATTTATCGACCTAACCCCTGGCGCCAAGACCCCTGGCAGCATGGCCGGTGCGCTGGCCCATGACCTCATTACGCGTCTGGCCCAGCTGCGTAGCCTATTCGTCATTGCACAGGGCACCGTGTTTGTACTTGGCGAGCGCAATGTCGGCTCAAAAGAAGCTGGCCGCCTGCTGAACGTCGATTACCTCGTCAGCGGAACTCTGCAGCGCAATGCCCGTGAGCTAGTTGTGTCCGTCGAGCTGGCCGAAACCATCAGCTCGCACGTCGTCTGGGCCGGCACTCTTCGTAGCCGAAAGCACGATGTCTTGCAGATTATGGATGAGATCGGTGACCTGATCGTCTCCCACGTTGACAGTGAGCTCGAAACCAGCGAGCGCCATCACGCTATCCTCAAGCCCCCTGAGTCTCTCGACGCGTGGGAAGCCCATCACCGGGGACTGTGGCACATGTACCGCTTCAACCGAGACGACAACACACACGCCCAACATTTTTTCGACATGGCGGTACGCCTTGACCCGACTTTTTCGCGTGCCTGGGCTGGCCTGTCGTTCACGCATTTTCAGAACGCGTTCCAGGGCTGGATGCCTCGCGAGCTCGCATCTGAACGCGCTTTCGAGACTGCGAGTCAGAGCCTGCTCGCCGATGGACGCAGTCCGGCCGCGCACTGGGCCATGGGCCGAGCCCTGTGGCTAAGTAACCGCCATGACCAGGCTGTGCAGGAGCTGGGGCAGGCCGTCGAACTGAGCCCCAGCTTTGCACTTGGCCACTACTCACTGGCATTTATCCATTCGCAGGCGGGCGATGCACACGCCGCCATTGAGGCATCTGACCACTCTCGTCTGCTCAGCCCCTACGACCCCCTGCTGTTTGGCATGCTCGGTGCACGAGCGATGGCGCTGGTGCGTCTCGGGCGCTTCAAGGAAGCTTCCGAATATGCCGTAAAAGCGGCTACGCTCCCCAATGCGCATGTGCATATTCATGGCATTGCTGCCTACAGCCTAGCATTGGCTGACTCGTTGCCCGAAGCTCGCGCCCAAGTCTCGACTATTCGCAAAGTACATCCCGGCTACGACATCGATGTTTTTCTCGCTGCCTTCAATTTCGATGCCCAGGGAATGAGTTTATTTCGCCAGGGTGCTATGCATTTGGGTATGGGTTAACGTGCTGCTGCTCACCGCGTGGCAAAGCCAAGCGAGACGTTGCGAATGTAGTGACCTTGTCCCTAGACTTCTAATCCAATAGCCGAGACCATAAGCTTTCCTACCTGGTCTGGGCTGCAAAAAAGTTTTGCTAGAACTGTCTCGGGCTGACAAGTATTGTTAACTTGCTGAGCATGGACGGAAGCTGGTGACGATTTCAGCATCTTATGTCGATCATGCAGCCTGAATGCCAAATGAGTTCGCGCAGGTGACCCCTCCCCAGGTGGCGAAGGCTTGGTTGCGGTTTGCTCGTTTTCCAGCGGCGCTTACGTTGTATCGGCAGCGATGAGACAGTTTGGCCACTTGGTCATGCACTGATACGAATCGTTGTAGTTGGCGCGCCGATTTGAAGCGTCGCATGACCGTCCTCCGGACGCGCTTGGGTTGGTTTGAATTCTCGGCCCGGTTGCTCAATCCCTTGTGCTGGCGGTGCTCAAAACGCAGGCCCATATCTTTATTCGCTGCCGCGTAGCTTTTGAGCTTGTCAATAATCAGAGCCCGAGGGGCGACGCCGAACTTTCTGAACAGTTTGCGCATCAACCTCTTGGCTGCATAGCGGCCACACCGACTTTGCACCAGGACGTCGACCGTCTTGCTCGAATTCGCCGAGCCGCTTGTTGGCCAAACTTGAGCGCCCACCGCCGAACCGTTTCGTAGGTCACCTCGATCCTCGGCGCTGCGGGCATTTCCTCAACCATGCGAAGGCTCAGCGGGAAGCGGTAGCCAGCTTATGAAATGGCCGTGTTCTTGTTGATGTGTTGCGCCTTTGGGGTGTGCTTCATCGGCTACATTGCGTCAGCTTGTCGAGCAGGGGTCGTCAAGTTGACAATACCGGCCAGCATTCTGCCCAGGCCAGCTCAACGATGCACGGGCAGGGTATTGAGCGGGATGCGCAGGTAGGCGATGCCGTTGTCGTCAGCTGGCGGCATCTGCCCGGCGCGCACATTGACCTGGATCGACGGCAGGATTAGCGTTGGCATGTCCAGCACGCTATCGCGGGCGGTGCGCATGGCCACGAACGCACCTTCGCTGATGCCGTTCCTCACGTGGATATTGCTCGT
>JAYVEB010000132.1:0-4442 GCA_043749095.1 Burkholderiales bacterium | reverse complement strand
CGCGTACCGTTCCACATGCTGCGCCACGTGCTCGACATCTGAGCTTCGTCGGCCTCATGCATCGGCCGACGTCAAGAGGGCCTTGAGGCCGCGCTTACGATCACTGTCGGGTGACGAGGATCACTGACAGGGGCATCCAGATCGTTGGCATCGAGGAGGTTGACCTGACGGGTCGCCAGTGGAAGAACTTCAGGCAGGCTTGGTGGGTTAGACCTGTGCAGCAATGATGAGGCGGAGTTCGGCCTACGCCGTTTGGGCCGCATGAGACTTCTCGTCAGGCCAAGCGTATTGAAGTGATGACTCCCCACCGTGCTTCCACTCGAAAACCAACTGGCCGTTCGGGTAGTCCACGACCATTGAAGTCAGCACCGAGCGCATGAGTAGATTCGCCTTGGGCCGGTTGAGTGGCTCTGCTCCCAGCACGTCCTCAAGGTCCCTTAATCGCTGTGCAAGTACAGGGCTTGATCCAGATGCGATCTTGTCCAACACCACTACCCGTGCTGCCTGGACCTCGGCCAGTCCACGCTCAATCTCTCGTAGCTTTTTCGTAATGGCAAGCGAAGGACCTTCGGCCAACGCCTGCACAAGGTTGTCTCCCTCATCCTGGCAGACGCCAATCACGTTGTCCATTGTTGCCAGTTCATCATCGAGGCCCTCGACACCACTTGGTGCGTTCCCGATAAACGATCCGAGGTTCGCCATGAACCCCGCTTCCACAGTAGCTAGATCGACAGCTCGATAGTTGCAGCCTGCTCCGGCCTTTGCCTTCACACAGACGAGCTTCGGCTTTCCACCTTTTGGACCGGAGCCCTTGTTTACTCGCGTCATGGTCGATGCGCAGATGGGACAGGTGGCGAGCCCTCCGAAAAAATTTACTGTCTGGCCCTTGCGAGCCTTCGTGGTGTGTGCGGTTCCGTCGCCCCGTTGAGCCTCCAGGAAGGTATCCACCGAAATCACGGCAGGGTAGTAACTAGCGACCTCTGGCAAGGGCACCCGCGTTCGTTTGGAGCCTTCGTGGCGATATTCGTGGGGAGTGAAGACACCGTAAGTTGCAGAGTTGTGGAGAATTTTGCTGATGTACGTTCTTTGCCAATGGCTGGCCGTGCCGAAACAGGGCACGCCGTCAGTGATGAGCCCCTGTGCGATAGCGTGTTGACCGAATCCTGCAAGAGTCTCCGCGAACACTCTCCGCACGATGGCCGCTCGATTTGGGATCAGTACAAGGTGACTGCCTGTCGCTGTCTTCTCCAGTTCAATCCACGCAGGCACTTTCGCCGTTAAAGGCTTGGTGGATGCCGCGAGCCGTTTGCCATCCCAAGCCGCCTTCAATCTGCGAGCCTTTGTTGCCGACTCTTCGTTGGCACGCATGAAGAGCATGATTGCTAGGATGAGCCCGACGGGGTCGCTATCGAGGTTCTCGGCGGTGTAGACCTTCTCGTCATTGAGTGTGACCACCGCAACGCCTGAACCCACGATGTCCTCCAATACGCGCAGCGCCTTGCGGGGTGCCAAGCGGGAGATTCGGTCTAGGGCTTCCACCAAAAGGAACGAGCCCTGCGGGACAAGTCCGGCGTCCACAGCTTCGCGAAAGTCAGCAAGCCTGCCCGTCTCGGCATTGGCTCCCTTGAACGCTGACACACCAAGATCATGGAAGGTGAGTGAGGCATCTAGGTCCAGCCCCTTGCGGGCGGCGTAGTCGGTTGCCATCGTGGCCTGACGCCTGAATGAGTCACCCTTCTGTTGCTCGGGGGTGGAGAACCGCAGGTAGCTATACGCCTTGGGCTTGGTTGTCGTTGATGATTGCTGCACCGGGTTCCTTATGTTGGGTCTTTTGACCATAACATGCTGATGAGCGGGCCGCCCGGCACCGGCAAGTCAATGCTGGCGCAGTGCTTCCCCGGCCTGCTGCCCGGTCTGTCGGAGGCTCAGGCGCTGGAATCCGCCGCGGTGATCAGTCTGAACGGCCGCCCCTTCGATGCCACGCAGTGGGCGCAGCGGCCCTTCCGCAGCCCGCACCATACGGCATCCTCGGTGGCACTGGTCGGGGGCGGATCACCGCCGCGGCCCGGCGAAATTTCGCTCGCGCACGAAGGCGTGCTGTTCCTCGACGAGTTGCCCGAATTCCCGCGGATGGCACTGGAAGCGCTGCGCGAACCGCTGGAAACCGGCCGCATCGTCATTTCCCGTGCGGCGCGCCAGGCCGAGTTTCCAGCGCGCTTCCAGTTGCTGGCCGCGATGAATCCGTGTCCCTGCGGTCATCACGGCAGCACCCTGAAGTCCTGCTGCTGCTCGCCCGACACCGTAGGGCGCTACCAAGCGCGCATCAGCGGCCCCTTGCTCGACCGCATCGACTTGCAGGTGGAAGTACCGGCGATGTCGGCCGAGGCCTTGATGCGGGCGCCCGACGGCGAGCCCTCCGCCACAGTCGCCGCGCGGGTGGCCGTCGCACAACGCCTGCAGCGCGACCGCCAAGGCTGTCTGAACGCAGCGCTGTCAGGCGATGCCCTGGAAGACCACTGCGCGCTGGACGAGGCCGCCTCTCGATTTCTGGCCACCGCCGCGTCACGCCTCGCGTGGTCGGCCCGCAGCCGCCACCGTGTGCTGCGCATGGCCCGCACGATCGCCGATCTGGCGGCCAGCGCGTCGATCCGCAGCGCGCACCTGGCCGAGGCGATCCAGTACCGGCGGGTGCTGGCAGTGCGCTGAGCGCACAGCGGCTCCTGCCGATCCCGAGATGTCAGCGCGCTATAGCAACGCCGCCAGCGAACGGCGCACCTGCGCCGCGTCCAGCCCGGTGCGGCGCGCCCAGTCCTCGATCTGATCTTCGCCGATCTTGCCGACGTTGAAGTAAGCCGCTTCGGGGTGGGCGATGTAGAAGCCGCTGACGCTCGCCGCTGGGGTCATCGCCCAGCTTTCGGTCAGCGCCATGCCGATGTCCGCGCACTGCAGCGCCTCGAACATGGCTGCCTTCACCGTGTGGTCCGGACACGCCGGGTAGCCGGGAGCGGGGCGGATGCCGCGGTATTTCTCGGCAATCAGGTCGGTAGCACTGAGGCCCTCGTCGGTCGTGTAGCCCCAGAACTCGGTGCGCACGCGCTGGTGCATCCGTTCGGCAAACGCTTCGGCCAGCCGATCGGCCAGCGCCTTCAGCATGATCGCGCTGTAGTCGTCGTGGTCATCGAGAAACTGCTTTTCCTTTTTCTCGGTACCGATGCCCGAGGTGACCGCGAACAGGCCGATGTGATCAGCGATGCCCGAGCCTTTCGGCGCGATGTAGTCGGCCAGGCAGCGGTTGGGGCGCCTGAGCTTTTGTCCGTCCGGTCCGTCGACCACCGGCCGCACCGTCTGCATCCGCAGGCCGCGCCAGGTGAACAGCACCTCGCTGCGGCTGTCGTCGGTGTAGATCTCGATGTCGTCGTCGCCCACCGTGTTGGCGGGGTAGAGCCCGATCACGCCGTTCGCACTCAGCCAGCGCCCGTCGATCAGGCGCTTCAGCATGCGCTGGCCGTCACTCAGCACGCGGCGCGCCGATTCGCCGACGATGTCGTCCGTCAGGATCGCCGGGTAGGCGCCGGCCAGGTCCCAGGTCTGGAAGAACGGCGCCCAGTCGATGAAGTTGGCGAGTTCAGCCAGGTCGTAGTTGCGGAACACGCGACGGCCGGTGAACTTCGGCTTCGGCGCGGCGCCGTTGGCCCAATCGAAGGTCGTCTTGTTGCCACGCGCCTCGGCCAGCGTGACCAGCGGCGTCGCCTTCTTGTTGGCGTGCTGCTCCCGCACCTTGTCGTAGTCGGACTTCAGCTCGGCAATGTAGGCAGTTGCTTTTTCGTCGGACAGCAGGTCGCTGCAAACGCTGACGCTGCGGCTTGCGTCGGGCACATAGACCACCGGCCCCTCGTAGTGCGGCGAAATCTTCACCGCGGTGTGCACCCGTGAACACGTGGCACCACCGATCAGCAGCGGGATCTTCTTGATGCGGAAGTACTCGTCGCGCTGCATCTCACCGGCCACGTACTGCATCTCTTCCAGGCTCGGCGTGATCAGGCCCGAGAGCCCGATGATGTCGGCGCCCTCGACCTTGGCGCGCGCGAGGATGTCCTCGCAACGCACCATCACGCCCATGTTGACGACCTCGAAGTTGTTGCGCTGGAGCACGACGGTGACGATGTTCTTGCCGATGTCGTGCACGTCGCCCTTGACGGTCGCGATCACGATCTTGCCCTTGGCCTTCGCCTCGCCGCCGGCCTCGACATGCAGGCGCTTCTCTTCCTCGATGTAGGGCAGCAGGTGCGCGACCGCCTGCTTCATCACGCGCGCCGATTTCACGACCTGCGGCAAGAACATCTTGCCCTGCCCGAACAGGTCGCCGACGATGTTCATGCCGGCCATCAGCGGGCCTTCGATGACGTGCAGCGGCCGCCCGCCGCCCGCGAGGATGCGCTGGT
>JAYVEB010000131.1:0-4447 GCA_043749095.1 Burkholderiales bacterium | reverse complement strand
ATTCCTAGTAAACGCAAGTCATCAACTTGCATTGATTACGTCCCTGCCCTTTGTACACACCGCCCGTCGCTACTACCGATTGAATGGATTAGTGAGCTGCAGGGATTGGAACGTTTGTGGGTAACTGCTAACGTGCTGAGAACTGCAACAAACTTGCTCATTTAGAGGAAGTAAAAGTCGTAACAAGGTTTGTTATACTTGTGCTGAATTTTTGTGTGGATCCTTACCGATGCCCGTCCAAATCTTCTTCACTCGGAAGCCTTAGCAGCCCTGAAATTATGGGTAGGAAAACTGCGACTATAAAACAATTGCTTTACCTCATTTGTGCTAGTTGAATTTATATATATATATATACATGTATATACAATTCAGCAACATTATCAAATAGCGGGAAGTGCCGTCACGATGACAATCTACTAAATCAATTCGAGTTTAAATTGAATTGATGGCTTTGGAGAAAAACCAAAGGGAAAGTAACAATGATTGTCATTACTAAAACGGCTAATCCGCTTCTAATTCCTTTCTGATCTATCTCATCGAGACTGATCACAAAGGATTACTGTTCACAGACTAAATGATAGTGGGTTTGTGTGCGAATAAGATTAACTTAATTTTATTTGTATATAGGCTTATAATATAGTCGGTATGTGATACAAATAGTTCACATGATCTCTTTTGCCTTTCGCATGAGTTAAATCACCAGTTCCGTAGGTGAACCTGCGGAAGGATCCTCGCATCAACGCTTGTATACCAACATTCAAACTCAATGTGAACTGTAACGTCCCTATATTCAATCAGTTTTTGCGTGCAATTACTTGATTGTTTGTAGACAATACCCCCCTGTTTTCAATTCGCCCTTCTTCTTTCTGTTAGTAATCAGCTTGCTGGTGAAAGTCAGTTAAGAGGTGTGTGGTTGAGTTGTTAACTTTATTCATTTTATTAATTTCACCCTATAAACTAAATGTTTGTCTAATCTTCTTCAGACTTGATTACTCCTCGTGAGTGTCAGCTTTGTTACGAAATATTGAACAACTCTTAGCAATGGATATCTTGGGTCATGTAACGATGAAGAACGCAGCGAAATGCGATATGTAATGCGAATTGCAGAATTCAGTGAATCATCAAATCTTTGAACGCAAATTGCGCTCTCGGGTATGCCTGGGAGCACGCCTCTTTGAGTATCGGTTCTCTTCACAACCAACGGCTTTGAGTTAATTGACTTCAAAACTCAATTAAATTAGAGTGCAGTTG
The DNA here is from genome assembly GCA_043749095.1 of Burkholderiales bacterium. Taxonomy (GTDB): domain Bacteria; phylum Pseudomonadota; class Gammaproteobacteria; order Burkholderiales; family Burkholderiaceae_C; genus PBB1. The sequence continues at coordinate 3,196 of JAYVEB010000131.1, read as the reverse complement.
AATACTGAGTGTTTCCTTGCGCTACCATGCGACGAATCACTTGAAATCTTAGTTTAGTGGCAAACCGATTTTGATCGAACTCTCATAACTCCGTTAATCAATTTCAGCAATGAGATTGACGAACTAGTTTGCACCTCTGTCCGTTTTGATTTCACAAAGCAAAACAGCGTAGATAATTGCCTCGTGCAAAAAATGCGTTTGGGTTGATTTGGGCTTTCATTACTTGTGTGAATGAATAGTTGTGATTGATGTGTCCTTCATGCTTCCTTTCATCTTCGACAAAAGAATAATGCTTTTTTGCAAATTCCTTTTGGCATGATTTTGACTTTCTTCACGGAAAGTGTTCGAGATTGTGTTCTTGTGAGTTGATTGGCTATATCGTTGTTTTTGTTACGCAATTGAATCATATTTTAGATCTCAGATGAAGCGGGATTACCCCCTGAATTTAAGCATATTAATAAGGGGAGGAAAAGAAAATAACCATGATTCCCCTAGTAACGGCGAGTGAAGCGGGAAGAGCTCAAATTGAAAATCGACTATTCAAGCGAGTCGTCGAATTGTAACCTAGAGACATGTTGTCAGTGTTTGCCCCAGAATAAAGTCTTTTGAAACAAGGCGTCGCAGAGGGTGAGAATCCCGTGTACTTTCTGGAGAGCAGCACGTACGACGCGTGTTCATTGAGTCGAGTTGTTTGGGATTGCAGCTCTAAATGGCGGGTAAATTTCCGCTAAAGCTAAATATTGACATGACACCGATAGCGAACAAGTACCGTGAGGGAAAGATGAAAAGAACTTTGAAAAGAGAGTTAAAAAGTACTTGAAATTGTTAAGAGAGAAGCGCTGGAAACCAGTCTTTAATGCGATTATTTTGGTGTGATTGATGCGGTTTCGGGTTTGGACAGTGGTTAAACCTGTTCGGGTTCGAAATTGTAGCAGTTGCATTTTCAGTTATCGTATTCAAGTCAAGATCAATTCGATTCGAATGAGAAGAGCATGAGGTTGGTAGAACAAGCAATTGTTTGAAGCCTTGTGTTCCTAATTTGGATTGGATTGAGGATGTAATAACACGCCTGCGGCTTCATTTTAGTTTTTCTGCTGGTGCATGTGGGTTAGGATAACAATGTTATACGATTCATTTGTGTTGGTACTGAGGATTGAAATGCTATGTGTTATCACGATTTTGACGAAATGGTTTTCATCGACCCGTCTTGAAACACGGACCAAGGAGTCTAACATCTATGCGAGTATTTGGGTGGAAAACCCTGATGCGAAATGAAAGTAAAGGTACTTCGTGTACTTTGGTAGGAAACCGCTTGCGGTGGCACTATTGACCAATCATCACTTGTGAAAGATTTGAGTAAGAGCATATCTGTTGGGACCCGAAAGATGGTGATCTATGCCTGAATAGGGTGAAGCCAGGAGAAATTCTGGTGGAGGCTCGTAGCGATACTGACGTGAAGAAACAAAAGCAATCAATATAGCGATTATGTGCGTCTCAAAGCGGAACATAATCGTTCGGCTAGTGTTGAATTATTAACATTCAATGCGATAAAATCAAAGTACGGGGAAGTGTCGATTTCACATTCAATGATAAATATTAATTTCATTTCGAATGACGATCAATCCGTAAGCTAACTTATTCGATTTAATAATTATTATATCGAGTGAGTATGTGCAGAGACTAGACGATTTTAGGTCGAAACACAAACGTGTTTTGATTTAAGGTATAGTCCAATACAATTGTGAACTTAATAACAATTGAAATGAATATGGCAAATCGTTCGTAAAATTTGGGTATAGGGGCGAAAGACTAATCGAACCATCTAGTAGCTGGTTCCCTCCGAAGTTTCCCTCAGTTAATACTAGGGGAGAAATGCCAATTGATCTATAATCGTTGGCAAATTGATTGATCTCAATCAATAATACATATTCTAGTGCAAGAAAGTTCAGCAATGCAAACAATTCAACTTATTGAATTCTTTCATGAGCAACTTGCAGCGAAGCTTGTAGATTTAGAATTATTAAATCTCACGAGTGAAGTTCACAGAGTAAATAGTTGTAGGTTGAATGTTCATATATATAATGAATGTTTAATTTAAGACGTACTCGATCGTGTGATGTTAAATCATGCGAGTCAATGCAGGATAGCTGAGACTTATACAGTTTTATCAGGTAAAGCTAATGATTAGAGGTTCCGGAGTTGAAACAACTTTGACCTGTTCTCAAACTTTAAATAGGTAAGAAGTCGTACTCACTTAATTGGAGTTATGACCTCGAATGGAAGTCTTTAGTGGGCCATTTTTGGTAAAATACAGTTTTGAATGCCAAACAAAGATGTGCTTGTTCACATCTAGTTTTGTAACTCTTTTTTTACAAGACGACATTTCCGAATTGCGGGAACATCTCATTTCATATTCACTTGCAAATTAAAGCTGAAAAGCAAATGCAAAGTGGAAGAGACAATCGCGCAGCTAACTTGTGATATTATTATTAATTTAATATTATCATAATCATGTACAGAGAGTAGGCGTAAATGGGTTGTAAGTTGAATCGAATTCGAATTCTTCTTCCAGCTTAAGGTGTACTCCGGTACAATGAAGTTAATTCATTGTGTGTCCAGAGATTTATAATCTCTATAGCCGAAGCAGAACTGGCGATGCGGGATGAACCGGACGTTGCGTTACAGTGCCAAACTATTCGCTCATCTAGATCCCACAAAAGGTGTTGATTCATACAGACAGCAGGACGGTGGCCATGGAAGTCGGAATCCGCTAAGGAGTGTGTAAACCGAGCAAATCGAAATTGAAAACTTCGATTCTCACAGTTGTTGCACACGAAAGTTGAATGAGAATACATAGATTTAAAACATCGTTCTCTCATTTGGCTAGTCATCTGAAACACAATTTCGATTGTAAAGTAATTTGGCAACGTTATCATCGTGCAGGGAAAGCTTGTGATTCGATTCTGATTTTATTTAATTAAAGAATTGAAAAGCCGATCTGCAACTAAATTTCAAGATCTCGCTCTTGATTTGATGTCCACTGACTAAATGGTAACGGGTATGTATTAAATATTAATTAATTCATACTTATGATATAGTCGATTTTCTCTGAGTACTTTTACTGAATCAGAGCTACTGCAAAAGAACAACTCACCTGCCGAATGAATTAACCCTGAAAATGGATGGCGCTGAAGCG
>JAYVEB010000130.1:0-4470 GCA_043749095.1 Burkholderiales bacterium | reverse complement strand
TCATCGGCAAGGAAATCCAGACCGCGTACCTCGAGAGCTACAGCGAGTACGGCCAGAACATCTTCGATCGCTACGTGACCTACGCCGACTACTGGATTCAGGACCAGGAATACCGCGACACCGACACCGGCGAAGTCTTCGACCGCTCGTCGCTGAACGCCGAACTCGAGAAGATCGAGAAGCCCGCCGGCATCAGCAACCCGAAGGACTTCCGCAACGAGATCGTCAACTTCGTGCTGCGCGCGCGCGCCAACAACGCCGGCAACAACCCGGTGTGGACCAGCTACGAGAAGCTGCGCACGGTGATCGAGAAGAAGATGTTCTCGAACACCGAGGAGTTGCTGCCGGTGATCAGTTTCAACGCCAAGGCCAGCGCCGACGAGGCGAAGAAGCACGAGGACTTCGTCACCCGCATGGTCGCCAAAGGCTACACGCCCAAGCAGGTGCGGCTGCTGTGCGAGTGGTACCTGCGCGTTCGGAAGTCGAGCTAAGGCGTCTCGCAGCTTCGGAAGGACTTCATGTTCCAGCAGATCATCGACCGGCGACTGGCGGGCAAGAACAAGTCGATCGGCAATCGCGAACGTTTTCTCAGGCGCCACAAGGAGCAGATCCGCGAAGCCGTCAAGCGTGCGGTCGATGGCCGCAGCATCCGCGACCTCGCGCAGGGCGAGGACATCCAGATCCCGAAGCGCGACATCTCAGAACCGGTGTTCCGACACGGGCAGGGCGGCAAACGCGACATGGTGCATCCGGGCAACCAGGACTATCTGCGTGGCGACCGCATTGCGCGGCCCAAGGGCGGCGGTGGCAGCGGTGGTGGGGGTCAGGCGAGCGATTCCGGTGAAGGCGAGGACGACTTCGTCTTCCACCTGACCAAGGAAGAATTCATGCAGGTCTTCTTCGACGACCTGGCCTTGCCCAACCTCGCCCGCACCACGCTGGCCGAGACGCCGGAGTTCAAGACGCACCGCGCCGGCTACAGCAGCGACGGCAACCCGAGCAACCTGCATGTAGTGCGCTCGATGCGCGGCGCGATCGGCCGGCGCATCGCGATCGGCAGCGAATCGCGGCGCGAACTTCACCAGCTCGAAACGCAGCTGGATCACCTGCTGAGCCACCCCGACCCGAACCCGCACGAGGGAGAGATCGCACCGCTGCGGCTCGAAATAGAGGCGCTGCGTGCGCGCTTGAAGCGCATCCCCTACCTCGACCCGATCGACCTGCGCTACCGCAGCCGCGTGCGTGTGCCGATGCCGACCTCGAAGGCGGTGATGTTCTGCCTGATGGACGTCTCCGGCTCGATGGACGAGGCGCGCAAGGACCTCGCCAAGCGCTTCTTCATCCTGCTCTATCTGTTCCTGACCCGCCATTACGAGAAGATCGATCTCGTCTTCATTCGCCACCACACCCAAGCGCAGGAAGTCGACGAGCAGAATTTTTTCCACTCCACCGAGACCGGCGGCACGGTGGTGTCGAGCGCGCTGGTGCTGATGGACGAGATCGCGCGGGCGCGCTACCCGACGGCCGAATGGAACATCTACGGCGCGCAGGCCAGCGACGGTGACAACTGGCACCACGACAGCGGCCGCTGTCGCGACATCCTGGCCAACCGGATCCTGCCGCTGTGCCGCTACTTCGCCTATGTGCAGGTGGCCGAGGAAGAGCAGAACCTGTGGGACGAATACGCCGCCCTTTCGCAAGAGAGCAAGGCCTTTGCGGTCCGCAAGGCGACCGAAGCCTCGCAGATCTACCCGGTCTTCCGTGACCTGTTCAAGAAGGAAGGCGCTCCCGCATGAATACGGCCACCCACACGGTCATCACGCCGCCCTGGGGCGAAGAGCGGCGGCATGACCACCACAGCGGCGGCGTGCGTCGGCGTGCAGCCGACCTGATCGCTCCGCCGCGCAGCCATGAGCCACTGCCGTCGCCCAACGACTGGTCGTTCGAGCTGATCGATCGCTACCACGAGGTGATCCGCGAGACCGCCGAGAGCTTCGGCCTCGACACCTACCCGAACCAGCTCGAGATCATCACCGCCGAGCAGATGATGGATGCCTATGCCTCGGTCGGCATGCCGGTGAACTACCGCCACTGGAGCTACGGCAAGGAGTTCATCTCAACCGAGAAGAACTACCGCCGTGGCCACATGGGTCTGGCCTACGAGATCGTCATCAATTCCAACCCCTGCATCAGCTACCTGATGGAGGAGAACACGATGGCGATGCAGGCGCTGGTGATCGCGCACGCCGCTTACGGCCACAACAGCTTCTTCAAGGGCAACTACCTGTTCCGCATGTGGACCGACGCGGGGTCGATCATCGACTACCTGGTCTATGCCAAGAACTACATCGCCGAATGTGAGGAGCAACACGGCCTCGACGCGGTCGAAACCCTGCTCGACAGCTGCCACGCGCTGATGAACCACGGCGTCGACCGCTACCGCCGCCCCAGCCGCAAGAGCCTGGCGCAGGAGCTGGCCGCGCGCAAGGACCGCGAGGCCTATGCGCAGCGACAGGTCAACGAGATGTGGCGCACGCTGCCGCGCAAGGCGGGGCACGTTGCCGAAGAGGCCGAGGTGCGCCGCTTTCCGGAAGAGCCGCAGGAAAACCTGCTGTACTTCATCGAGAAGAACGCGCCGCTGCTCGAACCCTGGCAGCGCGAGGTCGTACGCATAGTGCGCAAGGTCGCGCAGTATTTCTACCCGCAGCGCCAGACGCAGGTGATGAACGAGGGCTGGGCCACCTTCTGGCACCACCACCTGCTCAACACCATGTACGACCGCGGTTACCTCAGCGACGGCGTGATGATCGAATGGCTGAAGTCGCACACCAACGTGGTCTACCAGCCGCCGGTCGGCCACAAGGCCTACAGCGGCATCAACCCCTACGCGCTGGGCTTTGCGATGTTCACCGACATCAAGCGCATCTGCGAGGCGCCGACCGAGGAAGACCGACAGTGGTTCCCGGCGGTCGCTGGCGCCGACTGGCTGGAAACGCTGGACCACGCGATGCGCAACTTCAAGGACGAGAGCTTCATCGGCCAGTACCTGTCGCCCAAGCTGATGCGCGATTTCCGCCTGTTCGCGATCCACGACGACGAGAAGGACATGGAGCTCGAGGTCGCTGCCATCCACGACGATGCCGGTTACCGCCGCCTGCGTGAATCGCTGTCGCGCCAGTACGACCTCGGCGAGCGCGAGCCGAACATCCAGGTCTGGAGCGTCAACCGGCGCGGCGACCGCTCGCTGACGCTGCGCCATGCGCAGCACAACGACCGGCCCTTGAACGACAGTGCGCAAGAAGTGCTGAAGCACGTCGCCCGGCTGTGGGGCTTCGGCGTGCACCTCGAGAGCGTGAAGGGCAGCGGCGAGATCAGCAAGCGCTGGACGGTGAGTGCGCCGGAGGCTTGATCGAGAAGCCGATTGGCAATGGCGCAATCAGTCTTTTTGTGGAAGCATGGCGATTTGCAAGAGGGACACGCGATGAGATTCCAGAGCGCGTTGGCGGGACTTGTCCTTCTCAGCAGCGGCGCACTATCCGGCTGCTCGACCATCACGGGGCCACAAACAAATTTCGAACGAGGGTACGCCGCGTTGAACGCTGGCAACCTGCCCCTGGCTGAAAAGCACTTCTTTAGCGCAACACAGGAAGGCGAGCCCACCGCCTGGAACAATCTGGGTGTCGTGTATGAGCGCTTGTCGCGCCGCGATGACGCAGTGCGCGCATATGGCCTGGCCGCTAGGTACGGCATACCTGTCGCTCAGTCGAACCTAGTTAGGTTAGGTGAACCCGTGCCGGCTGCTGATTTGGCAACTCTCAGAGCTCAACCGCAGGCCTCGGGTGACACTGCTGCTGATCTGACTGGCGCATTTATTCAAGGGCTGGCTCAGGGCTACAGACCGCCAACGCCTCCAGCAGTGGTTAACCCCCCCCCCCCCGCTCAGGTACCTGCAAAGCCCGTCACCTGCACGTCTCAAACGGTCGGCTTTGGGCAGTTTGCCAAAGTTGAAACCGTCTGCAAATGAAGGCGCTCTTGCGCTGAACTGATGATGAACCCCTCGCGACTCATCGCTCTTGACGATCGCGAGAACAGCAAGGAGTTCGGTGCCATGGATTACACGATCGAGTGCGAGCAAGAAGATGATGGGCGCTGGCTGGCCGAGGTGATTGAGCTGCCGGGCGTACTCACCTACGGAGCCACGAAGGACGAAGCCGTCCTGAAAGCAGAGACCTTGGCGCTGCGAGTAATCGCTGAGCGGCTGGAACAGGGCGAGGCTCGGCCCACGAACATCAACATCGCCCTGCCTGCTGCTGCATGAGTCAATGGCCTTCGAAGAAGGCCCGAACCGTGCTGTCGGCACTGTTGAAACTAGGGCTGGTTGACGACAATTACCTTGGCCGGTCGACGACAACCATCTTGGCCGGTTGAAGGCCTGCGCCGGGCGGGTCGTGGAGGCGGGGCTACCGTGAG
>JAYVEB010000129.1:0-14141 GCA_043749095.1 Burkholderiales bacterium | reverse complement strand
CGCTGACCAGCCATCACATCGAAATCATTCCCCGCTTCCAACCGGCCAGGATAGTTGTCGCCGGGCGGTCAAGATAGTTGACGCCGGCCACCCATTGGACGATCGCCAACTTGGTCAACGAGTCCTACGCACGATTGACGGGAGGCCCAGCTGTCTCGCCGAAGGTCCACAACGACAGGCTGCTTGATCTTGCCAGGCGACAAGCTGCTAGCTCGTCGTTCGCGCGACACGGTCAAGCTCTCAAACCACCATGCTCAAGCTCAACGATGGGCACAAACAAAAACGCCCTGCTTGTGGCAGGGCGTTAATGCATACAAGAACTTGATTTATCTAGGCATCGCTTCGCGTTGACGCTGAGCAACAGTACCCAAATACCAGAGCATCAAGCAGTCTTGCTTTTCTTCTTGCGGCTGGCTGCAGCCGCACCAACCAGTGCCAAGCCAACCAGAGACAAAGCAGTAGGCTCAGGCACGTTGTTGACCAATCGGATGTTGCCCGTGGCACCACCGCCAGCAGCAGTGACGACGTGAACACCAGTCATGTCAGCCGTCCACGCCGATTGCGCCTGATTGCTGCTGCCGGAAGCAGACAAGGTCAGGTTGAATGGTGTGGGAGCTTGGAAGAAACCGCCAATCCCCGTGTAGGCAGCAGAAGCCGGAGTGAAGCCGAAAGCAGCAGTCAACTGAGTTGTCGCTATGCCCGATGTGCCGACGCCGAGGAGTTGAGCACTGGTGCCACCAAAGGACCCAGCAAACGTCGCAGTGCCCAGCAGGAAGTCTTTGCCGCCTCCGGTGACGCCGCCATTGGCTTGGGTTCCCGATGTCGGCGTACCGGCAGTCAGCGCGGTACCAAGGTTCGGTGATGCATAGATCTTGATCGCGAACCCGCCAATGCCCGTGACGGTGAACTGGTTACCACCCCAGTCACCAATGCCTGACCCTGTGAAAGTGCCGTAGATGTCGTACGCACCGCCGCCGTACGTGCGATTGCCGTTGCGCTGGAACCCGCCGTCGTAGGTGTTGAATATCAGGTGCCCGGCCTCTTGCCAGCCAACGCCGGTACCACTAGTCCCGTTGATATCCAACTGACTGGCCAAGGAGGTCTGGATGCTGCTGAAGGTGAACGCACTCTGGCCCACATACACCGTCTTGTTTGAAGGATCGCCGTTGCCCGCGGCGGGGTCAAACGTGGCGGTCGTTGCTGCGTACGCGCCGCCCGAAGCACCGACCAGAGCAGCGACACCAACCGCCGCAGAGAGTTTTTTGAAGTTCACTTGAATTCTCCCAATTAAGTTTTGACAACCACTGCCTACGGTCTGGGTGGCTGTACAACTCAGCCGTGCCAGCTCCGGTGCCTAATTAAAGCAATGCGTGTGCCAATAAAACCGATACTTCCTAACAGATTGATTTTAATGGATTTTTCTGCCTTGCTTGGGTAGAAGCAAGTCCTCAAAAAGGTGGACTGTAAAATTTTCCGACGGCTCAGGCCGCGTGCCTTTGCGAGGCTGACCGTCAAAGCTGGGGCCGCCAACACCAGGATGAGCAAAGACAGCCGCATCAGTCGCAAAGCCTGCTCGACATTGACTGAGGCTCGGCGTGATTGCCATCGCATGTGGCACGCCCTTGTTGCACGGCAAATGCGACCACAGCGCTTGGACATCCAGCCGCTGCTTTAAATTACCCCGGGTCGGTAACAACAAAGCAATATTTCTCTTGTCGAGGCATGGAATCGACGGTTTGATAAATCTGATCAATGAGTGTTGTATATCGAGACAAAATGACTTCTCGCCTGATTTTAAGATTAGGCGTCATTTCATCTGATTCGATACTAAATTTTTTCAGAATCAATCCTATGCCACGCGGTCTATCCTGCTCATTGATATCGGAAAGATACTGGTTGATTGAGGTCTGAAATGCCGCCAACGCAGCTTCATTTGGCACAACCTGCTCGCAGCTGCAAAGGGCCACCAGGTATTTTTTCCCATTGCCAATCAGCACGACATCATCAATGCCCGGCATGCGCCGAAGGTGAGCCTCTATGGGCGCCGGAGCGATGCGACGGCCCACCGAGGTCTTGATCAGATCACCCGACCGGCCGGTGACGCGGAGGTAGCCGTCGCCGTCTTTTACTCCCAAGTCCCAGGTGGTGTGAAAGCCTTCGGCATCGACCGTCAGCGGCTCAGCATCGCCCAGGTATCCGCTGAACAATCCGGGCCCTTTGACCTTGATGTCTCCGTCCTCGCTCACCACAAGCTGGTTGCCCGGCAAGGGACGGCCGACGGTGCCGAAGCGAAAATCGTCGATGCAGTTCATGGCCATGGGCATCACGTTTTCGCTCATGCCGTAAGCCTCCAGCAGCAGCCAGCCCATGGCATGAAATTCGTCCAGCAGATAGCGCGGCGTCGGGGCGGATCCCGTGACCATGCAGCGCAATCTGCCGCCCATCACAGCGCGAAGCCGCGACAGCACAAGGCGATCTGCAGCGCGGTGCGTCCATGCAAGCCAGACAGGCAGCGGGTGCCTGTCCAACTGGTATCGGCTGGCGCGGCGACCGATGCGCCAGGCCAGCTCAATCGCCCTTCGCTGCAGCGCAGGCCGTGCGGCAATCGATTCACGTATGCCGTCGTAGAGTTTTTCGTAGAAGCGCGGCACGCCCACAAAGATGTCCGGCGACACGGTGGCCACCACCGCCATCACTCGTCGCGGATCGCCCAGCAGATAAGTGCCCGCGCCCTGGCGCAGCCCCGCCAGATTGACCATGCGCTGGAACAGATTGGACAGCGGTAACCAGCACAGCAGTCGACCATCGTGCCCCACAAAGCTGAAGGCATCGGCGATGGCTGCAACAGCCATGCAGACCTGCGCATGGGTGTACGCAATGCCTTTGGGCGCACCGGTGGTGCCCGACGTGAAGATGATCGTTGCCACGTCGTCGGGGCCCGGGGTTTCCGGAAGCGCGTCGACGGTGTCGGCAAGCGCATCCAGTTCGGCCCAAGTGAGGAACTGTTTGCCGAGCGGCAGTTCGACGTTGCCTTTCTGGTCGCATAGGGTCAGCAGGACGCGTACCTTGCTCCATTGATCCTCGCCCAGGCCAGCCAACGCCCGCACATCGGTGGTCGCGAAGGCCACCACGCCGGCCTGCTGGGCCATGCCGGCAATTCGCTGCGGCAAGTCGTGTGCATCCAGCCCCACCACGACCACGCCCATGGACAGCGCCGCGTGATGCAGCAGTTCCCAGTCGATCGATACCGGTGCGATGAGTGCCAGGCGATCGCCCTTGCGCAAGCCGGCCGCGTACAGGCCGCGGCGCAGCCGGATCACACGTGCGTAAAACGCCTGCCATGTCAACGGTTCCCAGAGCCCATCGCCGATCTCACGCTGGAACGCAATGGTGTCAGGTGTTGCCGCGACACGCTGATCAAGCAGCTGCCAGACCGTGTCATGCGCCGATTCGGCATCAGTCATGGTGCGGGTCGCTCGACGCTGGCATCGAGGTAATAGCCCAGCACCGCGTCGAGATAGCGGTCCACCGAAGGCACGGGCAGGCCTGCTGCGGCAAATGCCTGCGCGGTTCGGGGGTTCGCGAATCCCTGGTCTTCGGCGAGGTAAGCCAATATCGGTGGCAAGCCGCGCAAGGCGCGGCGCGCCTTCTCGCCGGTGAGCGCGCCGATGACAGGCACCAGTCGCTCCAACAGCCTGCGGTTGACCCGGCGCAGACGCGGCAGCTTGCGGCCGTGCGCCTGCCAGGCACTGCGCACGCGTTGCTGCAGGCTTTTCAGCGAGATGGCCTCGTCAGGCCCGGAGCACAAATGGAAGATCTTCCCGGCCGTTTCCTCATGGCTGCTGCACCAGTGGATCGCATCGGCAACCCAGTCCACCGGGACGGTGTCGAGGCGGGTGTGGCCGAGTTCCGGCATCACACCGTAGGTGCGCGCGCCCGACAGGAATTCGCACAGGTGATAGAAAACCTGAAAGTGCATCACCCGACCGCTGCCGGTTTCACCGACCACCATGCTGGGCCGGTGCACGGTGATGGGCAAGCCCTCGCCTTCGCTCCAGACGACCCGCTCCGCTTCTGATTTGGCCGCCTCGTAGGTGTTGTGGAAATCGCGGACCTCCGGCAAGCGTCGCTCCGGCATGTGGCCCGGCGTACGCCCCCAGACGCCGACGGTGCTGACGAGGTCGATCTTGCGCAGCGTCCCGGCCTGCGCGCACCGCTGTCCGAGTTCGAGCACGGTGCGGGTCGGCGTGACCGCGGTGGCGCGTGCCTGCTCCATCTCCATGTTCAGTTTGACGCTGGCGGCACAGTGGATGATGTGTGTGGTCTCGCTGGCCAGCAGGGCAAAACCAGCGTCACCGACACCGAACTGGGGGAGAGAAATGTCCCCGCGCAGCGGTCTGATGCGCGATGCGAGACTGTCTCCTTGCTGGTGCTGCCAATAACCCAACATCTCCGCAAGGCGGGCGTGCAAATCAGCGTCGTCCCGCGCGCGGATCAGCAGCGTCAATACCGTGTCGTCTTCGGCCAGCAGTCGCGGCACCAGCGCGCTGCCGATGGTGCCGGTGCCGCCCGTGAGAAATACGTTCTTCACCAGCTTGAACCTTTACCGCAACGGGGTGCCGTACCGCCCTGGCGCGATCAGGTTCTGAGGATCGACGGCCTGCTTGAGCGACGCGACGAACGCCTTGGCCTGCGGGTTGGCGTCCAGCGCCGTCGCCATGCTCATCGAGGTGGCGCGGTACGGCGGGTAACCATTCTCCACATAGGCATCTCGTGCCTCGTGATACCAGGCCAGCGCACGCTCGGCATCGGCTGCGTCCTGCTTGTCGTAGAACACGCCGACCAGCAGGATCACCGAGCGCGCGCTCTCCACGATCACCTCGGCGAAGAAGTCGAACTCGTGCTTGTCGAAGATCTGCTTGGTCAGCGACAGCGCCTTCATGACATGCCCCGAGGTGAAGGGCACCACCGGGCCGATCCACACCAGACCGCAGCCGTCGCGCGCGGGATCGACGTCCGTGTCGGGCTTCTTTTGATGCGACTTGAAATAAGCCTGCCGGACGAACTCGTCGGTGGGAATGCCCCGGAACAAATCGATTGCCGGCACCATCACATCGGTGAATTCGGGTGACTTGCCCAACAAGCGATTGACCACCGGTGCCACGGTTCGAATCAGGCGACCATACCAATCGTCGCGCACCGCCGCACCGATGAACTGCACCAGCCCATACCGACCCAGCACCTTGCGAATCATGCGTTTTTGGTAACGCACCTCCTCGTTGCTGCCGTACAGACCGCAGCCGAAAGTCCAGCGCGCCACGCCATGCTGCTGGCGCCAGGCGGCGGCTGCTTCGTCGCTCAGATGCCGACGCCCGCCCAGCTTGTCATACGGGTACTGGGCCAGGATGCACATCATCGCAAAGTCGTTGGCGAGGTGCGGGTGAGAACGGATCGCGCGCGCCATGACCAGTTCACGCAGGTCGTCGATGAACGCACCCAGCTTTTCGGGTGGGGCCTTGTATTCGAAAGCGGCAAAGTCGAATTTCTCCGGTGCCGGCATCAACCAGATGCCGGCCTTCACCACGATGCCTAGATTCGACTGCGCAAACAGGCCATCGAGGTACGGGCCGACGCCCCATTTGTAGGTGTGACGCACCGCGTTGTTACCGGTCGGACCACCACCGGTTTCCAGCAGTTTGCCATCGGGCAAGACGACATCCATGCCGCACAGACAGCCAAAATGGTCTGCCATCGGCGTGAGTCCGCGGCCCTTGTCCAGGGCGTTGCCCATCACGCTCGCGTACTGCGTCGTGCCCGCGGTGTCCGCCCACAGACGCGAGCCGGTCTGCTTCAAGTGGTCGTTGATCTGCTTGTAGGTCACGCCCGGTTCGATAACGGCGAACCCGAGTTGCTCATCAACTTGCCAGATGCGGTTCATCCGCTCCAGCACCATCGTGATGCCCGCGTCGTAGACGGCGGTTTTCTCGCCGTAGCCGAAGTTCTTGCCAGTGCTCACAGGCCAGATGGGCACGTTGGCCTTCAAGGCTGCCTGGACCACGGCTTGAACCTGCTGAGCAGTGCTGGGATAGACGACGACCGTAGCCAGCGCGTGAAACGGCAGGCAGGTGCGTGTGGTGCGTTCGATGGCCTCGGCATCGCTGACGACGCCGTCCGGCCGGAGGATGCTCACCAAGGCTTCGAGCAGCTCCGCATCCACGCGCGGTGAGGTGGGACTCGTGCGGGTGTCCATCAAGACACCGCGTCGCTGATGCTCGGCCGGACGCCAGGGGTTCTCGAGGCCCAGTCCTGGGCGACGAATTCCGGCCACTCCGGTCGGCTGGGCCGGGTGATGCGCAGGTCCTCGTCGCGCAGGCCCAGCCACGCCATGTGCTGCTTCACATGGCTGCCGAGATAGATTTTCTTGAGGGTGATGAAGTCGACGACCTTGCCCATCAGTTTCCAGTACTGCTTGTTCGCCTTGCCCTCGCGGATCAGGGCAGAAAACTCCGGCGCATAGGGGTTGTAGCCGAAGCTCTTCAGGTCCGAGTACATCAGCAACCAGTTGATGGGGTAGTTCGAAAAAACCGGGCTGGCGTTCTTGGTCGACGAGATCAGGCCCAGTTCAACCACCTTGCGCATGATCTCGTCCTGGTCATAGGACCACGCGTGATAGGGTGCCAAGTACCGCGGAAACGACATGCCGGGCGCATACCGCTGCGGATTCCAGAAACGGCACAGATCCTGTTCGCTGAACTCACCCGAGGCCCGCAGTTCAGGCGGCGTCCAATCGACGGCCGAAATCGCCAGCCGCGGAAATTCATATTCCATGCGTTCGGGTAGCGGCTGTCCAGGGGAATAGCCGGCCAACACCAGAGGGATGCCCTTCTCCGTGGCCACATGCAAGGCATTGCCCTCGAACAGCGGTGCGTACGCGTAGGAAATGGTGTGCACCGCGCCGCGCGCTTCCTGGTTCATCAACAGCCAGCGGAAGAGCTGGCGATAAAACGCCAGAGACGGGCGGTACACCACGTGTTCGACATCGAGCTTGTCAACGGCACGCCGGATGTTCGCCCACGCCACCTCGCCGAGGTTGATGTCGGTGGTGTGGGCCAGCACGCGCAGCCCGTACTGGACCTTGAGCTTGTGGATCAGGTAGACACTGTCCTTGCCCCCCGACAACGGCACCAGGCAGTCGTAAGCCCCTAGACCTCGGCAGGCCTGCAGCGCCTTCTCGAGGTCGGCCTCGCGCACCAGACGCGACGCTTCCGCAGATTCACGGTCCTGGGGTCGGTAGGTTCGACACGCCAGGCAAACGCCTTGGGCATCCAGATTCGCCCCCGGAACACCTTCCGGCAGCAGACAGTTGCGGCAGGACATCATGGGATGGGGCGCATCAGACGATCGTCATGTCGTGAACAGACCACTCCTCGGAGGCATCCGCCACCTCGCTGATGCTCGACAGTGCGCCGGGCGAGGTGTGATGCGTCTCCATGCTTTCAATGGTTCGGCGCCATTCATGCTCATCAGGGTCGTCAATCTGAAACCCGAAGAACGAACCATTGGATGTGTTGATGCGGCGGACCACGACGGCTTGTGTTGCCACCACAACCGCAGCACCCAATTGAAGCCGGACCAGCCCACGCGTCTGCTCGGTCAGCGCGCTGTCAGCCCGCGCCAGAAAACCGCGCCGTGACACGTCGATCACCTCCAGTTCCACCGGCCGCGCCACTGCGCCATCGCTGAGCTCCATCAAGGCGGGACACTTGAACGAATAGCGGCGATGCCTGCGCAACGGCTCGGCAACCACCGGCCCGTCGGCGACGAACGGCAGGACATCGCGATAGCTCTCTTCGTGATAGATAGCTTTCAGCAGCCGGCGACGTCGTTCGTCGAGTTGCTGGAAGACCTGGGTGCGTTGAATGAAGAAGTGATCCAGCAAGGCTGGCGACATCACGGGATCGTTCGTCGTGTAGTACGTGCGCAGCGGGAAGTGGATGTTGGGCAAGCTGACCTGGGTGAAGTAGTGATGCAGGTTCTTGTTCGTCCGACGTCCCTCGTAGGCCTCCTTGAACAAGGCTGGCGCCGTACTGAGATCGAGCGACGCACCGACGGCCGGTGCGCCGTTGGCGAACTGGTAGTTGTCAACGACTTCGGCCTGCAGGCGCTGGAAGAACAGCAGCGACTCGTACATCTCGATGTGCTTCGGATTGACGGCAATGACGAGATGGCGGGTGTCGAAGTACGCTGTGCAGTACTCGTACATGAACTTCATCAACGGAAACAGGATCGTGCCGCCGGCGTCGCGGAAATCCGCGTGCACGGCCAAGGCGGAAATTTCAGCGATGCGCCCCGGCTGCGCCCGCACCGCTGTCAGATCAAACGCGGACTGCATCGGGAAGCCGTAGACGCCTTCACGGATGATCGACAGGGTGCCCACGATCTGGTCGTCGAACTTGGCGAACAGCGTGGTAGTGGTCGGCAGCGCGTGGTACGGCGTTACCCGCAGGCCGGACGGGTCCGGCCTCATGAAGCCGCTGGTCACGTAGGCCTCGTGCAACAAGGCGAAGCAGCCTTCGAGCTCCTGCTGCGTCGAAGCTATACCCAGCGTCAACCGCGGGTCGGGCGCAGGATTGCAGTCGACCATCCTGCGGTACAGCGCGAATCGAGTCTCGCGCGGCAACCCGTTCAATGCCGCGCGGGCGAGGCGCGGCATGCGTCGTTTGGGGCGATCTTGGTCGGCAGAAGTCATGACAAGTCCACCATCAGAGTATCACCAGACGGTGGCGCGGTGTTACTCCAGAAGGCCCGGGATTGACCGTCACTTCGACAGTTTGTTACACCTCCCCGGGTGACCTTGAATCGGCATACGCGACCTCAGCGCCGCACCGGTGGCAGGTCGGTGCAACTGCCGTGCGCCACCTCGGCGGCCATGCCGATGCTCTCGCCCAGCGTTGGATGCGGGTGGATGGTCTTGCCAATGTCGACCGCATCGGCGCCCATCTCGATGGCCAGCGCCACCTCGCCGATCATGTCGCCCGCGTGCGTACCGACGATGCCGCCGCCGAGGATGCGGCCGTGACCATGGGCCTCGGGCGAGTCGTCGAACAGCAGCTTGGTGAAACCTTCGTCGCGGCCGTTCGCGATGGCGCGGCCGGAGGCCGTCCACGGGAACAAGCCCTTCTTCACCTTGACGCCCTTGGCCTTGGCCTCGTCCTCGGTCAAGCCGACCCAGGCCACTTCGGGGTCGGTGTAAGCAACGCTTGGGATCACGCGCGCATCGAACTGCGCCTTGCTGTCGCCGGCCACCACTTCAGCGGCCACGTGTGCCTCGTGCACCGCCTTGTGCGCCAGCATGGGCTGACCGACGATGTCACCGATGGCGAAGATGTGCGGTACGTTGGTGCGCATCTGGACGTCGACCGTGATGAACCCCCGGTCACCGACGATCACGCCGGCCTTGTCGGCGCCGATATTCTTGCCGTTGGGCGTGCGGCCCACGGCCTGCAGGACCAGGTCGTAGACGCCTTCGCTCTTCGTGCCGTCGAGGCCCTCGAACTGCACCTTGACGCCGTCGGCCGTGGCCTCGGCGCCCACGGTCTTGGTCTTCAGCATCAGCTTGTCGAAGCGGTGCGCGTTCATCTTCTGCCAGACCTTGACCAGGTCGCGATCGGCGCCCTGCATCAGGCCGTCGAGCATTTCAACGACATCCAGCCGCGCGCCCAGCGTGGAATACACCGTGCCCATCTCCAGGCCGATGATGCCGCCGCCGATGACCAGCATGCGCTCAGGCTTCTGGCGCAATTCAAGCGCACCTGTGCTGGTGACGATGCGCGGGTCGTCCTTGGGCAGGAAGGGCAGCTTCACCGCTTCGGAACCAGCCGCGATGATGGCGTTCTTGAACTTGATCGTTTGACCCTTGCCGTCGGCGCCCGTGACCTTCAAGTGGTGCGGATCGGCGAACTCGCCAACCCCATTCACCACGGTCACCTTGCGCATCTTGGCCATGGCCGCCAAGCCGCCGGTGAGCTTGCCAACGACCTTGTTCTTGTGCGCCAGCAGCTTGCCCAGGTCGACTTCGGGCTTCTGGAAGGTGATGCCCAAGTCAGCGAAGTGCGTGACCTCGTCCATCACCGACGCCACATGCAGCAGCGCCTTGCTGGGAATGCAACCGACGTTCAGGCACACGCCGCCCAGCGCGGCATAGCGCTCGACCAGCACGGTCTTCAGGCCGAGGTCGGCACCGCGGAAAGCGGCCGAATAGCCGCCGGGGCCGGCGCCCAGCACGAGCAAATCGCACTCGATGTCAGCACCGCCAGCGTAGCTCGCAACCTGAGGGGCTGGTGTCGTGGTAGCGGGTGCCGGCGCCGCGGGCGCAGGTGCCGCTGCCGCCGGAGCAGCCGCTGCGACTGCGTCGACCTCGAGCGACAGGATCACGGAGCCTTCCTTGACCTTGTCACCGATCTTGACCTTCAGCTCCTTGACGACGCCCGCCGCAGAGGAAGGGATTTCCATCGAGGCCTTGTCGCTCTCGACCGTGATCAGGCTCTGCTCTGCCTTGACCACATCACCCGGCTTCACCAGCAGCTCGATGATCGCCACGCTTTCGAAGTCACCGATGTCGGGAACCTTCACTTCAATGATTGCCATGTCCTGCGCCTTGGGTTCAGAGCACGATGCGGCGGAAGTCCGCCAGCAGCGATGCGAAGTAGCCGTTGAATCGTGCAGCGGCAGCGCCGTCGATCACGCGGTGATCCCAGCTCAGGCTGAGCGGCAGGATCAGGCGCGGCACGAATTGCTTGCCGTCCCAACGCGGCTCCATGCTGCTCTTGCAGACACCCATGATCGAGACTTCAGGCGCGTTGATGATCGGCGTGAAATAGCGCCCGCCGATTCCGCCCAGGCTGCTGATGGAGAAGCAGCCGCCGGTCATGTCGGCAGGGCCGAGCTTGCCGTCGCGTGCCTTCTTGGCCAGCTCGCCCATCTCGGTGCTGATCTGGAAGATGCCTTTCTTGTCGGCGTCTCGAATCACCGGGACTACCAGACCGTTCGGTGTGTCCGCAGCGAAACCGATGTGAAAGTAGTTCTTCATCACGATCTGATCGCCGTCCAGCGAGGCATTGAACTGCGGGAACTTCTTCAGCGCTGCCACGGCCGCCTTGATCATGAAGGCGAGCATCGTGACCTTGGTGCCGGACTTCTCGTTTTCCTTGTTGGTGGCCACGCGGAAGGCTTCCAGCTCGGTGATGTCGGCGTCTTCGTGGTTCGTGACGTGCGGGATCAGCACCCAGTTGCGGTGCAGGTTGGCGCCGCTTATTTTCTGGATGCGGCTCAGGTCCTTGCGCTCCACCGGGCCGAACTTCGCAAAGTCGACCTTCGGCCAGGCCAGCAGGCCCGGGAAGCTGCCGCCGTCGCCGGCCGGCGCAGAGCTCTTCTGCGCGGCCGTGGCAATGCTGCCGGCCATCACGCCCTTGACGAAGCGTTGCAGGTCGTCCTGCGTGATGCGGCCTTTCGGCCCGCTGCCCATCACCTCGTTCAGCGGCACACCGAGTTCGCGCGCGAAGCGGCGCACGGAAGGCGAGGCGTGCGGAAGCGCGCCCTTGGGAGCACTCGGATCGTGAGCCGGCATGGCGGCAGCAGGTGCCGGGGCCGCAGCCGACACGGCAACGGCAGGCGCTGCCACCACCGCGGCGGCTGGCGCTGACGCTGCAGCAGCGGGTGCGGCGGGCGCAGATGCACCGGCTACCCCCTGCAGCAGCGCGATCAACGAACCCTCTTTGACCTTGTCGCCGACCTTCACTCGCAACTCGCTGATCACACCGGCGTGCGATGACGGGATCTCCATCGAGGCCTTGTCACTCTCTACCGTGATCAGGCTCTGCTCGACTTTCACGCTGTCACCCGGCTTGACGAAGACCTCAATCACGGACACTTCCTTGAAGTCGCCGATGTCGGGCACAAGAACCTCGACCGGGCCCGTGGCTGCTGCGGCCACGGGCGCAGCAGACGGCGCCGCAACGGGGGCGGACGCAGGTGCTGGTGACGGTGCAGCCGCAGGTGCAGCAACAGCGGCCGGCGCCGCGGCGCCCGTGGCTTCCAGCAGCAGCACCAGAACGCCCTGGCTAACCTTGTCGCCGAGCTTGACCTTCATCTCCTTCACCACGCCGGCATGCGACGAGGGGATTTCCATGGATGCCTTGTCCGACTCCACCGTCAGCAAGGACTGGTCGACAGCGATCGTGTCTCCAGGTTTGACCAGCAATTCGATGATCTCTACGTCCTTGAAGTCGCCGATATCCGGCACCTTGACTTCTACCGTGGCCATGTCTTGTCTCCGTTTTTCTTATGCGTACAGGGGATTGATCTTGTCGGTGTCGATGCCGTATTTCGCGATGGCCTCGGCGACCTTGGCGACCCGCACCGCACCGTCTTCGCTGAGCGCCTTCAGCGCAGCCACCACGATGTAGTGGCGGTTCACCTCGAAGTGCTCGCGCAGCTTGCTGCGGAAGTCGCTGCGGCCAAAGCCGTCGGTGCCCAGCACCTTGTAAGTCCGGCCCTTGGGCATAAAGGCACGGATCTGCTCAGCGTAGTTCTTCATGTAGTCGGTGCTTGCCACCACCGGGCCGGCGTGCGCCGCCAGTTGCTGGGTGACATACGGGACCTTGGCTTCGGCGGTCGGGTGCAGCAGGTTCCAGCGCTCGACATCCTGGCCTTCGCGCGTCAGTTCGTTGAAGCTCGGGCAACTCCAGACGTTGGCCGCCACGCCCCAATCGGCCTCAAGCAGCTTCTTCGCTTCCATGCTCTCGCGCAGGATGGTGCCGCTGCCCAGCAGGTTGACGCGCAACTTCTTTTTCGCGCCTTCCTCCAGCAGGTACATGCCCTTGATGATCTGCTCCTCGGTGCCCGGCTTCAGGCCAGGCATCGGGTAGTTCTCGTTGAGCAGCGTGATGTAGTAATAGACGTTTTCCTGCCGTTCCACCATGCGCTTCAAGCCATGGTGCAGGATCACACCCACCTCGTGCGCGAAGGTCGGGTCGTAGCTGATGCAGTTCGGAATGGTGCCGGCCAGGATGTGGCTGTGACCGTCCTCATGCTGCAGGCCTTCGCCGTTCAGCGTGGTTCGCCCGCTGGTGCCGCCGAGCAGGAAGCCGCGTGCCTGCATGTCGCCCGCCGCCCACGCCATGTCACCGATGCGCTGGAAGCCGAACATCGAGTAGTAGACATAGAACGGAATCATGATCCGGTTGTTCGTCGAGTAGCTGGTCGCCGCAGCGATCCAGCTGCCCATGCCGCCGGCTTCGTTGATGCCCTCCTGCAGGATCTGGCCGTTCTCAGCTTCGCGGTAGTACATGACCTGGTCCTTGTCGACCGGCGTGTACTTCTGCCCCGCGGGGTTGTAGATGCCGATCTGGCGGAACAGGCCTTCCATGCCGAAGGTGCGCGCTTCGTCGACCAGGATCGGCACCACGCGTGGGCCGAGTGCCGCATCACGCAGCAGCGTGTTCAGGAAACGCACATAGGCCTGCGTCGTGCTGATTTCGCGGCCCTCGACGGTGGGCTCGAGCACGGCCTTGAAGGTCTCGAGCGGCGGCACGGTGAACTGCTCGTCGGCCTTCGCGCGGCGCTTGGGCAGGTAGCCACCGAGGGCCTGCCGGCGCTCGTGCAGGTACTTCATCTCCGGGGTGTCGTCGGCCGGCTTGTAGAACGGGATATTGGCCAGATCGGCGTCGGAGATGGGAATGTTGAAGCGGTCGCGGAACCGGCGGATGTCGTCGTCGGTGAGCTTCTTGGTCTGGTGCGCGGTGTTTTTGCCTTCACCGGCTTCGCCCATGCCCCAGCCCTTCACCGTCTTCACCAGCAGCACGGTGGGCTGCCCCTTGTGGGAATTCGCGGTGTGGAACGCAGCATAGACCTTGCCGGCATCGTGTCCACCACGGCGCAGGTTCCAGATCTCGGTGTCGGACATCTTGGCCACCATCTCCAGCGCACGTGGGTCGCGGCCAAAGAAGTTCTTGCGCACGAAGGCGCCGTCGTTGGCCTTGAAGGCCTGGTAGTCGCCGTCCAGCGTGTCCATCATGATCTTGCGAAGGGCACCGTCCTTGTCCTTGTCCAGTAAGCCATCCCACTCCTTGCCCCAGATCAGC
>JAYVEB010000128.1:0-4579 GCA_043749095.1 Burkholderiales bacterium | reverse complement strand
CGGTTCATCTTCATGGTTCACCTCCTGACACGGTGAGCCCATCTTCCACCCTCGCTAGCTCACCACGTGAGCCTGCTGAGGTTTGTCACTAATCAGGAGGCCCGATGGGCGAGGCCGCCGAAGAATCGGCAAGCCCCTCACGACATCGCCACAGGAGTTCGACATGAGCCTTGCGTTAGCACCGAGCGCCACGGTCTACGACGACGATCCGGTGCGCTGGTTCGCTCTCGCCGCCGTGTTGTGGGGTGTGGTCGGCATGCTGGTCGGCGTGATCATCGCCGCCCAGCTGACCTGGCCTGAGCTGAATTTCGGTATCCCGTGGTTCAGCTTCGGCCGGCTGCGGCCGCTGCACACCAATGCGGTGATCTTCGCGTTCGGCGGTTGCGCGCTGATGGCGACGTCGTTCCACGTGGCGCAGCGCACCTGCCAGGTGCCGCTGTTCGCCCCGGCGCTGGCGCGCTTCGTGTTCTGGGGCTGGCAGGCGGTCATCGTCGCGGCGGCGATCTCGCTGCCGATGGGCTACACCCAGGGCAAGGAATACGCCGAGCTGGAGTGGCCGATCGACATCCTGATTGCGGTGGTCTGGGTGGCCTATGCGATCGTCTTCTTCGGCACCCTCGGCATGCGCAAGGTGCGCCACATCTACGTGGCCAACTGGTTCTTCGGCGCCTTCATCTTGGCGGTGGCGTTGCTGCACATCGTCAACAGCGCGGCCATCCCGGCCGGCTATATGAAGAGCTATTCGGCCTACGCCGGCGTGCAGGACGCGATGGTGCAGTGGTGGTACGGCCACAACGCGGTTGGCTTCTTCCTGACCGCGGGCTTCCTGGGGATGATGTATTACTACATCCCGAAACAGGCCGAGCGCCCGGTCTACAGCTACCGCTTGTCGATCGTCCATTTCTGGGCGCTGATCTTCACCTACATGTGGGCCGGCCCGCACCATCTGCACTACACCGCGCTGCCCGACTGGGCGCAGTCGATCGGCATGCTGTTCTCGCTGATCCTGCTGGCGCCAAGCTGGGGCGGGATGATCAACGGCGTGATGACGCTCAGCGGTGCCTGGCACAAGCTGCGCGACGACCCGATCCTGAAGTTCCTGATCGTGGCGCTGTCGTTCTACGGCATGAGCACCTTCGAGGGCCCGATGATGTCCATCAAGACGGTCAATGGCCTGAGCCACTACACCGACTGGACCATTGGCCATGTGCACAGCGGCGCGCTCGGCTGGGTCGGCTTCATGACGATGGGTTCGCTGTACTACCTGATCCCGCGGATGTTCGGCCAGACCAGGATGCACAGCGTGCGCGCGATCGAGCTGCACTTCTGGATCGCCACCGTCGGCATCGTGCTGTACATCGCCGCGATGTGGATCGCCGGCGTGATGCAGGGCCTGATGTGGCGCGCGGTCAACCCCGACGGCACGCTGGTCTACAGCTTCGTCGAGGGGGTCAAGGCCACCTTCCCGTTCTATGTCGTACGGCTGCTCGGCGGGGTGCTGTACCTCGTCGGCATGCTGATCATGGCCTGGAACGTGGTGCTGACCGTGTCCAGCGGCCGTGCGGTGGCGACATCCGTGCCGGCCCTGCCGGTCCACGCTTGAGCGAGAACCTGCGATGACCACCCAGACTGAAAACCACCCGCCGCCTACCGGCCATGCCCGTATCGAGACCAACAACCTGCTGATGATCGTGCTGATCCTGCTGGTGGTCGCCGTCGGCGGCATCGTCGAGATCGTGCCGCTTTTCTTCCAGCGCTCGACCACGCAACCGGTCGAGGGCCTGAAGCCGTACACCGCGCTGCAACAGGCCGGCCGCGACATCTACACCCGGGAGGGCTGCTACAACTGCCACTCGCAGATGATCCGGCCGCTGTATGCCGAGACGCTGCGTTACGGCCACTACTCGATGGCCGGTGAATTCGTCTGGGACCACCCGTTCCAGTGGGGCAGCAAGCGCACCGGCCCGGACCTGCACCGCGTGGGTGGCAAGTACAGCGACGAGTGGCACCGCGTGCACCTGAACAACCCGCGCGACCTGGTGCCCGAATCGAACATGCCCGCCTACCCGTGGCTCGCAGAAAACCTGGTGGATGCCGAAGCGATGCCGGCGCACCTGCGTGCGCTGCACCGGGTCGGCGTGCCCTACAGCGGCGACGAGATGGCCCAGGCCGGCGAGGCCGTCAAGGGCAAGACCGAGCTCGAGGCGTTGATCGCCTACCTGCAGGTGCTCGGCACCGGGGTCAAGTGAGGAGCCCGTCGTGGACCTGAACCTGGATGTGAACACCTTGCGCGTCGCGGTGACGCTGCTGTCGCTCGGCGCCTTTGTCGGCATCGTCTGCTGGGCCTGGTCGCGCAAGAACGCGGCGGCCTTTGCCGAAGCGGCGCAATTGCCGCTGATGGAAGACGACGGGAGCCCGCGATGAGCGACTTCTACTCCGGCGGCTGGTCGATGTTCGTCGCAGCGGGGACGGTGCTGTCGATGATCGCCTGCCTGGTGCTGCTGGGCGTCGCGGCACGCCGCAAGGTGATGGTCGCCCGGAACGGTGTGGTCGGCAAGGACGACAACACCACCGGCCACGTCTGGGACGGCGATCTCACCGAGCTGAACAACCCGCTGCCGCGCTGGTGGATGTGGCTGTTCATCATCACCGTGGTGTTCAGCCTGGTCTACCTGGTGCTGTACCCAGGCGCCGGCAGCTACGCGGGCCGCCTGGGCTGGAGCAGCACAGGGCAACTGCAGGCCGAACAGCAGGCCGCGCGCGACGCGATGGCGCCTGTGTATGCGCGCTACGCCTCGGCCGATGCCGAAACCCTGATGAAGGACCCGGCGGCGATGGCGATCGGACAGCGATTGTTTGTCAACAACTGCGCCGCTTGCCACGGCTCGGACGCGCACGGTAGCAAGGGCTTCCCGAACCTGACCGACAACGGCTGGCTGCACGGCGGGGACCACGCCAGCATCGTGAAGACGATCACCGAAGGCCGTGCCGGCATCATGCCGCCGCTGGCGGCGGCGGTCGGCGACGCGAAGGATCTGCACAACGTGGCGCAGTACGTGCTGAGCCTGTCGGGCAGCGCCACCGACCCTGTCGCCGCGGCGACAGGGCAGGCCAAGTTCGTGGTCTGTGCGGGGTGCCATGGCGCCGACGGCAAGGGCAACACCGCGATCGGCTCGGCGAACCTCACCGACAAGATCTGGCTGCACGGCGTCGGCGAGGACGCGATCATCGCGATGGTGACGAACGGCAAGACCAACGTCATGCCGGCGCAGGCGCAGCGGTTGACGACCGAGCAGATCCACGTGCTCGGCGCCTACGTGATGAGCCTGTCGCGCGGTGCGGCCCGGCTCTCGCCCTGACGCGCCGGGAGGGTCCAACGGATGTGCCGAACGTGATCCCGCCGGTGATCCCGATCGTTGCCGCGCCTGTCGAGAGCAGTGGCGACACCGAGACCGTCTGGCTCTACGAAAAGCGGCGCCAGATCTACCCGCGCGCGGTGCACGGCTGGTTCGCCGGCTGGCGCTGGGCGATGGTGTGGCTCACCCAGCTGGTGTTCTATGGGCTGCCGTGGCTGAGCTGGAACGACCGACCGGCGGTGCTGTTCGACCTGGCCTCGCGGCGCTTCTACATCTTCAACTTGGTGCTGCACCCGCAGGATTTCATCTACCTGACGGTGCTGCTGGTGATCTGCGCCTACGCGCTGTTTCTGTTCACCGCGGTGGCCGGTCGGTTGTGGTGCGGCTTCACCTGCCCGCAGACGGTCTACACCGAGATCTTCCTGTGGGTCGAGCGCCACATCGAGGGCGACCGCATCGCACGGATGAAGCGCGATGCCGGCCCACGCAGTGTCGATCGGCTGTGGCGCAAGGGCGCCAAGCATGCGGCGTGGCTGGCGATAGGCGTCTACACCGGCTTCACCTTCGTTGGTTACTTCACGCCGATCCGCTCGCTGTGGGCCGAGAGCTTCACGATGTCCTTCGGGCCGTGGGAATGGTTCTGGGTGCTGTTCTACGGCCTGGCCACCTACGGCAATGCCGGCTGGCTGCGCGAGCAGGTCTGCCTGTACATGTGCCCCTACGCGCGCTTCCAGAGCGCGATGTTCGACCACGACACGATGATCGTCAGCTACGACCCGCAGCGTGGCGAGCCGCGCGGATCTCGGCCGCGCAGCGCGGATCCGCGCGCGCTCGGCAAGGGCGACTGCATCGACTGCACGCTGTGCGTGCAGGTGTGTCCGACCGACATCGACATCCGCGAAGGCCTGCAATACGCCTGCATCGGTTGCGCTGCGTGCATCGATGTGTGCGACCAGGTGATGGACAAGATGAAGTACCCCAAAGGGCTGATCCGCTTCGCGACGCAGCACGGCTTGGCGCAGCGGCTCGATGCGAAGCAGACCTGGCGGCGGGTGTTCCGGCCCCGCGTGCTGATCTACAGCGCCGTGCTGTTAGCTGCTCCAGCGTCAGGATCTTGCTCGGGATGGTGCGGAACACCGCGCCAGCGCCTCTGTTTTGGTTGAACGCATTGACGCGAAAACGCGCCAGGCCCTGGATCTCGAACGAGAAGTCGCACTCCAGCG
>JAYVEB010000127.1:0-4590 GCA_043749095.1 Burkholderiales bacterium | reverse complement strand
GTCGGAGACGGGCGAGCAGTCGGTGCGCTTGAGCGGGCCGGCGACAAACGGGTTTTTCTCACTGACCTGGCGGCAGAAGTCGTAGCCCAGGTCCTTGCGCAGATGCGCCAGCGGGTTCGAGGCGCCGTTGCGGTGGTTCTTGGCGGCGATCATCGCCAGCGCATCGGAGGGGTCGCCGTACTTCTCGAAGTAGCGGGTGGCGATCTGGCCGAACAGGCCGGCAAAGCCGCCCTGGATGTCGCTTTCCTCGCGCAGGTACGACGCGCGCAGCAGGTTGGTGCCGACCTCGGGGCCGGGCGTTTGCGTCATCTGTTCGACACCGACGGCCAGCACGATCTTCGCGCGACCGGCCTGGATGGCCTTGATGCCCTGGTGAATCGCCGCGGTGCCGGTGGCGCAGGCGTTTTCGACCCTTGTCGCCGGTGTGAAGCGCAAGGCATCGTCGGCCTGCAGCACCAGTGATGCGGTGAAGTCCTGCTTCGAGAAGCCGGCGTTGAAGTGGCCGAGGTAGATCTCGTCGACATCAGCGGCCGAGATGCCTGCTGATTCAAGCGCGCCATGCACCGCCTTGACGATCAGGCTCTCGACGCTTTCGTTGTCGAATTTTCCGAACGGGGTCTGCGCCCAACCGACGATGGATACGTTCACGCTCATGAGGGGTCTCCTGTGATCACTGCCATCAACCGGGTGCTGCATCCGACAGCATCTTGCGCAACTCGTTCTTCAGCACCTTGCCGTAGCTGCTGGTGGGCAGCTCATCGACGAAGCGGTATTCCTTCGGCCGCTTGAAACGCGCGATGTTTTCCAGGCAATGCGCATCGAGTTCCTTCGCCGTCACCGCCGACCCCGGCGTGCGCACCACGAAGGCCACGACCACCTCGCCCCACTCCGCATCCGGCCGACCGATGATGCTCGTTTTGATGACGCCGGGGTGGGTTTGCAAGACTTCCTCGACCTCGCGCGGATAGATGTTGCTCCCACCGCTGATCACCACATCCTTCGAGCGGTCGCGCAGCGTCAGGCAGCCGTGGCCATCGAACGAGCCCATGTCGCCGGTGTGCAGCCAGCCACCCTTAAGCGCCTGCGCGGTCGCGGTCGGGTTGCGCCAATAGCCCGCCATCACCACATCACCACGGCACACGATCTCGCCGACCTCGCCGACCGGCACCTGCGCGCCCTGGGCGTCGATGACCCGCACCTCGACTCCGCTGCGCGGCCAGCCGACCGAGCCGAGGATGGTGTCGTCGTCGGTGGCATGGCCGGCGCGATCGAGGCCGGTGATCGTCATCGGTGACTCGCCCTGGCCGTAGATCTGCGCGAACACCGGGCCCAGCACCGCGGTCGACTTGCGCAACTCCTCGACATACATCGGGCCGCCGCCGTAGATGATGCAGCGCAGGTTGACAGGCGGCGCGCGCCGCTTCGCCTCGACCTCCAGTCGCAGGCGCTGCAGCATCGTCGGCGCGAGGAAGGCGCCGCACGACGGATGCTGGTCGCACAGGTCGAGAAATTCTGCGGGATCAAATGCACCCGACGCCGGAACCACCTGCCGCGCCCCGCGCGCCACCGAGCTCAGCATGTACATGCCCGAGCCATGCGACATCGGCGCCACATGGATCTGGCTGCAGTGCGCGTCCAGCGCTTCTATGTCGGCCAGATGCGCCACCGTCATCGCCAGCAGATTGCGGTGCGACAGCATGGCGCCCTTCGATCGGCCAGTGGTACCGCTGGTGTAGAACAGCCAGGCGATGGCTTGCGGATCGATGGTCGGGGGCGTCAAGCCCTCGCCCGACATGGTCGCCTCGTAATCAGACTCACCGATCGCAACGATGCGCCCGGCGTGCGCCGCGGCCGTATGCGGCAAGTCGGGCAGCAGATTCGGCGAGGCGAACACCAGTGACACCTCGGCGTCTTCGAGGATCTGCAGCACTTCCTTGTCGTGCAGCTTGAAGTTGACCGGCACGATGGTCGCTTCGGCGGCCCAGGCGGCAAAGATCAGCTCGACGTATTCACAGCGGTTTTCGCTGACCAGCGCGATGCGGTCACCGGCTTTGCAGCGCTGGCGGATGCCCGCCGCCAGCCACAGCGCACGGGTGCGCAACTCGCGCCAGGTCAGCACCTGCTGCAGGCCCTGGAACACGGCGCCGTGGTCGGGATACCGCAGGGCAGTCTGGTCGAGCAGGGAGAAAAGATTCATGTCGGGGCGCCCCTGGCGAATCACGCGGTAGATCGAGCAACAGCCAGCGCTCGGCTGATAGTGTCCCACTCTGCGGTGGGGTGTGCCATCGAGCTGCCGCGAGCGCACCAAGGGTCGCTGTAGCCACCCCGCTGGCTACAGCCCGGCCACAAACGCCAGCGGCGATATCACTCGGCCCCTCATCCCAGCGTCGCGCAGCAACAGCTTGTCGCCCGTGACCAGCAGCACATCCGCACTCGCGGCAAGCAACTCCCACAGCAACTGGTCGCCCGGATCAGGCGCAGGCGAGGCGGCAACAGGCGTGAGCATGATCGCGTGTTGTGCGAGATCAGTCAGCATCGATTCGACCTCGGCCACCGTCAGGCCGTGCAGCTTGCGAAGTACCGGCCGCACGAGCACGGCGCGGTATTCGGCCAGCAGCGCTTCGGACATCACGAAGGGAAAGGCGGCGCTCAGCATGCCGTCCAGGACGCGGGCAACGGGTGACGCGTCGCTTTGCGTCAGCAAACCGGCCACGACGACATTGGTATCGACGATGACCGCGGGCCGGCTCATTGCTTGGCGTTCAAGGCTTGCGGCGCGCGGCCCGAACCTGCTCCTGAGCCACGGCCATCGCCTGCTGGTCGGTCAAGGTGCTGCGCGCCCGTGCACGACGCACGAGGTCGCGCGCGTCTTCGCGCGACTTGATGCCATAGAAGTCCAGGCTTTCGTCGATCAATTGCCCGATCGTCTTGTCGCGCTGCGCAGACGCTTCCTTCAGCGCCCGGTAACGGGCCTCAGACAGGGTGATGGTCAGACGGCTCATCGCAGCCTCGCATTGGTGTTTTAACACCAAGATGCTAACGCAGAGGTTGAATCAGTACAGGTTCACGCCGCCAACAAGCGCCTCACTCTGGTGGGACGCCAGGCATCATCCACGCGTCAGGCGTGACCTTCGGCCCATGCCGCGAATTCGTCAAGCTCAGTGAGCAGGCGCTGCGCCTCTTCGAGCGTGATGTTCCGGGCTCCGTAGTTCACCTCGTCCTTGCGGCCCAGCAGCTTGCGGAAAAACTTCTCCTGCTTGTCCGGCACGCGGTTGCCCAGCAGCTCGCGCAGCAGACGAAGTGCGGCCTGGTGATCCTGCTGGTTGACGACGCCCCTGGCCTTGGCCGTGATCGCATCGCCGTAGGCAATGGCCGCAGCAACCATCAGCGTGACGGCACCGTTGTAGCTTTTGCTTTGGACCAACGTGACGAGGCTGCGGGCCGACTCGTGGAACTCGCGAGCCTGCAGCAACCGCGCCGGCGCATGGCCGCCGTCAACCACCTTGCGTGGCCCTTTGCCCGTCATGCTGCCGCCCGGGTCAGGCGCCGTCGGGTCTGATCCGGCGCCGCACCCTTGAGGACGCGGCCATCCCGCACGACGTTGGTCCACCAAGGGTCGTCTTCAGGCAGCGCCGCCAGTTCCTTGCTCGTCAGGGCCGTGAGCGAAACGCGGATCTGCTGCGCGTCTTCCAGTGGCATGAGTGCCTCACGAACCTGGTCGGCCACGGCATGAGACCTGACGACGAGCGCGATGTCCACGTCGCTGGCGGGCGAGTCGTCCCCACGCGCCACGCTGCCGTAGAGCCATGCCGCGCTGACCGCAGCGCCGTGACGCGCGAGCACGTCGCGGATCGCGCTCATGAGCGCATCCCATCGACTTTGCTCGTGCTGGAACAAGGCAGCCAGCGACAACGCGAGCGGATGCGCCGTGTTCAGCTCATAAAGCTGCGCCCGCCCCGAACCATGGGCCTTGACCAGCCGATGGCGGGCCAGCACATCCAGCACGCCCCGCGTACCCTGCGGCGTGAGCCCGGCCATCGCCGCCAACTGCGGCGCCGATTGCGGAGCCCGGTCTGTGGCCAAAGCGCGCAAGACGCGAACGTTGCCCGCGCTGCCGAGCAGTGCGGTCAATGGATGCCGAAGGTGGCTTTGGGTCTGTGAAGGGACGGGCACGGAAAGAAAATACGACTTTCTTTAGAGACAGTCAATTTTCCAATCATTCATCCCTCCTTTTTCGCCCTATGCGGTTCGTTGCAGGCACGACACATTCAACATGAGCGCCAAATCTGCGCGCGTGAACCTCGGTGTCTTCGCCGCGAAAACCGCCTAGGCAGATGCACCGCCTGACTTTCGCCAGGGATGAAGGCCGGCTGCAGGCATTCGGTAATCCGCAGCGCCTCCGCACTCACCAAATGGCGAGACGCGTCGCCTTTCGCCCCCGAATCGAACGGTCATTTTTTGTTGGACTTGATCAATTCAATCATCAATTCTTTTCCTGATCAGCAAGAATGTTCAGCTATCCCAGGTGGTAGCTCACGCTATGAGCTATCTGTCTGAGAAGATGCTCCAACCTGAACAGGAGGTTGGCCA
>JAYVEB010000126.1:0-14249 GCA_043749095.1 Burkholderiales bacterium | reverse complement strand
CAGGCAGGGCGTGACGCGGACTTTCCAGCGTGCACCCAACTCGGGAGATTCGGCCAGGGACACCACCTGCCGACGCACCGCCGTGACGGCCATGCGCTGCAGCGCGGCGTCGAGCGCCAGGGCGTGGGCAGCCCCGTCACCATCGAGATGGGTCACGAAAAACAATGGCTCATGGACTGCAAACTGGGTCGGGGCCATAGCCAAGTCTCTCCAGGTCGCAGCATAGCGGCTGGCACCGGGCGAGACAGTCTCGGGCACTTGCGGCTGCGCAACCCGGCTCACCGTCGCTCACTCACGGGCATCGAACTGCACCACGGCGTCTGACACCCGACCCGGCGGCAGCAAGGGGTTCACGCCGTCGCGCTTGCGCGCCCACAGCGGATTGGTGCCGGCTTCAAAAAGGATGCAGCGTCCAGCGGCTCCGGGCGGTGCAGCAGGTAGCCCTGCGCAAAGTCGACGCCGAGTTCACGCAGTCGCACGAGCACCTCCTCGGTCTCGACGTGCTCGGCCACCGTCCTGACACCGACCGCACGGGCGACGTCGACGAAGCACCTCACGGCGGCCTGGTCCAGCGGGTCGGTCATCAGGTGGCGGATGAACTGGCCGTCGATCTTCAGGTAGTCCACCGGCAAGCTCTTCAGGTAGCCGAAGGTCGATGCGCCGGCACCGAAGTCGTCGAGCGCGACGCTTGCCCCGGTGCGCTGCAATCCACCCACGAATTCGGCCGCCTCCTCCAGCCGCGCGATGGCCACTGTCTCGGTGATCTCCAGCGTGAGCCGGCTGCACAAGTCGCGCCCCGCCTCTTCAAGCGACTGCAGGGCCCAGGCGCGAAAGTTCGGGTCCGCCACGGACTGGCCGGACAGGTTCACGGCGACGCGCTGGAGCGCCCCGTCGAAGTGTTTGGCGGACATCCACTCCAGCGTCTTATCCAGCACCCAGCGGTCGACGCGCGTCATCAGGTGGTGGCGTTCGGCCGCAGGCATGAAGGCCCCGGGCGCGGCCAGTGAACCGTCTTCGTTACGCATGCGCAACAGCACCTCGAGCTTGAACGCTCCGGTGTCCGACTGCAGTGGCACCACCTGTTGCCCGAACAGCTCGAAGCCGTCGTTGTCGAGCGCGCGCTGGATGCGCTCTGCCCAGCGCCCGTGGGCATGCACCTCGCCGATGTCGCGCCCATCGCACCAGGCGACCACGCGGTTGCGGCCTGCGTCCTTGGCCGCGTAGGCACAGCCGTCAGCGGCCTGCATGATCGACTGCAGGTCGGCGAGCGCCCCACCCACCGGCGCCAGCCCGATGCTCGCGCCGACGCGAAAGCGCTGTTCGCCGTGCGCGAACCGTTCGATTTCCAGGCGGTCGCAGATGGCCTGCCCCTTGCGCTGTGCCGACTCCAGCGAGCAGTCCGGCAGAAGGATCGCGAACTCGTCACCGCCCAGGCGGGCCACGATGTCTGTGTCGCGCGCCGCTTCACGCAGGATGGTGCTGACCTGCCGCAGCACCTCGTCACCCGCGGCGTGCCCGCAGCGATCGTTGACGAGCTTGAAGTGGTCCAGATCGATGCACATCAGCGCGCCGTGGTGCCCACTCTCGAGCAGGTGATGCAGGCGGTGCTCGAACTCGCCGCGGTTGACCAGGCCCGTCAGCGCGTCGTGACTGGCGCGAAAGCTCACCTCGGCGGTGGCGCGCCGCTTGTCAGACACGTCTCGCATCACCAGCACAGCGCCCGACACGCAACCGCCCGTGCGCAGCGCCGAAGCGATTCCCTCGACCGCGATGTCTTGTCCGGCCGCGGTGTGCAGCACAGCGTCGCTCGGCAGCTCGGCAGCTCGGCCGACCGGCCGCCGACCGCGGCCGACAATACCGCCGAGATGCCACGGCGCGCGCTGCTGCTCAGCGCGACGGCTCGCCGCAGTGGCCGCCCTTGGAGCCGCTGGGCGGAACAGCCAAGCAGCCGCTCGGCCGCCTGGTTGGCCCAGTGGATACGGCCGGCAGCGTCGGTCGCCAGCACGGCATCTTCGATCGAGCGCAGCGTCGCATCGAGCATTTGGCGCTTGCCCTCCAGCTCGTCCACCGCCGCGCGCAGATGCTGCGTCGCATGGCGGCCCTCGAGCGCGCGCGACACCGCCTTCGACAGGCTCATCAAGACATCTCTCTGCGTCGCGTCGAGTTGCCGAGCACGATGGTCGACGACGCACAGCGTGCCGACCCGTTGTCCGTTGGACAAGCGCACTGGCGCGCCGGCATAGAAGCGGATGCCTGGCGCGCCGGTCACGAGCGGGTTGTCCGCGAATCGCGCGTCGGCCAAGGCGTCGTTCACCACGAACAGTTCGTCGTTCAGGATGGCGTGCGAGCAGAACGCCATGTCGCGAGGCGTCTGTGTTGCTCCCGGCAGGCCGAGGTTGGCCTTGAACCACTGTCGGTCTTCGTCAACCAGGCTGAGCAGCGAAATCGGCATTCCGCAGACCGTCGATGCGGCCTGCACCAGGGCTTCGAATTCGGCCTCGGCCTCGGCCGGCGTGTCGAGGATGTCGAGCGAGCGCAGCGCAGCCAGGCGCGCGGGCTCGTCAGGGGGCAGTGCAGCGGGAGTCATGGTGGCGGTTTCCTGACGCGTACGGGCGCGCCTTCATGCCCAGGTTATCGACCATCCCGGACGCCGTGTCAGCGGGCGCGCTACCGAAGCGCACTTAGTAGCAGTACCGAGGGACATCGGGCGGTAGCCACTCGACGGGGCCAACTTGGCTCAGCCGCGCGCGTCGAAGCCGCGTATCGCAGCGGCCATTTGCGACAGCGGCAGGATCTCGTCGTCCGCCCCCATCTTGATGGCCTCCTTCGGCATGCCGAAGACAACGCAGGTCTCTTCGTTCTGCGCGATGGTGCGCGCGCCACGGTCGTGCAGCAGCTTCATGCCGCGCGCCCCGTCGTCGCCCATGCCGGTGAGGATCAGGGCCAGCAGGTCCTTGCCGGCGCACTCGGCGGCCGAGCGGAACAGCACGTCCACCGACGGCTTGTGGCGGTTCACCGGCGGGCCGTCGGCGACCACGGCGAAGTACTGCCCGCCGGCCTTGCGCAGCTGCATGTGTCGCCCACCCGGCGCGATCAGCACCACGCCACGTTCGAGGCGGTCGCCATCCTTCGCTTCGCAGATGTTCATCTCGCACAGGCCGTCGAGCCGCTGTGCGTACATCGCGGTGAATTTCTCCGGCATGTGCTGCACGATCGCGATGCCGGGGCTGTCGCCTGGCAACGACGTCAGCACCAGCTCCAATGCCTGCGTGCCACCGGTTGAACTGCCGATGATCACTGGCTTGTTCATCGACAACGCATGCAATCCGGCGATCGGTGGCTTGGGTACTGCTGCGGCGACGGACGATGGGGTGCGGGGGGTCAGCATGCCAGCACCCGGACGTGAGCGGGCTGCGGTCTTCAGCGTCTGCAGCAACTCACGGCGCGAATCCTCGAGGAACTGCTTCAGGCCCAGCCGCGGCTTGGCGACGATCGCCACCGCACCCGCCGACAGCGCTTCAAGCGCCATGCGGCTGCCATCGGTGGTCAGCGTCGAGCAGATCACGGTCGGGATCGGCGACTCTTCCATGATCTGACGAAGGAAGGTCAGCCCGTCCATGCCCGGCATCTCGATGTCGAGCAGCAGCACATCGGGGCGATTCTTGCGGATCACCGGCCCGGCGATCAGCGGGTTGGGCGCGCTGCCCATCAGCTCGATGTCGGCATCGCCCTGCAGCAGGTGCATCAGCGTCTGCCGAACCACCGCCGAGTCGTCGATGACATAGACCTTGATTGCCATCAGGATTCCTCGGTTCAAACAGGCACGGCCGTGACCTGCGGTGCCTCGGGGCCGACCGTCCAGGACAGCCGCCGGTAGGCCTGGCCCCCGAGGTCGTGGAACAGCACACGCACAGCGTCCTGCGCCAGGGCATCGAGCGCCCAGCGGGCGTTGCGCTCGCCGACATGGGCGTCGGTGAACAGCTCGGGAAACATGTTGCCGCCGCCGTAGACGTAGGCCTCGCATTGGGTCGGGTCGATGCCACGCTCGCGCAACAGCGCGTACATCGTGTCCAGCGCCACTTCGGCATAGGCGCCGGTTTCCGGCGTGCCGATGACAGCACGGTTCGCGTGCACGATGTGGCACATCGCGCCAATGGTGCGTCGCAGGTCGGTCAGCACGATCGCAACGCACGAGCC
The DNA here is from genome assembly GCA_043749095.1 of Burkholderiales bacterium. GTDB lineage: Bacteria > Pseudomonadota > Gammaproteobacteria > Burkholderiales > Burkholderiaceae_C > PBB1. Next base: position 10,052 of record JAYVEB010000126.1, on the reverse strand, counting down.
GAGCAGCGTTTCGAAGCGGTCGCCGCGTTCGGCGTAGACCACGTCGCCCGGGTGCAGGGTGTGCAGCGGACCCAGCGGTTCGAGGGTCATCGGACGCATCGCTTCGTGAGCGCGGCTCACGACGGCTTGCGAAACGCGCCGGGGGCGAGCGTCTTCAGCGGGGTATTGCACGGCACACGGCCCTCGGCGGTGCCGATGAAGAACAGGCCGCCGGGTCGCAACTGCGTCAGCACGCGGTCGACCACATCGCGCTTGGTGGGTGCATCGAAGTAGATCAGCACGTTGCGCAGGAAGATCACATCGAACGGACCGATGTCCTCGATCGGCTGGCACAGGTTCAGCTGGCCGAAGCGCACCCGCTCGCGCACCGTTGAATTCATCTGAACCAGGCCTTCGGAGGCGCCGTCGCCACGCAGGCAGTGGCGGCGCAGGCGCTCGGGCGTCACGTTGCGCAGTCGGTCCTCGGGGTAGACGGCCTCGATCGCGCTGCGCAGCACGCGGTCGCTGATGTCGGTGCCGAGGATCGTCCAGTCGCCGGCGATGCGGCCCTGTTGCTGCAGGTCGGCCAGCAGCATCGCGGTGCTGTAGGCCTCGTCACCGAACGACGAGGCCGCGCTCCACACCCGCAGCTGAGTGGGCTTGCTGCGCGTCAGCTCCTGCTCCAGCAGCTCGTAGTGCGCTGGCTCGCGAAAGAAGTAGGTTTCATTGGTGGTCAGCAGATCGACCGCCACCTGGAACTCGCCACCGTCGTCAGGGGCAGAGATCAGCGCCAGGTAGTCCTCGAAGCCGTCCAGGCCCAGCCGCTGGATGCGCGGCGTGAGTCGCGACGAGATCAACGGCTTCTTGTTGTCGGTGAAGGACAAGCCGATGGCCGCACACATCAGTTCGGTGATTCGACGGAAGGTGGGGTCGCTGAGGGTCTGCATGCCGTCGTTCCGAGCAATGAGTCCGGGGCCAGAGGCGCAGGCGGCATGACGTCGGTGTGGTGCCGGCGACCGTCGCTGAACTCTGGGGTGTCAGGCGTGTGCGGGCTCCTGTGCCGCCCCGCACAGCTGAGTCATCTCGTTGACATCAAAGGCCTTGTCGGGCTCGAGGATGATCACGAAACGGCTCGCCACCTTGCCCATGCCGGCAATGAAGTCGCGTCGCACCGAGGCGCCAAAGTTCGGCGGCGGCTCGATCTGGTCGGCGGCGATGTCGATCACCTCGCTGACTGCATCGACCAGCAGGCCGAGCTCCACGCGCTCGCCATCGCGCACCGCATCGAAGATCACGATGCAGGTCTTCTTGCCGATCTTCGCCGCAGGCCGGCCGAAGCGCGCCTGCAGGTCGATCACCGGCACCACCGCACCGCGCAGGTTGATGACGCCGCGCACGAAGCCCGGCATCAGCGGCACGGTGGTCATCGGGCCGTACTGAATGATCTCGCGCACGGTGCGGATGTCCATCGCGAACACCTCCTCGCCGAGCGTGAACGTGAGGTACTGCGTCGGCGCGTCGTCAGCGGCTGCGCTGCTTCGACTCAAGGCTCTTGTGTTCACGTTGCACTCCTAAATAGGGGCGGAAGTTGCCGTGGGTGCCGGTGGCGGCCGGGCGGGCGGCCGTGCCACTGACCTTGCTCGCGCCACGCAGCGGAGAGTTCGGCGCACGGCGCTCGGGCGCGGCCTCGGGCTTGCCCTTGCGAACCGGCGCGGCATCGCCACCGAGGTTGAAGAAGGCGACCGACTGCTGCAACTGCTCGGCCTGACCGGACAACTCTTCGGACGTGGCCGCCAGCTCCTCGGAGGCCGACGCGTTCTGCTGCGTGGCCTTGCTCAGCTGCCCCATCGCGCTGCCGATCTCGGTGACCGACTGGCTCTGTTCCTGTGACGCTGCTGCGATCTCCTGCACCAGCTCGCTGGTCTTCTGGATGCTGGGCACGATCTCGTCGAGCAGCTTGCCGGCCCGCTCGGCGGTGCTGACACTGTTGCTGGCCAGATCGCCGATTTCCTTGGCCGCTTCCTGGCTGCGCTCGGCCAGCTTGCGCACCTCAGCGGCAACGACGGCGAAGCCCTTGCCGTGTTCGCCGGCGCGGGCGGCCTCGATGGCCGCGTTCAGCGCGAGCAGGTTGGTCTGGTAGGCGATGTCGTCGACGATGCTGATCTTCTGCGCGATCTGCTTCATCGCGGTGACCGTCTGTGAGACGGCCTGGCCACCGTCACCGGCTTCCTTGCTGGCCTTGGTGGCCATGCCGTCGGTGACCTTGGCGTTGTCGCTGTTCTGTGCAATCGACGCCGACATCAGGTCGATCGACGCGGTGGTTTCCTCGACCGACGAGGCCTGCTCGCTGGCCGACTGCGACAGGCTCTGCGCGGTGGCGCTGACCTGGTTGGCCGCACCGGTCAACGCATCGGCGGCGGCACGCACTTCCTCGATGATGCCGGCCAGCTTGTCGCAGCTGGAGTTGGCGTCCTGCTTGACCTGGTCGAACGTGCCTTCGGCGTCGCGGGTGATGCGCTGCGACAGGTCACCATTGGCCAGGCCCGAGAACACCCGGCCCACGTCCTCGATGATGCCGGCCAGCTTCTCGCTGGTCGCGTTGGCGTCCTCCTTGACCTGCCCGAAAGTGCCGTCGTAGTCGCGGGTGATGCGCTGTGTCAGATCGCCCTCAGCCAGTGCGCCAAAGACGCGGCCGACGGCATCGAAGATCACCGAGGTGGTTTCCATCAACAAGTTGACCCCGGCGCACAGCTCGCCAATCGGGCCGCTCTTGCCTTCCAGCGGAATGCGCTGCGTCAGGTCGCCTTCCTTGGCGGCCGTGGTGACCTTCTGCGCTTGCTCGACGGCCTGCCGCAGCATGTTGTTGGCGTTGACTTCGGCGGTCACGTCGGTGGCGTACTTGACCACCTTGAACGGCTTGCCGTTGAGGTCCATGATGGGGTTGTAGGAGGCCTGGATCCAAACCTCCTTGCCGCCCTTGCCGATGCGCTTGTACTGGCCAGAGTCGTATTCGCCGCGACCGAGCTTCTCCCAGAACATGCGGTAGTCGACGCTGCCGCGGTAGGCCGGGTCAACGAACATCCCGTGGTGCTGGCCCTTGATCTCGGCCAGCGAGTAGCCCAACGTGGTGAGGAAGTTGTCGTTGGCGTGCAGGATCTTGCCGTCAAGGCTGAACTCGATCACCGCCTGCGCCTTGCTGATCGCGTCCAGCTGGCCCTCGAAGTCAGCGGCCTGCAGGCGCGCTGCGGTCACGTCGGTGGCGATCTTGACGACCTTGAACACGCGGCCCATCTCGTCCTTGACCGGGGCATACACGGCCTGGATCCAGATCTCCTGGCCGCCCTTGGTGATGCGCTTGAACACGTCGGTCTGCGACTTGCCCTCGTTCAGGTCGCGCCAGAACTGCGCGTACGCTGGCGACCCGGTGGTCGGCGCATCGCAAAACATGCGGTGGTGCTTGCCGGTGATCTCGTCGAGGCGGTAGCCCAGCGCCTTCAGGAAATTCTCGTTCGCCTTGATGATGGTGCCGTCGAGGTTGAACTCGATGTAAGCGTAGGACGCGTCGATCGCGCCCAGCACGCCACGCGCGTTCTGGCGCTCGATCTCGGCCTCGGTGATGTCGTAGCGCACGCCGAGGTACTTGATCGGCTTGCCGTTTTCGCCCAGGATCGGTGCGATGACGGCGTCGACGTAGTACGGCGTGCCGTCCTTGGCGCGGTTCTTGATCTGGCCGTGGAAGATCTCGCCACGGCCGATCGTCGACCACATCTGCTTGAACACCTCCTTGGGCATGTCAGGGTGGCGCGTCGTGTTGTGGCCATGCCCGATCAGCTCGTGTTTCGGGTACTTCGAGACCTCGAGGAAGTTCTCGTTGACGCACAGGATGTCACCCTTCTTGTCGGCCTCCGAGACGATGCTCGTGAGGTTCATGATGTCGGTGCGCACCTTCAGCTCGGCCTCGACCTCGTCGAGCCGCGCCTTGACCTGGGCCAGCGTTCCCTCGGCGTCGGCACGCGCCTGTTGCTGCGCCTTCAGTTGCTCGGCGACCTGCTGAAGTTGCTGAAGTTCGGCGCCAGCCACGAGGCGCGCCATCCATGACGGGGTGTTGGTGTTCATGATGCTTGTCCTTGGGTTGCGTTCTGTGACTGCGGGGCGGGGTTGACGGAGGGCGACTGCGGCGTTGAGACCCGCCCGGGGGTTGGCTGTTCAGCCAGTTGGCACAATGAGCCGACATCGAAGATCAATGCCACCTCGCCGTTGCCGAGAATCGACGAGCCGGACATGCCGCGCAGGCTGCGGAACACGCGGCCCAGCGGCTTGATGACGGTCTGGTGCTGGCCGAGCAGCTGGTCGACCATGACGCCGTAACGGCGCCCGCCCGACTGGATGACGACCACACTGCATCGCTCGGGCTCTGGCGAGTCCAGCGCATAGAGCGAGCGCAAGCTGACCACTGGCAGCACCTGGCCGCGCAGTTCGACCACGCTGCGGCCATTGGTGTCGAGCGCGGTTTCGGTCACGCGGTTCTCGATCACCTCGACCACCGCGTCGAGCGGGAAGATGAACTTGGACGGGCCGACAGCGATCAGGAATCCATCGATGATGGCCAGGGTGAGCGGCAGCCGCAGGTCAATGTGCGAGCCCTGCCCGGCTTCGCTGGAGATCGTGACCGAGCCGCGCAGGGCCTCGATGTTGCGGCGCACCACATCCATGCCGACGCCGCGGCCGCTGAGGTTGGTGACCTTCTCCGCAGTCGAGAAGCCGGCTTCGAAGATGAGCTTGAGGATGTCGGCGTCGGGCGGTGTGACGCCCTGCTCGACCAGGCCGCGCTCCCAGGCGCGCTGCAGCACGCGCGCCCGGTCGATGCCGCGGCCGTCGTCATGGATGCCGATCAGGATGCTGCCGCCCTCATGGCAGGCGCTGATGGTCAGCGTGCCCTGGGCCGGCTTGCCCGCCTGGGCGCGCTGTGCCGGCGTTTCCAGGCCGTGGTCGAGCGCGTTGCGCACCAGGTGCATCAGTGGGTCGGCGATGCGCTCGACCACCGATTTGTCGAGCTCCGTGTCACCGCCGACGATCTCGAGCGCAACATCCTTGCCCAGCTCGGCAGCGGTATCACGCACAACGCGGCGAAAGCGCGAGAAGGTCTCGCCGACCGGCACCATGCGCAACTGCAGCGTGCCGTTGCGGATCTCCTCGACCAAGGTGCCGATCTGCTGGTTGGCTTCGATCAGGCTGCACTGGCGCGTCTGGCGCGCCAGCAGCCCCGCGCCGGCGCTGGCGATGACCAGTTCGCCCAGCAGGTTGATGACCGCGTCCAGCTTGTCGGCGTGCACGCGGATGAAACGGCTGTCGTCGGCCGGCGCGGCGGCGGTAGCGCCCTCGCGCTGCCTGCTCTGCTTGTTCAATGCGGCCGTCACCACCTGCGGGCTCAGGCCGCTCTTGGCCTGCAGGATTTCGCCCAGCGGTGGCGCTCTGCCTGCGGCAGCAGCAGCGCTGCTCTGGTGTTGCAGCGCCAGCTGCAGCTGCTCGCGGGTGATCGCCCCGACCGACGCCAGAATGTCGCCAAGCCGCGGGTTGTCGGGCGACGCCTCGATCAGCGCGACAAAGTCCTGTGACGGCGCCTCAGGCTCGATTAGTTGCAGCGTGCAGTCGTCGCGCACGAAGCTGAAGGCGGATTCGATTTCCTCGCGTGATGCGCCCGTCTCAAGACTGAATTCGAAGCCGAGGTGACAGTTTTCCGGGTCAATCGCCTCGAGCATCGGCACCGCGTCGCGATCGCACACCAGGCAAGGGATCTCGCCCAGGCCGCGCACGTAATTCAGGATCGCCAGCGGGCCCATCCCGTTGCGGAAGGTGTCCGCGCCGAAGTGAACCGACAGGTACCAGCGGCGCGCGCTCCCTGCGGCGTGGGTGTCTGCTGTGGAGACGCCGGGTGCGACGGTGACATGGCCTTCACCGCTGGCCGCCTGCAGCCGCAGCACCAGCGCCTCGCGCGCCTGGGTGCCGGTCTCGGCTTCGGCCTGCGGGTCCTGGGCGGCGGCGATCAGCGCGCGGATCTGGTCGTTGCATTGCAGCAGCAGCGTGCTCAGCTCAGGCGTCAATGCGACGCGGCCTTCGCGCAGGCGATCGAGCAGCGTTTCGACATGGTGGGTAAAGGCCACCACCTGGTCCAGGCCGAAGCTGCCGGCCGAGCCCTTGACGGTGTGGGCACAACGGAACAACGCGCCGAGCAACTCCTTGTCGTCCGGCGCGTCTTCGAGTTGCAGCAGCAACTGCTCCAGCGTCTCGATCTGCTCCTGCGCCTCGCTGATGAAGGCCGGCAGTGCCTCGGCGATGAAGCTGTTGTCCTGGTCCTGCTGCTGCTTTTTCATGTGGCGTCTCCGTTCGCCTCGGCGCTGCACTGCGGCGCTGGCAGACCCAGCGCCTCGCAGGCGCCGATCAGCACCTCGCTGGGGTTGACGAATCGCAGCGAGCGCTGCGCGGCGCTCAGTGAGCGCGACAGCGCGATCAGCATCTGCACGCCGGCCGCGTCGATCTGATCGACTGCCGCACCGTCGACCGTTGCCTCGACAGGCGTATCGGTGGCCCCCAGACCGGCCAGCCAGGCCAGCCATTGGGGACGCAATTCGCCAGCGGTGTAGATGGTCAACTCCACGGGCAGGGACAGGGTGGATGTCATCGCGCGCTCCTACGGCAAGATCAGCTTGGAGACCGCGTCCAGCAGCTGCGGCGGGTTGAACGGCTTGACGATCCAGGCCTTGGCGCCGGCAGCGCGGCCCTGCTCCTTCTTCGCGTCCTGGCCTTCGGTGGTCAGCATGACCACCGGGGTGAACTTGTGGCGCGGGTGGGCCTTGACGTGGGTCACGAAGGTGATGCCGTCCATGTTGGGCATGTTCACGTCGCTGACGATCAGGTGGACCTTGCCCGCCTTGTCCAGCTGCGCGAGGCCTTCCTTGCCGTCACCGGCTTCGAGCACCTCGTAGCCAGCGCGTACCAAGGCGAGCTTGACCACCGTGCGCAGTGAGCTGGAGTCGTCGACGATCAGGATGGTCTTGGCCATGGTGTGTCCGGTGTCACGGGAGGTCAGAAAAAGGTGGTGTCGTTACTGCTCGGCGCGGCCGCGGGTGCATCGCCGCTCGATGCGCAGCGCTGCTCTTGGGTGGTGTAGCCAGCGCTCAACAACGCAGCCCACTCCTCGGCGCCGGGCACGGTGCCTTCGGCCAGCGACTGCTGCAGGCGGGCGACCGCGCTGGCGATGGAGGAATTGACCTGGTCCATGATCTGGTGGACGCGATCCTGGAACTGGAAGGCGATCATCAGTTGCTCGACCTGCGCCCGCACCGCCTCGCCACGGGCGCTCAGCTCGGCAGCGCGCTCGTTCAGCTGCGACACCGCGGTATCGACCTGCTCGACGACCTGGTTGATGGTCTGCTCGGAGGCGCGAATCACGCCGGCGTCGTGCTCGGTGTGCTCTGCCGCGTTGCTCAAGGCGGTGCGCATGCGCTTGCCGAAATCCCTGACGTGCTCGCCGATGCGCCGGCCGGTGTCGCCCGACTCGGTGGACAGGCGCCGCACCTCGGTGGCGACGACGGCGAAGCCACGGCCGCTGGGGCCGGCGCGTGCCGCCTCGATGGCCGCGTTGAGCGACAGCAGGTTGGTCTGGCGGGCGATCTTTGCCACGTCCTCGGCCATCCCACCGAGGCTGGCCGATTCCTCGGCCAGCAAACGCACCGACTGCATGACCTCGTCGCGCGATTGCACGAAGCCGTGGAAATTCTGGAGCAGGCCTCGAAGCTGCGTCTCGCAATGTTCCAGCGCCGCCGCGCGCTGGTCCAACGCGTTTGCGACCAGGGCGGCACCGGGCGCAGCGGCACCTGTTTCGATAACGGCATCCAGCTGGTGCAGGATCTGCGTGAAGCCTTCCAGCAACTCGGCAGTAGCGTGGCGCAACTGATCCTGTGCGGTACCAAAATGGGCGGTCCAGGTCCTTCCGGCCTCGTCCAGGCGCGCGGCAAGCTCCACGCTTGCCGCAGACGCGGCAGAACCACGAGCGGCAACTCCACCCATTAACCAGGCCTTGATGCGGATGGCCGCCGAAGCGGGCCGTGCACGAAGCGCGACGCTGGGAAAAGTCATGGCGCGCATGGCAAGGGGGCCGCCTGCTGGCACTGGTGATGTGGCAGTGTCAGCATGGCTTAGGGGGCGGGCGAAAGGGCGGGTAACGCCTGGCCGCAGCGCATCAGGCTGACCGCCGCCAGGTCAATGTCGGGGTGCTGCAGTCGGCGACGGTTGCGGCCCATCAGCTCCGTTCCGTTGCACCCAGCCAGACGGCAGGATGCCTCGTTGGCGAAGGCTCGGGGTCGGCTCGGCAAACGCAATTCGACGATGGGAACCGTTGCGGCTACCGACCACGATGCTTTCCAGGCCAGACGAACTCGCGCCAAGTCGTCAACCAGCAGATCGTTGCCTGGGTCAGTGCGAGCAAAGGCTTGGCCGTCAAGGCGATGGTTCATGCCCCAGTTATCGACCCGCCCGCCCGCGATGTCAGTGGGGGCTCTGCTGAGGCGCGCTAGGTACTGATACTTATGGAGCGGTGCACAGCGGTCCTTCGCGTGCTGGCTGAGTCAGCGCCAAGGTCATACTCGTCTTTTCCTTGCGGCTCGTCCTTACATCACCGAGGGCGCGGAGGCATGCACCTCTGACCCGCGAACACGGCACATCCCTCTCAGGCAGGAACAGACATGGCAGAAGAATTTGAAGTGCGCGGCCCGCACGAGGAGCATCTGGAAGCCTCGGCGGAACACGATCCGAAAGGCATGGCCGGGCAGTTGGCCGTGATCACCGCAGTGCTGGCCACCGTGGGGGCGATGTTTTCTTACATGGCCGGCTCGACCCAGGCGGACGCGGCCTTGTCGAAGAACGATGCGGCCATCAAGAAGACCGAAGCCGCCAACCAATGGAACTACTACCAGGCCAAGGGCAACAAGCAAACCCTCAATGAACTGGGGCTGGAACTGGCCGCCGACGCCAGGAAGCCGTTCTTCGAGGGTGAGATCAAACGCTACAAGGTCGACAAGGCCGAGATCAAGGTCGAGGCCGAAAAGCTTGAGAAAGAGTCCCATGACTTTGATCGCCAGAGCGAGGTGAGCATGCACCAGCACCATCGCTGGGCCCAGGCCACCACCGCCTTGCAGATCGCGATTGCGATGGCGGCCATCGCGCTGCTGACGAAGAAGCGCTGGCTCGAGTACGCGGTGATCGGTGTCAGCGTGGTGGGCGTGGCGGTGGGCGTGCTGGCCTATCTGCACATTTGATCAGGCGCTGCAGATGGATATCGACTCTACCGACATCGTCGAAACCGCGCGCCAGGCTCGCGAACAACAGGATGCACGTGCCGCGCGTCTGAACGCCGCGGTGGCGATCACCGTGGCGGTGCTGGCGACCTTCATGGACACCTGCAAGGTCAAGAACGACAACATCGTCCAGGCGATGCAGCAGGCCCAGGCCGACAAGATCGACCACTGGGCCTTCTACCAGGCGCGCAATCTCCGGCAAGAGGTCGCCGAGGCCACCGTCACCCAGATCGAACTGAGCAAGCTGACGGCGCCTGCAGCTGCTGCCAGTGTCCATGACGCGGCAAGTCAGCGCTATCTGGCCCTGGCCAAGGAGCAGGCCCAGAAGAAGGATGGGCTGAAGGCACTTGCCGAGCAGGACCAGAAAACCTACGACGCGCTCAACTACCGGGACGACCAGTTCGATCTGTCGGATGCGTTGATCGCGATCGCGATCGCGATTGCGATGCTCGCGGTGACCGCGCTGACGCGGCTGTGGGCCTTGTACTGGGCCTCACTGGTACCGACCGGGCTCGGTGTGCTGATGGGCGTGGCGGGCCTGACCTCGCTGCCGATCCATCCGGAGGCGCTGATCAAGCTGTTGTCCTGACCTCGCTGATGCCGCCGACGAGGCGCCGCAGGTTCTAGGAGTCTGGGCGGCAGAAGGCCGCTGTCGTGAAAACTCGTGATTTCAGGGGTTCCTTACCCCTTGGCACGCTCGAGAAAATCGCTCCTGCGCGA
>JAYVEB010000125.1:0-14267 GCA_043749095.1 Burkholderiales bacterium | reverse complement strand
GGCGGTCGGGGCTTGAAATCTGCGCATGCGACAGCGGTGCCGGCTGTCGAGTGCGTGGGGTGACCGGCGCAGCAAAGTAAAGAAGGAGGGCCGGATCGGTCTTGCCCGAAGCGTTTGGGAAGTGACCCGGCCCGGGGGACATGAGCGGAGCCGGTCACCCCACGCCTTCGGCAGCTCAGCGCGCAGAGTGACAAGCCTGACTGCCAGTCCGTATCAGACTGAAGCGCCTGTCAACATGCCCTTGCGCTCGATGAAGCTGACCACGTCGGCCAGGCCCTGACGGGTTTTCAGGTTGCTCATCACGAAAGGCCGCAACCCCTGCGCGCTGGTGCGCATGCGGGTGGTGTCGGCCTTCATGACCTCGAGGTCGGCGCCGACGTAAGGCGCGAGGTCGATCTTGTTGATGACGAACAGATCGCTCTTCGTGATGCCGGGCCCGCCCTTGCGTGGGATCTTCTCGCCGGCCGCCACATCGATCACGTAGATCGTCAGATCGCTGAGTTCAGGGCTGAAGGTTGCCGCCAGGTTGTCGCCGCCGGACTCGATGAACACGATGTCGGCGTCGGGGAATTTCTCCAGCATGCGGTCGACCGCTTCGAGGTTGATCGACGCATCTTCGCGGATCGCGGTGTGCGGGCAGCCGCCGGTTTCCACGCCCATGATCCGGTCGGCCGACAACGCGCCGGCCACGGTCAGCAGACGCTGGTCTTCCTTCGTGTAGATGTCGTTGGTCACGACCACCAGGTCGTAGCGCTCGCGCATCGTCTTGCACAGCATCTCGACCAGCGTCGTCTTGCCCGATCCCACCGGCCCACCGACGCCGACGCGCAGCGGGGGCAGCTTCTTCGTGCGGTGGGCGATGCTGTGCAGTGCGGGCATGGCGGTGGTTCCAGGAAGTCGGAATTGAAGCAGCAAGTTCAGGACCTGAACAGCCGTGAGTACTGAGTTTCGTGCTGTGCCGACAGGATCGCCAGCATCGGCGTGCAGACCTGGCGTTCGGCGTCGCCGAGCTGGATCGCGGCATCGACGGCGTCAGGTATCTCGGCCGCCACCGCACTCAGGATGCGCTGACCCGCCGACTGCCCGAGCGGCACCGATTTCAAAGCCGCTTGCACCATGTTCTCGGCCCAGCCGAAAGCGAAGCACAGCAGTGATTCGCGGCACGGCGCGCCGGCCTGCAACGCGGCCAGCGCGAAGGCCAGTGGCCAGGTCGGCGCCGGTCGCAGCGCCGCCAGCATCTGAAGTTGGTCGCCGTGGCGCGCGTCGAGCGGCCGGTTCTTCATCCACTCGACCAGCGAGCGGCCCATCTGCTCGGTCTGCTGGCGCAGTTCGTGGCTTTCGCGCGTGGTCACCACCCAGGTGTTGAGCGCGGCAATCTCGTCGGCATCGTCGCGCCGCCAAGCGCTGTGCGCCCGTGCGACCAAGGCCAGATCGCCGCGCGCCAGCCCCAGGTGCAGTTGGTCTTGCAACCATCGGCAGGCATCGGCTTCGGTCGCAGCGAGGCCGGCGTCCACCGCTGCTTCGAGCACCTCGGAATAACTGAACCCGCCCACCGGCAGGGCAGGGGACGCGAGCCAGATCAGTTGCAGTAGCGAGGCGGCCGTCAGGCTGTGCGCTGTCGCCGCAGGCCGTCGATGGTCTCGCTGGCGAGCTGACCGCGCGCTGGGGCGCACCCGGGGGGCGCTCATCAATGGTCGTGCTTGCAGCCCGGGCCGTGGACATGGGGCGCGGGTGCGCTCTGGATCGGGATGACCTTGGGCGCCGCTGTTGCCGATGGTGCGTGGGCATGTCCGTGGTCGTCGTGCCCGTGCCCGTGCCCATGGTCGTGCGAGTGGTTGTGATCATGCCCAACGGACGGCGCGGCCGCTGCGTACGCCCCGCTCTCTGGTTCGAACGGCGCACTCGCTTCGGCCACCGTCAGGTGCATCTGGCGCAGCAGGTCGGCCAGCACATGGTCAGGTTCGAGCTTCAGGTGGTCGGGCTTCAGCTCCAGCGGCACGTGTCGGTTGCCGAGGTGGTAAGCCGCTCTAACCAGGTCGAAGCTCGACCCGTGTTCCGTGCAGGGCGAGACCAACAGCACCGCCTGTGGCGCAGCCTGCACCGCGATCAGCGAGCCATCCTCGGCGACCAGCACATCGCCGCCCCGCACCACCGCCCCGCGAGTCAGGAACACGCCGATCGCGCGGCCCTGCGAGTCGGTGGCATCGAAGCGGCTTTTCTGGCGCACGTCCCAGTCCAGCGACACGGTGGCGGCACGGGCGAGCAGCACACGGCTCAGTCCACGCCCCTGAGGGATGAGCTTGTTGATTGTGAGCAGGGTGGACATATCGGTGGACGCCAGAGGCGCAATTAAAGAGGTGAACAAGGCTGCTAGTCTGGCATGAGTAAGGTTCACGCCGCGACAGACATCGGCATTCGGGGCGGCGTGAAACCATCGCCGGCAGCGTAGATATTAGGATGTTAATGAGAATTGTTTCGGCTACAGTTCTGCTCTGAGTTTCTCTCTTTTCCGCCATCCACCCACCGAGGCCGGTCCATGATCCGTCTGCAACCTATTTTCGGTGCTGGCATCGTCGCCGCTGGCGCGCTGGCTACCTTGTTGGCCACCTCCCTGGTGCATGCGCAGGGCGAGCTCAACATCTACTCGGCGCGGCACTACCAGACCGATGAGGCGCTGTACACCGACTTCACAAAGCAGACCGGCATCAAGATCAACCGGCTCGATGGCAAGGAAGACGAACTGCTCGAGCGCCTCAAGAACGAAGCTGCCAGCAGCCCGGCCGACGTGCTGATCACGGTCGATGCCGCGCGCCTGGAGATCGCCGACAAGGCAGGGCTGTTCCAGCCGCTGAAGTCCGCAGTGATCGAAGCGCGCATTCCAGCGTCACTGCGCACACCGAACTGGGCTGCGTTCTCGGCGCGTGCGCGGGTAATCGTCTACAGCAAGGCCACCGTCAACCCCGAGTGGGTGCAGACCTACGAAGACCTCGCGCTGCCGCGTTTGAAGAATCAGGTCTGTGTGCGGTCGGGCGCGCACCCGTACAACCTGTCGCTGGGCGCGGCAATGCTCTCGCACGAGGGCGAGGCGAAGACTGAGGAATGGGTGCGAGGCCTGGTCGCAAATTTCGCCAGGGCGCCCAAAGGCGGCGACACCGACCAGTTGAAGGCGGTGGCCGCGGGTGAATGCGGTGTGGCGATCTCGAACAGTTACTACCTCGCCCGCCTGATGCGTTCGGCCAAGCCGGAAGACCAGCAGGTCGTGCGGGCCTTGGGCGTCGTCTGGCCAAATCAGAAGACGTGGGGTGCACACATCAATGTCTCAGGCGCCGGCATCACCAAGTACGCGCCAAACCAGGCGTCGGCGTTGAAGTTCCTCGAGTACCTCGCCAGTGACTCCGCGCAGGCCTACTTCGCTGACGGCAACAATGAATGGCCGGTGGTGAAGACCGCGCAGATCAAGAACCCTGCACTTGAAGCCCTGGGCCCGTTCAAGGCCGATGCCTTGCCGATCGGGCAGCTGGCGAGCAACACCGCGCTGGCCCAGCGCGTCTACGACCGCGCCGGCTGGCGCTGACTGTCACCAAGCTGGTTGCTGATCGACGTTACTGCCGCTCGCGGGCGATCTGGCGGCACAGCACGATCAGTGGCAGCAAGCCGACGGCGACGATGGTGATCGTCGCCGTCGAGGCTTCGGCGAGCCGCTCGTCAGACGCGAGCGTGTAGGCCTGCGTGGCCAGCGTGTCGAAGTTGAACGGGCGCATCACCAGCGTGGCAGGTAGCTCTTTCATCACGTCGATGAAAACCAGCAGCCCGGCGGTGAGCAGGCCACGCCGCAGCAGCGGCAGGTGCACCCGACGCAGCGTACGCGCCGGCGTCAGGCCCAGACTGCGCGCGGCGTCGTCCATGTGTGGCGTGACGCGGTGCAGCGTCGAATCGACGGTCTGCAGCGCCGCGGTCATGAAGCGCACCAGGCAGGCAAACACGAGCGCGGCGATCGTGCCGGTGAACAGCAGGCCGGTGTTCCAGCCGAAGCTGGCATGCAGCCAATGTGCCATCGCGTTGTCGAACCTGGCCACCGGAATCAGCACGCCGACCGCGATCACCGACCCCGGCAGCGCGTAGCCCAGCCCGACCGCCCAGTGCGCGGTGCGGGTCAGCGGGCGCGGTTCCAGCCGTTTCGCGTAGGCGACCAGCAGCGCCAGCGCCAGCGCCACCGCCAGCGCCGCGGCCAAGCCGGCCACGACGACGCTGTTGCGTGCGAGCGTGAAAAAGCGTGCACCGAACTGCGCATCGCCTTCTGTGAGCGCCATATGCAACAGCACGCCGCCCGGCACGATGAAGCCGATCAGGATCGGCAGCACGCAGACCGTGACCGCGACCGAGGCACGCAGGCCGGTCAAAGGCGCGCCGCGTGCCGGATGGCGCCGCAGGCCACTGCCGTGGAAGCGCGCCGCGCCGCGCGACTGCCGCTCCAGCGCCAGCAGGACCACAACGAAGCCGAGCAGGCACATCGCCAACTGCGCGGCGGCAGCCCGATCGCCGAGCGAGAACCAGGCGCGGTAGATGCCGGTGGTGAAGGTCTGCACCGCGAAGTACGACACCGTGCCGTAGTCGGCCAGCGTTTCCATCAGGGCCAGCGCCGTGCCTGCGGCGATCGCGGGTCGCGCCATCGGCAACGACACCTGCAGGAATCTGCGCCATGGCGACAGTCCCAGCGAGCGGCCGGCCTCGATGACCGCGGCGCCGCGCTCCATGAAGGCTGAGCGCGCCAGCATGAATACATACGGGTACAGGACGAAAGAGAACATCACCACCGCCCCACCCAGCGTCCGCACGTCGGGGAACCAGTAATCGGCACGCGTCCAGCCCATCGTCGCGCGCAGCCAGCTCTGCAGTGGCCCGACGAACTGCAGAACGTCGGTGTAGGCGTAGGCCATCACATACGCCGTCATCGCAAGAGGGAGCACCAACGCCCACTCAAAGGTTCGGCGCAGCGGGAAATCGAAATGCGTGACCAGCCAGGCGGTGCCCACACCCACCAGTGCGGCCAGGCTGCCGACGCCGACGCACAGCCACAGCGTCGTCGCGATGTAGTCCGGCAGCACCGTCGATGACAGGTGCGCCCAGGTGCCGCTGGTGCCTGTCGAGAACACGTTCGTTGCCACCGAAATGATCGGCAACGCGACGAACAGCGCCACCACGGCCGCTGCCATGCTCAGCCAGCCGACCCGCCACCTATCCGGCATGGCAACGGAGCAGGGAATCGAGGAAGGGGCGGAGGACAGGGTGGCAGTCATGCGAGGGGTATCATCGCAGCGCGTCGCAAACGCGATTGATTCGCAGGCAGTGTACGACTCGTGGGCGAGGTGACGTGTCATCGGTGGTGCCATCGGTGCTGCCAACACCCGCCCGGACTCCACCGGTCAGCCTAGCCGACACCCGTCCTGCCGGGCATCGCAGCGAACGAGCCGTACATTCGGCACCCCGGCTTCATCCATGACCATCCCGATTGCCGTCCCCGTCCTGAGCCTCAACGCCGTGCGTCACATGTACGGCGCGCTGCCCACGGTCGACGGGCTGACCCTGGCCTTGCCCGCGGGCAACATCTGCTGCCTGATCGGACCCTCAGGCTGCGGCAAGACAACGGTGCTGCGCTGCATCGGCGGCTTTGAGCCACTGGCCGGTGGTGACATCCGCATCGCCGGCGAGGTGGTCAGCGGTCCGGGCCGGCATTTGCCGCCCGAGCAGCGCCGCATCGGCATGGTGTTCCAGGACTACGCGCTGTTCCCTCATTTGAATGTCGAGCGCAACGTCGCCTTCGGAACACGCGGCAGCGCTGACGACAAGGCGCGCGTCGAGCGCCTGCTCGACATGGTCGGCCTGCGATCGAAGGCGCACCGCTTTCCGCACGAACTGTCTGGCGGCCAGCAGAAGCGGGTCGCGCTGGCCCGCGCGCTGGCGCCGCAGCCGCGTCTGCTGCTGATGGACGAGCCGTTCTCGAACCTCGATGTCGAACTGCGCGAACAACTCGCCGCCGAAGTGCGCGAGATCCTGAAGGCCACCCACACCACCGCGGTGTTCGTCACCCACGATCAGAACGAGGCCTTTGCGATGGCCGACGAGGTCGCGGTGATGTCCGAAGGCCGCATCCAGCAGATCGACACCGCCTACAACCTGTACCACCGCCCAGCCAGTCGTTTCGTGGCCGATTTCATCGGGCAGGGCGTGTTCTTGCGTGGCACCGTGGTGGCGGACCGGCAACTCGCGATCGAGATCGGCGCGGTGTCGGCCATGGACACGATCCGTTATGCCCCCGACGGCAGCCCGTGCCCGATCGGCTGCCAGATTGACGTGCTGCTGCGACCCGACGATGTGGTGCACGACGACACCAGCCCGGTGCAGGCGATCGTGCGACACAAGGCGTTCCGCGGCGCGCAGATCCTCTACATGCTTGAGCTTGCCAGCGGCACCCGCGTGCTGTTGATGGTGCCGTCGCACCACAACCACCGCATCAGCGAAGCCATCGGCATACGCCTCGACATGGACCACTTGATCGCGTTTCCGGCGACCTGAGCGACTGACATCGATAGGGTTCGCATGCAAGCTTGCGCGCGGTGCCGTCGAGGGCACGGGGTGACCGGCTCCGCTCATGTCCCCCAGGCCGGGGCATCTCAAACGCTTCGGTGGTGGCCGGAGCGTTGTGACGAGTCGTTGTGTGGAGCGAGGTAAAGGAGGAGGGGCGGTCTTTTTCGCCCCGGGGGACACGAGCGCAACACAGCTACCCGTCGCAACGCTCCAAGCCCTGCACCTCGACTCGGGCAGAAGACTCAGAACAAAAAGTACCGCTGCGCCATCGGCAGCACCGACGCCGGCTCGCAGGTCAGCAACACGCCGTCGGCACGCACGTGGTAGGTCTGCGCATCGACTTCCATCTTCGGTGCGTAGTGGTTGTGCACCATGTGCTGCTTTTGCACCGTGCGGCAATTCCTCACCGCGGCGATGCGCTTGTGCAGGCCCAGCACGTCCTGCACACCGCCATCGATGGCTGCCTGGCTCATGAAGGTCAGTGAGCCCTGGTGCAGCGCGCCGCCGAAGGCGCCGAACATCGGCCGGTAGTGCACCGGCTGCGGCGTCGGGATGCTGGCGTTCGGGTCTCCCATCGCAGCCGCAGCAATGAAGCCGCCCTTCAGGATCAGCGAGGGCTTGACGCCGAAGAAGGCCGGCTTCCACAGCACCAGATCAGCCCACTTGCCGACCTCGATGCTGCCCACCTCGTGCGAAATGCCGTGGGCGATCGCAGGGTTGATCGTGTACTTGGCGATGTAGCGCTTGGCGCGAGTGTTGTCGTGGCGATCGGTGTCGCCCGTCAGGCTGCCGCGCTGCACCTTCATCTTGTGCGCCGTCTGCCAGCAGCGCAGCACGACCTCGCCGACGCGGCCCATCGCCTGCGAGTCGCTGCTGAACATGCTGATCGCGCCCAGGTCGTGCAACACGTCTTCAGCCGCGATGGTCTCGCGGCGGATGCGGCTCTCGGCGAAGGCCAGGTCTTCGGCGATGGACGCGTCGAGGTGGTGGCACACCATCAACATGTCGAGGTGTTCGTCGATGGTGTTGATCGTGTAGGGGCGCGTCGGGTTGGTCGAGCTTGGCAGCACGTTCGCTTCGCCGACCACTTTCAGGATGTCGGGCGCGTGGCCGCCACCCGCGCCTTCGGTGTGGAAGGTGTGGATCGTGCGACCCTTGAACGCGGCGATCGTGTCCTCGACGAAACCGCTTTCGTTCAGTGTGTCGGTGTGGATCGCCACCTGCGTGTCGGTCTCTTCGGCCACCGTCAGGCAGCAGTCGATCGCGGCCGGCGTCGTGCCCCAGTCTTCGTGCAATTTCAGGCCGATCACGCCGGCATCGATCTGCTGGCGCAGCGCCGCCGGCTGGCTGGCGTTGCCCTTGCCGAAGAAGCCGAGGTTCATCGGGAAGGCATCGGCCGCCTGCAGCATGCGCGCGATGTTGGCCGGGCCCGGCGTGCACGTGGTCGCATAAGTGCCGGTGGCCGGCCCGGTGCCGCCACCCAGCATAGTGGTCACGCCGCTCATCAGCGCTTCCTCGATCTGCTGCGGGCAGATGAAGTGGATGTGGCTGTCGATGCCGCCGGCGGTGACGATCAGACCCTCGGCTGCGATGATCTCGGTGCCCGGGCCGATCACGATGTCGACGCCCGGCTGCACATCGGGGTTGCCGGCCTTGCCGATCGCCGCGATGCGCCCGCCGCGCAGGCCGATGTCGGCCTTGACGATGCCCCAGTGGTCGAGGATCAGCGCGTTGGTCAGCACGCAGTCGACGGCTTCGTGCGCGCCCGGCCCGTTGATGCGCTGCGATTGGCCCATGCCGTCGCGGATCGTCTTGCCGCCGCCGAACTTCACTTCTTCGCCGTAGCCGACGGCTTGTCCGGCGGCGTTCGTCAAGCCCATGCCGGCGCGCAGCGTGTAGTCCTGCTCGACCTCGATGATCAGTTCAGTGTCGGCCAGCCGCAGCCGGTCTCCGGTGGTGGGGCCGAACATCTCGGCGTAGGCGCGGCGGAGGATCGTGGCCATGGGGATCCGGCGAAATCGTATTGAGAAATAGCGTCAGAAGTGCGTGTTCAGAGCAGGCGGCTCAAAGCGCGCCCTGCACCTGCGCGCGGA
Organism: Burkholderiales bacterium; assembly: GCA_043749095.1. Taxonomy (GTDB): domain Bacteria; phylum Pseudomonadota; class Gammaproteobacteria; order Burkholderiales; family Burkholderiaceae_C; genus PBB1. The sequence goes on along the minus strand of JAYVEB010000125.1, from coordinate 5,589 downwards.
AGCCGTAGACCTGCCGGTCGCCGGCGAAATCGACCAGCTCGACGGTGCGCTGCTGGCCGGGCTCGAAGCGCACTGCGGTGCCCGAGGCGATGTTCAGCCGCATGCCGCGCGCCGCCGCTCGGTCGAACACCAGCGCGCCATTGGTCTCGGCAAAGTGGTAGTGCGAGCCGACCTGGATCGGCCGGTCGCCGCTGTTCTCGACCACGGCGGTGATCGTTCGCCGCCCGACGTTGATCGGGTGGTCGGGGCCGTCGGTGAGCAGTTCGCCGGGGATCACTTGTTGCGGCTCCCCCAGACGGTGATGGCCACCATCGCGGCCAACGCGAGGTAGCCCCAGGTGTCCGACGGGTGCCAGTGCCCTCCGTCACCCATGCCGTGACCCGGATGCGCCAACGCGAGCGATGGTGCCAACAGCAGTAAAGCGAACCTTCTCATGGTGTCTCCTTCATGGATGGGGTCAGGTGATCGGCTGATGCACGGTCACCAGCTTGGTGCCGTCGGGGAAGGTCGCTTCCATTTGGATGTCGGGGATCATCTCGGCCACGCCGTCCATCACGTCGGCGCGCGTCAGGATCAGCTTGCCGTCGCTCATCAGCGTTGCCACGGTCTTGCCATCGCGCGCGCCTTCCATGATCGCGGCGCTGATCAGCGCAACCGCCTCCGGGTAGTTCAACTTCAGGCCCCGCGCACGCCGGCGTTCGGCCAGCAGCGCGGCGGTGAAGATCAGCAGCTTGTCTTTTTCGCGCGGGGTCAGTTCCATCGGAGGCTCGGGTGATTCGCGGGTCGTGGGATGGTAGCGGCCGGTGCCCTGGGCGAGAAGTGGGTCGCGGCAAGCAGCCACTTGTGGAATCTTTCAGGGCAAGCGACCGCTTGTGAATGGTTCATGGCAAGCGACCGCTTGCCAGGGCCGCCGCCGCCGCGCGGGTCTCGACGCCGAGCTTTTCGAACACATGCTCCAGGTGCTTGTTGACGGTGCGCGGGCTCATGCCGACGATGTCGGCGATGTCGCGGTTGGTCTTGCCCTTGGCCAGCCACGACAGCACCTCGGTCTCGCGCGGCGTCAGCGCGGCATGGGCCAGGCGCGACGAGGCCAGCGTGCCTTCGCGTTGCAGTTCGAGCAGCAGCATCGTTTCGCCCAGCGCGGCGGTACCCATGTTGCGCACCGACAGTGGCGGGTCGGTGTGGGTGTTCACCACCTGCGTGCTGTCGGCTTCCAGCGCGACATCCAGTGCCGCGCGCAGCGCGATCGGCAACTGGCCCGCGCCACTGCCGTCGTCCAGCGCCTGCAGCCACACCGCTGCCTGCGGCGAGCGCCAGGCGATTCGCCCGAGCGCATCGACGAACACCACGCCGAGGCCGGCCACATCGACCGCATCGCGCGCCATCCGCGTGATGCGAGCATTGCGCGCATGGGTGTGCAGCCGCGCCAGCACTTCCTGCGCGCGCAGCGGCTTGACGACGTAGTCGACGCCGCCGCAGGCGAAGCCCTCGACGACATTCGAGGTTTCCGACAGGCCGGTCATGAAGATCACCGGCACATGCGCCCATGCGGGCGTTTCCTTGATGCGGCGGCAGGTTTCGAAACCCGACAGCCCGGGCATCAGGCCGTCGAGCAGGATCGCATCGGGCGTCACCAGTTCGAGGCGCTGCAGGGCGGTCTCGCCATCACCGGCGACCAGCACGGTGTAGCCGGCGCTCTCCAGCGTGTCGCACAGCACGCCCAGGCTGCTGGGGGCGTCGTCGACGACCAGCACCACGGGGCGATCGCTGGCGGGAGTCAGTTCCATAGCGTGCAGTGTCATGGCGTAGGCGGCAGGTTGCGTTGACAGGGTCAGGTGACTTCGGCTTCGTCCATCAACAGCGTTTGCAGGCGATCCATCTCGAAGCGGCTGACCAGACCGCGCAGCCGCGTGCATGACGCGGCCAGAGACGGGTCGGCTTCGGCGATGCCATCGAGCGCGGTCTGCAGCCCTCGCACATGGCCAACGCGTGCGAGGCGCAGCAGGTCGGTGCGCACCCGGTCGGGCAGCTCCAGGCGTCCAGTCGACACAGGGTCGATCCCCTCGGTCGGCAGGCAGGACGTGCTGGCGACGCGCCATTCCAGACCCAGCGTGCGGTGCAGCGCGGCGATCAGCTCTGATTCGAGCACCGGCTTGGCCACGAAGCCCTGGCACTGGGCCGCACGCAGCCGCTGCACCTGGTTCTCGAACACATTGGCCGAGACCATGATGATCGGCACCTCGGTGTAGCCGGCCGCGCGCAGCCGTGTGGCCGCCTGCCAGCCGTCCATGTCGTCCATCGTGATGTCGAGCAGGATGGCATCGGGCACGGTCTCGTGCAGGCTGGCCAGGCATTCGGCTCCACTGGCCGCTTCACGCACCTCGAAACCAGCGGGATCAGCATACCGGCCAGCATCTGCCGCTGTACCGGCTGGTCGTCGACAACCAGCAAGGTGCGCCGCTCGCCGAAGTAGCTGACGATCTGGCGTGGCATCTCGCGCAGCGGGCCCGGATCGGCGGTCTCGGTCAGGTAGACCCGCACGCTGAAGGTGCTGCCCTGGCCCGAGGTGCTGGCGAGCGTGAGGTCGCCACCCATCAGCGAGGTCAGCAGGCCGGTGATCGTCAGGCCGAGGCCGGTGCCTGGCTCGCCGCCTTGCCGTCGCCCGGCGGCGCCGCGCTCGAAGGGCAGGAAGATGCGCTCGCGGTCCTGTGGCAGCACGCCGACGAGGGTGTCGACCACGTCGAAGCGCACCACCTGCTTGCGCGGATCGACGTGCAGCGTGACGGTGCCGGTGTCGGTGAAGCGCACCGCATTGGCCAGCAGGTTGATCAGGATCTGGCGCAAGCGCTTCGCATCGGCCTTGACCCAGGTCGGCAGGTGGCCGGCACGGGTGTGGACGAAGGCCAGTCCCTTGGCCTCGGCCTGCGGGCTGACCATGCGCACCAGTTCATCGAGGAAGTCCGGCAGGTGCAGCGGCATCGGTTCGAGCTGCAGGCGGCCGGCCTCGATGCGCGCCAAATCAAGCAGGCCATCGATCAGTGCCAGCAGGTGCTCGCCGCTGCGCTGGATCGTCTGCACCGCCTCACGCGGGGTGGTCGCCAGCGCCTCGTCCTTCAGCAGGATCTGCGAATAGCCGAGGATGCTGTTGAGCGGTGTGCGCAGCTCGTGCGTCATGCCGGCCACGTAGCGGGTCTTTGCCTGGTTGGCCGATTCGGCCACGTCACGCGCCGCCTGCAGGGCCGCATCGGTGCGCGAGTGAGCCTCGATCTCGCGCTGCAGCAGCTGGTTCTGGCGGTTCGACTCGTCCTGCGCCAGGCGCCGGCTTTCGCTGCCCAGCACCACCCACCAGCTGCACACGGCCACGATCAGCAGCAGCACCTGCGTGTCGAGCGACAGCGTGGGTCCGACTTCCTGCGTGTAGACCATCGCCATCACCACCGCCAGCAGCATGCACAGCGACAGCGCGATCACCAGGTAGTGGCCCACGCGGAAATTGACGCGGCTCGACAGCGATGCTGGCAGCAGCGAGGTCAGCAGACCTTCGGCCTGTTCGGCCGCGCGCGAGCCGGTCTTGCAGCGGTCGTGGCAGCGCGATTCGAGCGTGCAGCACAAGGAGCAGATCGGGGCGCTGTAGGCGGGGCAGTGCGCCATGTCTTCGGTTTCGAAGCGGTTCTCGCAGACGCTGCACTTGAGCACCTGGCCGGGTTTGCCCAGCGCCTGCGGCTGACGCGCGATGTAGTAGCGGCCCTTCGTCCACCACGCCAGCAGCGGCGACAGCCCCATCGCAGTGACCAGTGCGATGAACGGTGCAAAGGCCTGCGCCTGCGGCCCCAGCGTGCCGGAATAGGCCACCACCGCCAGTGCCGCAGCCAGCAGCATCGACAGCATGCCCACCGGGTTGATGTCGTACAGGTGGGCGCGCTTGAACTCGATGCCCTTCGGGCTCCAGCCCAGCGGCTTGTTGATCACCAGGTCGGCGACCAGCGCACCGACCCATGCGATGGCCACGTTGCTGTACAGCCCGAGCACCTTTTCGAGCGCCTGGAACACGCCCAGCGTCATCAGCAGCACCGCGATCAGCACGTTGAACACCAGCCAGACCACGCGCCCCGGGTGGCTGTGCGTCAGCCGTGCGAAGAAGTTCGACCACGCCAGTGAGCCGGCGTAGGCATTGGTCAGGTTGATCTTGACCTGTGACACCACCACGAAGATCACTGTGGCGGCCAGCACCCAGGCCGGGTCGGTGAACACATAGCTGTAGGCCGCCAGGTACATCTGCGTCGGCTCGATCGCCTTGGCCGCTGGCAGCTCGTGCTGCAGCACCAGGAACGCGAGGAAGGCGCCGCCCAGCATCTTCAGCATGCCCGGGACGATCCAGCCGGGACCGGCCATCAGCACCGCCGCCCACCACCGCTTGCGGTTGGTGCGCGTTTGCTCCGGCAGGAAAGGCAGGAAGTCGACCTGCTCGCCGATCTGCACCACCAACGAGAATGCCACCGTCGCCGCCGCACCAAACATGAGCGGATCGAACTCGCTGCTGCCCGAGGTGCGGCCGGTCAGGCCCATGAAATCGGTGCAGGCCTGCGGGTTCTTCCAGCAGATGGCCAGGTAGGGCAGCAGCAGCAGCACGCCCCACACCGGCTGCGTCCACATCTGCAGCTTCGAGATCAGCGTGATCCCGCGAATCACCATCGGTGATGATCAGCAGCGAGCTGATGACGTAGCACCAGGCGATCGGGATGTCGAAGAACATCTGCAGCGCCAGCGCCATGATGGCCGCTTCCAGCGCGAAGAAGATGAAGGTGAAGCTCGCGTAGATCAACGAGGTGATCGTCGAGCCCAGGTAGCCGAAGCCAGCACCGCACGTCAGCAGGTCCATGTCGACGCCGTAGCGCGCGGCGTAGTAGCTGATCGGCAGACCGGTCAGGAAGGTGATCAAGCCCACCGTCAGGATCGCCCACAGCGCGTTGGTGAAGCCGTAGTTCAGTGCGATCGCCCCGCCGATGGCTTCCAGCGCCAGGAACGACACCGCGCCGAACGCGGTGTTGGCCACCCGCAGCTCCGACCACTTGCGAAAGCTGCGCGGCGTGTAGCGCAGCGCGTAGTCCTCCATCGACTCGTCGGCCACCCAGGCGTTGTAGTCGCGGCGGATGCGAAAGATCTTCTGGGTGGCGGCAGTCAAGGCGGGCGGGGGTGGGATCGTTTCTGTGTGCACTCAGCAGGGAGGGCAAGAAACGTTCCGCTTTGTTCTCGGCCCGGATTCGATGCTGACCGCGTTGCTGCACTGCCGCCTACGTTGATTGACGTATTCGATCTGCGCGTGTTCCTGAGCACCATGCGTCTCAAGCGAAGTGCAACCCGCCCCGCCTTCGAGACCACCGCAGGAGCCCCCATGTCGAATGACCGTGACGATTCATTCATCCCTTCCGTCAACCGCCGCCGCCTGATCCAGGGCATCGCGTCGCTGCCCGTGGCCGCCGTGCCCGGCTGGGAGTCTGGGCGGCAGGAATATTCCAAAATGATGGCTTGATTTCCGAGCTTCCAGAATCGCGCAGGAGCGATTTTCTCGAGCGTGCCAAGGGGTAAGGA
>JAYVEB010000124.1:0-4668 GCA_043749095.1 Burkholderiales bacterium | reverse complement strand
ACTCGCCGCCTGGCAGCGGCTCGAAGTCGACAGCGGCGTCGTGACGATCGAGGCCGCGACCGTCGATCAGTTCGTGCCACAGATGCTGAATTTCGAGCTGATCGGCGCGGTCAATTTCCAGAAGGGCTGCTACCCGGGCCAGGAGGTCGTGGCCCGCTCGCAATACCGTGGCACGGCCAAGCGCCGGACCTTTCTGTTCGCGGGCAATGCGCCGATCACCGCCGGCCAGGAGGTGTTCCACAGTGCCGACCCGACACAGCCCGCTGGGCTCGTCGCCAGCGCAGCACCTGCGCCGGACGGCGATGCAAGGTCGCAGGTGCACCACGCGCTGGTCGAAGTCAAGCTGTCGGTGTTCGACGGCGGCACTTTGCACCTGGGTGTACCCGATGGACTGCTGCTGACGCCCTGCCCGATGCCTTACCAGGTGCCGAGCACCGAGATGGCTTGAAACGACACCCCGATGTCGCGAGAGTTGTACGTGTATTACCGGGTGGCCGTGCGTGACGCCGATGCGTTGCGGGTCGCCGTGACCGAAATGCAGGATCGCTTGCGCCGCGAGTTCCCCGGCCTGCAGGCGCGGCTGCTACGGCGCACCGACCAAGCCGAGGGCTGGGACACCTGGATGGAAACCTACGCCGTGTTACCCGGTGCCAGCGCGGGCGGAATCAGCGATGCACTGCGCGCGACGATCGATCAACAGGCCGCCGCGTGGCGCCATCTGTGCGACGGCCCGCGCCATACCGAGGTCTTCGACGCATGTGCCTGATCGCGCTGGCCATCGATCAGAGTCGGCGCTTCCCGCTGGTGGTGGCGGCCAACCGCGATGAATTCTTCACCCGCCCTGCCGCTCGCCTGGCCTGGTGGACACCCGATGCCGACGGTCCGGCCATCCTCGGTGGACGTGATCTGGAAGCCGGCGGCACCTGGCTCGGCTTGACCGCGCAAGGCCGGCTGGCGATGCTGACCAATGTGCGCGACCTGTCGCGCATCGATGTGCAGGCGCCGTCACGCGGACAGATCGTGCCGCAGTGGCTGTCCGGCACCGAGCCCACCGACCGGTTCTGGATGCGCACCGCGCTGTTGGGCTACAACGGCTTCAACCTGATCGCTGCCGATTTTAAGCGGGGGGAGTGCTTCTGGGCGTCCAACCTCAGTGGCCATCCGATGCGGCTGGAGCGCGGCACCTACAGCGTATCGAATGCGTCGCTGGACACGGCATGGCCGAAGACCACGGCGTTGAAGAACCGCCTGCGTCTGGCGCTGGACGGTGCCGATTCGGTCGATGCGCTGGCGGGGGCCCTGTTCACGGCGCTCGGCGATCGACAGCTCGCCGCCGACGCTGACCTGCCCGCCACCGGAGTGCCCATCGAACTGGAGCGGGCGCTGTCGGCAGCCTTCATCCGCGCGCCCGAACGGCAGTACGGCACGCGCTGTTCGACGCTGGTGATCAGCGAGCGGGTCGGGCGCGGCATGGTCACCCACGTGATGGAGCGCAGCTACACCGCCAGCGGCGCCGTCGCGTTGCTGCGCCAGGCCACGCTGAAGCACTGGCCTCCACGCTACAGCGACGAGGGGCCTTCGGTGCCCGTTGAGCAAGCGGTGGTGTCCGATGGCCGGCGCACCCGCGTGCGCAGCCTGCTCAAGCCCGCGTCGGCGCCGCGCCGCTCTGCCAGGCGCGCGGCACCGTGAACTTCAGCGCAGGTTGCCGGTGTGGCCCAGTGAGTAACGGCCGGGCTGCGGCCAGACGGTGAGCCCGTGCGGCTCCTGGCCGACCTTGATGGTGTTGACCGCGCCAGTCTGGGTGTCGAAGCGGTAGACCACATTGTCGAAACGGCCTGACAGCCACAGGTGCCGGCCGTCTGCGCTGACGTTGCCCATGTCCGGGCTGCCACCGCCGGGCACTGGCCAGGTGTGTTCGATCTGGTGGGTCGCGAAGTCGATCACCGACACGCTGCCCTTGCCGCGCTTCTTGCCGACCACGCTGTTGCTGCCCCGGTTGGCCACGTAGAGTTTCTTGCCATCACGGCTCGGGTACAGGCCGTGGGTGCCGACGCCGGTCGGGATGAAGCCGACCTGCTTGAAGCTCGCGCCATCGACCAGGTGCACCCCATCGGCCATCATGTCGGCCACGAAGAGCACGGTGCCGTCGGGTGAGAAACGCACATCCTGCGGCATGCCCGGGGTGGTGCAGATTTCAGCGCCGAGCTGCGACGGATCAGGGATCTTGCGCGGCTTCTTGCCTGGCTTGGCCAGCAGCGACAGCACCTCCGGGCGCTCGAAGTAGCGGCTCAGTTTTAAGGTACCGATCACCCGCTTGTCGACCAGGTCGATCTTCGTCAGGCCACCGCTGAATTCGCAGGTGAAGAAGGCGTAGCGGCCGTCGATCGAGAAATCGGCATGGTTGATGCCGGCGCAATCGGGCGTCTCGATCGAGTACTGCAGCGCCATCGTGTGCACATTGCGGAAGTCGAGGCGCTTGTGCGCTTCCACGACCACGATCGCGTGCTGGCCGTCGGGCGTGTTGTACATGTTGTACGGGTCGTCCACCGCGATCGATGCGCCGGGCTTGCCGGTCAGTGGATCGATCGGCGTCAGGCTGCCGGTCGTTTTGCGCTCGGCATTGTTGGCGACCCAAAGTGTGCGCAAGTCCCACGAAGGCACCACGTGCTGCGGGTTGAGGCCGACCTTGAAGGTGTCGATCACCTTCAGCGTCTTCGGATCGATCACCGACACCGTGTTGGCGGCGCGGTTCGGCACGTAGACGCGCTCCAGCGCGCCTTGCACTGCCGGGCTCAGCTTGCCGGCGCCTATCTCGCTGTACAGGTTGTGGCGATCGATCACCGGCGGCATGCCGGGCACCGTGGTCCCCGGTCCAGCGTTGGCCACGGCAGCGGTTTGCGGCGGCTGTGAGTTGATGCTGCCGACGGCGCAGACGAGCGCCAGGCCCGGAATCAGCCGCCGCGACGGGAAAGATGGGTTGAAGAATCGTGACATCGAAGGGTGTGAAGTATCGGAATTGGGGATATTCGTCATCACTCAACGCGGCTTGGCTAACGCCTTTTGTATCGCTGCCGTGGTGCGCGAGATGATCAGATCGACGCCGAGCTGGCCGAGTGCCGCGCTGGCAGGTCGTGGATCACCGCTGACGCCCAGTGCTTTTTCAGCCACAGCGTCACGGTCGATTTTCATCTGATCTCGACGCACGAGGCTGGCGTCCGTCGCCAGCATCAACGAGGTGTCCGCCGCACCGGCGTGCAAGCCGATTTGCGCGTCGGTCAACCCGTGGTCGCGCAGCGCTTGGTTGTAAGGTTTCTGGGCGGCATCGTAATAAGCGCCAACGTAATGCGCTCGCGCTGGCGACGAGGCCCAATCGCGGTTCAGCCGGGTGGCCACGGCTTCGAGCAGCGGCTGGTAGCCGCCATGGTCGCCGATCAGCACCACGTCGGTGAAGCCATGCTGCTTGAAGCTGCGAGCAGCGCCATCGATGAGGGCCTTGAAGGCCTCATCGGGGATCGACACCGTGCCGGGGTAGCGCATGTGCTGTGTCGGAGGCGAGATGTGCCCTTCAGGCACGTAGGCGACGACCGGCGCCACCAGCGTGTTGCCCAGTGTCTGCGCGATGCGCTCGGCCAACACCTTGACGCGCGCATTGTGTTTGCCCAAGGCCATGTGCGGCCCGCTTTGTTCAGTGCCTCCGACCGGAATGATCACCGTGGTCGTGCCTGCTTTGACGGTGTCACGCACTTCGGTCCAGGTCAACTCATCGAGCTGCACGCTGGCGGGTGCGGCCTGAGCGACCACGCTGCCTGCGAGCAAGGCAACGAGGAGCAACATCGCGGGAGCATTCACAGTGACATCGAGCTCGGTTCAGGACAGCGGCAAGAAGAAAAAGGCTCGACGGCCTGATACCTTCGGACCAAACCGCCATCGTAACGCCGCCCCCGACCGCGGGCGGCATCACCGCGTAACCATCAGTGCTCGTTCTTGTCGAAGAACTGTTCGTCCTCGGTCGAACCCTTCAGCGCACCGGTCGATGCCTGCGCCTCGATGGTCGTCGTGACGGCATCGAAGTAGCCGGTGCCGACCTCACGCTGGTGCTTGACGGCGGTGAAGCCACGCTCTGCGGCGGCGAATTCGGCCTGCTGCAACTCGACGAACGCGGTCATGTTCTGACGCGCATAGCCATAGGCCAGGTTGAACATCGAGTAGTTCAGGCTGTGGAAACCGGCCAGCGTGATGAACTGAAACTTGTAGCCCATCTTGCCGAGTTCGTGCTGGAACTTGGCAATGGTGGCGTCATCGAGGTTCTTCTTCCAGTTGAACGACGGCGAGCAGTTGTAGGCCAGCAGCTTGCCCGGGAACTTGGCGTGGATCGCAGCGGCAAAGCGCTTCGCGTAATCCAGGTCGGGCTTGCCGGTTTCGCACCAGACGATGTCGGCCACTTCGGCATAGGCCAGTCCGCGCGAGATCGCCTGCTCGAGTCCGGCCGTCGTGCGGAAGAAACCTTCGACAGTGCGCCCGCCGGTCAGGAAAGGCTTGTCGTTGTCGTCCACATCACTGGTCACCAGATCGGCAGCTTCAGCGTCGGTACGGGCGATCACCAGTGTGGGTGTGCCCATCACGTCGGCCGCGAGGCGTGCAGCATTCAGCTTGGCAACGGCTTCACGC
>JAYVEB010000123.1:0-4672 GCA_043749095.1 Burkholderiales bacterium | reverse complement strand
GTTGGGTGTGCCAGGGCCCGGAAATTGATGGCGGGTTCTCAACTCGTCCTGATTCTCCAAGTTCATGGAGAGCCAGCCGCGCAAATACCCCGAAACCGCGTAATTGAAATCACCGGCGCCTGCAATTGGCGCGGCGTCTTCTGCAGCTTGTGCAGCGGACAGCGTCATGGCGCCGAGCGCCACAGACACCGCAAGACTCGGGAGAGCCCGCTTGAATTTATCTAGTTTTTTCATGTCTCCATTCCTTCCGTTTTTGAACCACATATGAACCGTTCGAACCCAACCAAGTTTGCAATGCACAACCTTGGCTGGAAACGGCAACCCTCACATCACCATTGCTGATTCGGCTTGCTCTATCGGATGCGTTTTATTACCAACGATGAAACCTGGGCGGAACACATAAACAATCGCAGGCATGATGAAAAGCGCACTGAACGCCGAGATAGACAACCACAAGGCAATCAACAGGCCCATATCTGCTTGCAATCGCACTGATGAGAAACTCCACAACCCTACGCTGGTGATCAGCGTCAGCGCTGTGATCAGAACACCACGCCCGGCACTGCGCAACGACTTAAGAATGGCTGCTTCAACACTTGCAGAGTGGTGCAATTCTTCTCGAATACCGTCAACGATGTAGAACGTGTAATCCACCCCGAGCCCGATACCCAAAGCAACCACCGGCAAGGTGTTGATATTCATACCGATCCCGGCCCAGGCCATGTAGCTGAAGGTAATGGTGTTAGACAACATCACCGGGATCATGAAGAACACACCTGCAACAGTTGATCGATAAGTGACAGTGCAACACACCACCAAAACCAGCAAAGCCAAGGCAATCGCCTCGATCTGACCCGCCAGAATGACCTCGTTCACCGCAGCCAGCACTCCAACCAAACCACCTGCGAGCAAGTACTCACCGTTCTTGATCGGATTCTGAATGACATAGTCTTGCACACGGGCTATGGCGGTTCTGATCGTTTCCCCTTGGTGGTCTCGGAAAAACAACGTCACCGCTGCATTTTTTGCGTCTGCGTCTTGATAGCGGTCCATATCGCCTGGGTCGGAGCCCGCAACGAACATGTATGTCAATTCAGCGTTCTCGTTGGGGTCGTTACCGAGCTCGGCGTACATGGGGTTGCCTTCGCGAAGCGCACGGCGAACCTGCGGCAGGATGTCTGCCACGGAAATACTACCGCCCACTTCAGGCTGCGACTCCATGTAGCGCTGGAAATTGGTCATGCTCTGCAGGACTTCGGGCTCGCGCAGCGATCCTTTGTCCTTACCAGCAATCACGACGAACATCCGGTCAGAGCCTTGAAACTGCCGGTTGATATCGGTGGCGTCCGTGTTGTAGGACGAGTTCGGCCACAAGATCGGCGAGCCAGGATTGGCATCGCCCACCTTGAGGTTGAATGCATACCAACCCGACCCAACAAAAACGAGCAACGCCATCGTCAGTACTGCGTAGCGAAACTTCGTCGTCACGACGCTGGCACAAACCTTGAGAATCATCTCAAGAATCGGCCGAATATTGATCGGGTGAACGAAGTGAATACGCGGCTTGACCCAAGACAACATCACTGGGGTCATGATCAGCGCGCTGATGATGATCGAAAAAATCCATACGGTACCGATGTAGGAAATTTTCTCCAGCATTGGGATCGGCGTCAGAGCAACGACCAACACGCACCCGGCATCCGCCACGATGGCCAGCATGCTGGGCTTGAAGAGATTTTTCGCGCTGGCCAATACCGCGGAAGTGGAATTGGTGACACCGCTGGCAATTTCGTCATCAAATCGCGATATCAACTGAACGGAGTTTGAAATCGCTTGAGCCGTAATCAGGAACGCCACCACGATGACCAATGGGTCAAGGTGAAATCCCATCAACTCGGCCGCACCCAAAGCCCAGATCGCGCTAATGCTGCCGGCGAGCAACGGAAGAAGCGTTCCGTGCCACGTCCGCGTGATCAACATCAAGATGATCACCAGTGAAGCAATCGCGGCGAAGAAGATCTGGATGGTTTCGTGAAGGTAGAAATTGACCCATCCGTACAGCACCGGTTCGCCCACGACGCGCACTTTGACGCCATCACCAGTCGCATCCTTGACCTGGGCCATGATCTCGTTGAAGGCCTTGCTGTAATCGATCTCACCGTCCCGGAAGTCGGCCGTGATCAGCGTGGCCTTCAAGTCCAGCGAAACATACGGCCCGTAAACCAACGTGTTGTTCAAAACGGCAGACCTGAGCTTCGCCATGGCTGCCGCATCCTTTGGCAACTCAGGCCACATGATCGGCCTCGTTTCAACTCCTTCGGTTGAAGCCCGAACTTCCTTGATTTTTTTAGAAGCGATGGAAATGATCTGGTACGTGTCAATGCCGTTAACCTGCTGCAGACCAACAGTCAGCTTTTGAACGCGAGACAACACCTTCTCATTGAAAATATCGCCTTGCTCCGTTTCCACCATGATGGTGACCAGATTCGATCCACCAAAGGTGGATTTGAATTTCTGGTTAACGGCAACATAGGGGTGATTTTTGGGCAGTAAATCACTGAATACAGTCTTGACCTCAACCTTGCTCGCCAAGAACCCCATCAATGCCGTCAGCAGAGCAACGATGATAACGACCAGTTTTCTATGCTTTATAAGGAGTCCAAACGTATGTTCGACTCTGCTGAAAGTAGTATTTTTCACATCTCTCTCCGAGGGAAATTACCGACCGACGATGGACAACTTGCCACCTTCCAGAATGCCAAGATTCGCGCCAACCACGTAAGACTTGGCGCCGGCCTTGACCATTTGCGTGCGCCAAGCAATATCACCCTCGAAGATCTTGCCGACGGTCCAGTTCTTAGCCCCAGCGTCTGATGTGATCATCACGCCCTTGTCTCCGACAACAACCCATTTGTCTTCGTACCAGTGAACGTCAAACAAATGTTCTCGCGTCAAATCAGGGATGAGGGTCCAGGTTGCGCCACCATCCGAGGTTGTCATCAGCGTGCCCGCCAAACCGACAGCCACGCCATCGTTGTCCGTGCGAAAATCAATGGCCATCAAGCTGACCTTGTTTTCCAGCGTGACGGGGTTCCACGTGGTTCCGCCATCGGTGGTTTTGAACATGGTGCCGAACTCACCCACCACGTAGCCGGTTTGCCCGCGGAAAGTCACCGCGTTGAATGCGCTGTCCTTCTCAGGCAGAACCCGCGTGAAAGTTGCTCCCTTGTCGTCAGATCGGAAAAATCCGCCGAATTCACCGACTGCCCAAGCAGTGTCTCCAAATACGCGGACCCGCAAGAGCTTGTTCGGGTTGTCAGACTTCGGCACGACGGAAGGCTTCCACTCCTTACCTCCGTCAGTGGTGTGAAAAGCCAAGCCGCGGTTACCAACCACAACGGCGGTTTGAGCGTCCCAAGTAGCAATACCTTGCAGGTTTTCGATGGTTGACACTTTTTGGCGTGCCCACGTCTTGCCGCCGTCGTCACTGCGGACAATTTTTCCTCCAGTACCGACAGCCCAAGCTATTTGATCGTTAGGCGTTGTGATGCTGTAAAAATTATCGCGTCGCTCAATTGCCTTTGGCTCTACCTTCTTGACGACAGCAGTACCTTTAACAAAAAAGCCTGCGTACAAAAGACCACCGATGATCGCAATCGGGAGTAACGAAGTTAGAAAATTGAGCAGCTTTGCGAAACCGCCTTCCTCTTTCTCTGCCTGAACAACCACCGTCAGCCTCCTTCATGCATCGCTTCTAATTAATAGTCTGCGACGCTTTTTTGATTAAGCAAAAATCAAACAAGTCCGACCCCAAAAACAAATTGATGGCAGGATTATTGGTTGATTACAAAACACAAGTGAGCTGATTTATAGACCAGCCACATGCGAAAACCCTCGTCTTTTCGATGAGGGGCTGGAACAGCCGACTTGGCTGCTTTTCCGAACACCGGAAGACTGCCCAACTCCGTGCAAAACGCCTTGACATCAAACTCAACGCGATCAACGGCTTGCCTGCGGGACTGCTCAGCACCTTGCCGGACACGAATCGATCACTCATAAGAACAAGGGGAACTTCAGTCATCGCGCCAACTGCGTCGATGCCCAGGACCCGCGCCGACGAGTCGCCGGTCGTCATCGTTACGTCTCCACAACAAAACTGCCTGGCCTCTGCCACCGACCCGAACGAATCGGAGTTTTTGGGTCGATCAACTCATGATCGACCATGGAGCGTTTTGCAAGGTCTGCAGCAACACCTGCTCTTGAATAGCATTGCAGTCAACCTATTGTTTTATAAAGTTTTTTTAAAACATATAGGGTGTACCCCGAGTCCTTTTTACTTGTCTTGGCGCGGGGACTTCGGACGCCGCGTCGGGTGTGGACGACATTTCTCTCGGTGAACGGATCACACCGGTGAATCCAGCGCGGCAGAAAGTTTAAGGGTAATGACTGGGCACTTGAGTCACGCCAGGGCCGCGACTTCGCTGATGGACTGACCGCAGCGCGCGGGTGCTAACACCCGGTAACACACGGCTGTGCAGTCGTGGCGCACGTCGCGTGCCCCAGACGCGTCCCGTCTAGGAGTCTGGGCGGCAGAAGGCCGCTGTCGTGAAAACTCGTGATTTCAGGGGTTCCTTACCCCTTGGCACGCTCGAGAAAATCGCTCCTGCGCGAT
>JAYVEB010000122.1:0-4674 GCA_043749095.1 Burkholderiales bacterium | reverse complement strand
ACCCTGCCGGCCTTGCCGTATGCACTCGACGCCCTGGCGCCCCACCTCAGCAAGGAAACGCTGGAGTACCACTACGGCAAGCACCACAACGCTTACGTGGTGAACCTGAACAACCTGCAAAAGGGCACCGAGTTCGAGAGCCTGAGCCTCGAAGACATCATCAAGAAGTCGTCGGGCGGCGTCTACAACAACGCGGCGCAGATCTGGAACCACACTTTCTTCTGGAACGGCATGAAGCCAGCGGGCGGTGGTGAACCCAAGGGCGCGCTGACTGCGGCGATCAACGCCAAGTTCGGCAGCTACGCCGCCTTCAAAGAAGCCTTCACCAAGAGCGCCGTCGGCAATTTCGGCTCCGGCTGGACCTGGCTGGTCAAGAAGGCCGATGGCTCGGTCGACATCGTCAACACCGGCGCGGCCGGCACGCCACTGACCACCGGCGACAAGGCCTTGCTGACGGTCGACGTGTGGGAGCACGCCTACTACATCGACTACCGCAACCTGCGTCCGAAGTGGATCGAGACCTTCCTGACCTCGCTGGTCAACTGGGACTTCGCGGAAGCGAATTTCGCCTGAGCGAGCCGCCTGGAAACGAAAACGCCGGTCAGTGACCGGCGTTTTCGTTGGTGGAGAGCGCGAACCGTCCGGGCAGGCTCATGGTGTGAACGGCTTGCCTGTCAGCTTCGAACCGGCCGCGACGCCGCGCTTCGCAAACCAGCCATCGTTCATTTCCAGCACGAAGCGCACAGGTGTGGTCGAGCAATGCGCATCGAGTGTGCGTGGTTTCATCCTGTCCGTGTTGACGACCGTGCCGTTGTCGGCGATGAAGGCCACATCGAGCGGCAGCAGTGTGTTCTTCATCCAGAAGCACTGCTGCCCGGCCTGCTCGAAGACGAACAGCATGCCGTGGTTGGCCGCCATCGCTTCACGGAACATCAGACCGATCTCGCGCTGTTCTCCGGTCTGGGCCAGTTCGGCGGTGATGAGGTGGATGCCGGCATTCAGCGTCAGTGTGGGCAGGCTCTGCGCCGCGTTCTGCGTCGTGCCTTGCGCCTGGCACGACACGGCGCACGCGAACAGCCCCAGCCCCTGAGCTACAGCGCGAGTGAAGCGCCCATTTCGATCATTCATTGCATGCAGTCACAGTGGCAGAGTTTCATTATCGGCGAGGGCTTTCGGGCGCCCGAGCCGCACACAGCGCTGAACTAGAATTGTTTCGCAGTCTTGAATTCACCTTGAGTTGTCAGCCCCCCACGAAGCGGAGCCACCGTCCATGTACCAACACATCAAAGTGCCGGAGAACGGCGAAAAGATCACCGTCAACGCTGATTTTTCGCTGAACGTTCCCGACCATCCGATCATTCCCTACATCGAAGGCGACGGCACCGGACTCGACATCACGCCAGTGATGATCAAGGTGGTCGACGCGGCCGTGGCCAAGAGCTATGGCGGCAAGAAAAAGATCCACTGGATGGAGATCTACGCTGGCGAGAAGTCGACGCAGGTTTATGGCCCCGATGTCTGGCTGCCTGAAGAAACGCTGACGGTGTTGAAGGACTATGTGGTGTCGATCAAGGGCCCGCTGACGACGCCAGTCGGCGGCGGCATCCGCTCGCTGAACGTGGCCCTGCGCCAGGAACTCGACCTCTACGTCTGCCTGCGTCCGATCCAGTATTTCACGGGTGTGCCTTCCCCGGTAAAAGAGCCCGAGAAGACGAACATGGTCATCTTCCGCGAAAACTCGGAAGACATCTACGCCGGCATCGAGTTCGAGGCGGAGAGCGAAAAGGCCAAGCGCCTGATCAAGATCCTGCAGGACGAGTTCGGCGTCAAGAAGATCCGCTTCCCCGACACCTCGGGCATCGGCATCAAGCCGGTGTCGAGGCAGGGCACCGAGCGCCTGGTGCGCAAGGCGATCCAGTACGCGATCGACAACGACAAGCCCTCGGTCACGATCGTGCACAAGGGCAACATCATGAAGTACACCGAAGGTGGCTTCCGTGACTGGGCTTACGCACTGGCGCAACACGAGTTCGGCGCACAGCTGATCGACGGCGGCCCTTGGTGCAAGTTCAAGAACCCGAACACCGGCAAGGACATCGTCGTCAAGGATTCGATCGCCGACGCCTTCCTGCAGCAGATCCTGCTGCGCCCGGCCGAGTATTCGGTAATCGCGACGCTGAACCTGAACGGCGACTATGTGTCCGACGCGCTGGCTGCGCAGGTCGGCGGCATCGGCATCGCGCCGGGCGCCAACCTCAGCGACTCGATCGCGATGTTCGAAGCCACCCACGGTACCGCACCGAAGTACGCCGGCAAGGACTACGTGAACCCCGGTTCCGAGATCCTCTCCGCAGAAATGATGCTGCGCCACATGGGCTGGATCGAAGCGGCCGACCTGATCATTGCGTCGATGAAGCGTTCAATCTTGTCGAAGAAGGTGACCTACGACTTCGCCCGCCTCATGGAAGGTGCGACCCAGGTGTCATGCTCCGGCTTCGGGCAGGTCATGATCGACCACATGTGACGCGGTTCCGGGACGTCTGCGGACGTCCCGTCCGGTTCCATAAAAAACTCCAGATCGATGACTCGACTGGGGTTTTCTGTTGGCAGGCCATCCATCGGCCGCCGCCGGGTGTCAACCTGCCGGTCGGCGCACCATCTTCGGCAGATTTTGTTCGACTTCAGCGATGATTTTTGGCATCCCGCCGGCTTCTGACACAAAGTGGCGTTCGGCGTCCTCCGTGTGGGATCTGATCGAATCCCACAGGTCGGATCGGAGCAAACGCAGCGGATCTCCCGTGGGTTTCTCAAGCGCGCTCAGGCCAAACCGGTGATGGATGGCGACGCCACTCAACACAAACTCCGCCAATTCGCGGCCGTGAGTCTCCACCAGCGGGCGCAGCAGCAAATGGTCGCCGTAAACGACGCCGCGCCGGGCCAGCTCGCCTTCAATGAAGGTCTCGAAATGCCGCACGAGCAGGTATTGGCTTTCCCCCACCAACTGCACGACCAGAGCCACATCACGGTCCGCGCGATCAATGATTTGGGAAGCGACCTCGGCCGCAGTCGCCATCGCTTTTTTTGCCCCGTTGCCACCTGTCAGATCAGCCATTGCTTCCACTCTTTTCTTGAGGTTTTTGCCGCACAGTGAACCAGTCCGCCCGCGGGCGCGAGCGAGCATAACCCAATCGATCGCAAGCGGGTGCTTCGTGGCGCGGCAAGGAGCTACTCCAAATTCTGCACCTGCTCGCGCAGCTGCTCGATCGACACTTTCATGTCCAGCGAGATGGTGGTGAGTTCCAGGCTCGACGCTTTCGACCCCAGGGTGTTCGCCTCACGCAGCAGTTCCTGAATCAGGAAATCGAGCCGTTTCCCCACCTCGCCGCCGGCGGCGAGCATCCGCGCCATCTCGTCGAGATGGGCGCGCAGCCGAGCGAGTTCTTCCGCCACGTCGATGCGGATCGCATAGGCCGCTGCCTCGTTCAGCGCGCGCTCTTGCAGCGCTTCGCGCGACACGGTTTGCGTCGCGCCGGTTTGTTCCAGCGCCTCCTGCCAGCGCTCGAGGAATTTCTGCTGCTGGCGTTGCACGGTGGCCGGCACCAAGGGCTCAGCGCGTGCGGCGAGATCGCGCAGGCGGTTCACCCCGACCATCAGCACCTCGACCAGCCGCTGGCCTTCACGTGCACGCGCCTCGCGCAGTCCGGCAATGGCCCGCTTGGCGGCGTCCAGCGCCGCGTCGTCCAGCTGTCCGTGGGACGCACTCGCCTTGCACCAGTGCAGGATCTCGTTCACCGACAGCTCGTGTGCGCTGGGTAGCCAGCCACGTATCGTGCTTTGCAGGTGCAACAGCCGGTTCAGTTGCTCCGGCTGCGGTTGCGGCCAGGCGGTGTCGGCGCTGGACTGGGTGTTCAGTCGCAGCTCGATCTTGCCGCGGCGAAAGACGGCGGTCAGCAGTTCACGCAGTGTGGGCTCGAGGGCGCGCAGGTCGTCGGGCAGACGCAGGTTCAGGTCGAGAAAGCGTCCGTTGACGCTGCGCAATTCGACGCTGACGCTGGCCCGCGAGAGCGCGGCAGATCGGGCGATTGGCAGCTCGGTGGCCGAGGCCGAAACCGCTGTCTCGGCCGCGCCAGCGGTGGCGCTGGCGTAGCCGGTCATGCTGTAGACTGGCATGGAATGTCACCCCCCGCAAACCGCTGATTATGTCGAAGCTGAAGCCCGCTCCGCTGCCTTCCGGCACCGTGGTCGGCGGCTACCAGGTCGTCAAGAAACTGGCGGCCGGTGGGTTCGGCGTGGTGTACCTCGCGGAAGACCCGCAGCGTCACATGGTGGCGGTCAAGGAGTACCTGCCGTCGTCACTGGCCGAGCGTTCGCCCGGTGAATTGACGCCTCGGGTCAAGCCTGAGAAACAGCCGCTGTACCGGCTCGGTCTGAAGAGCTTCTTCGAGGAAGGCCGGTCGCTCGCGCAGATCTCGCACCCGAGCGTCGTCTCGGTGCTGAACTTCTTCCGCGAGAACGAAACCGTCTACATGGTGATGAATTACCTGCAGGGCGAGACGCTGCAGGATTTCATCGTGACCGCGCGCGACCTGAAGCGCGACAAGGTGTTCCGCGAGTCGACCATCCGCAGCCTGTTCGACGAAATCCTGCGCGGCTTGCGCATCGTGCACCAGCACA
>JAYVEB010000121.1:0-14415 GCA_043749095.1 Burkholderiales bacterium | reverse complement strand
CGGCACCGCTGTCGCATGCGCAGATTTCAAGCCCCGACCGCCTCATTGGTGGCAGGAGCGCTGCGCCGGGCCGCTGTGTGGAGTGAAGTCAAGGGCCGACGAGGCTTTAGCCGAAGCGAATGGCTGCTGAACCGGCCCGGGGGACATGAACGCAACACAGCTGCCGACCGCGCAGCGCTCGCGCGCAGACCTCAACAGGTTTGGCCGTTTAAACGGGCCTGGACCTCAGAGGTCAGCCGCGCCCGACAGTCGCTCGACCGCTTCCAGCAGTCGTTCGGCCTCGGCGCCCAGGGCCAGACCGTTCGCCGTGGCCATGCGCTGCAGGCGGTCAAACGCACCACCGCGGGCCAGCGAGTAGCGATGCATCAAGACACCGACGGCCATCGCCTCGACCAGCGACAGTGCATCGATCCGCCGCGCCTGTGCCTCCGGCACCACCTCGACGGGAGTGACAGCCGCCGATGACGATGCCTTCAGCCGCGCAAACACCGCCTGAACCGCCGGCACGATCTGCCCGATGTCCAGCGGTTTGACCAGGTAATCGACGGCGCCGAGTTCATGCACCTGGCGCACGGTGTCGTCGTCGGTGAAAGCCGACAGGAACATAAAAGGCATCTTGCAGTATTCGCGCAGGTAGGCGGCGACGTCGAAGCCGCTCATGCCCTCCATGCGGATGTCGAGCAGCGCCAGATCGGGCCGGTGCTCACGTGCGAGCAGGATCGCGTCATCGCCGTTGTCCGCGTCGATCACGTCATAGCCCGCCTGCGTCAGGCCGTGGGCGAGCGTCGCCAGCACCAGCCGGTCATCGTCCACCACCAGGATCTTGCCGCCCACTCCGGACGGCGCTTGCGCGACTGCCACCACAGTACTCCTGCAACTTCATGACAACGAATAACCGAGCGGTTGGATCCGACCACCGCGCCGGACCAGCGCCTGCCACAGCACCGCCACATTCTGCGCCCAAAGCGCTGTGCCTGAACACCGAAACCGGTGTCAGGCCGCTGTCTTTCGACGCGCGGCATTCATCACACCGGGTGCCACGATGCTCACGGTGGCGACCACACGGTCGACGTCCTGCTCGATGCTGAGTTGCGCGCAACGCCGCGGCAGCAAGGCGCGCACCAGACCGAGGCCCGAGACACCGCCAGGCACGCGCGCCAGGTTGAAATCATCGGCCAGGCGGGCGTGGTTGCGGATCACGATGCGCACACCGTCGACCTCGCAGACCAGCGTGCAGTCCACCGCGGGCGGCTCGGTGTTGGCCGGATCGGCGGCGCGGTGCTGCTTGGAACTGTGCTTGACCGCATTGGTCAGCAGCTCGTTGAGCGTCAACGCGATCGGGATCGATTCCGCCTCGGGCAACACCCACTGCTCGGGGTGATCGCCCTGCACCGCAAAGGCGATCGGGTGTCCGAAGGTGCGCTGCACCGATCCGGCGATGGCCTCCACCACGCCGGTCACCTGCAGCGGCCCGCCCGCACCGACCTGCAGCCCGTAGACCTGGGCGATCGCCTGCACCTGACCCACCACCTCCGACATCGCCGACGCCATCTCGGGCTTGCGGGTGGCGATCTGCTGCAACAGCCCGGCCACGCCCTGAAGGTTGTTCTTGATGCGGTGGTGCACTTCCTTGACCAGCATCTCGCGTTGCGCGATCGCCTCGTCGAACCTCGCGCGCTCTGCCGCGCGTTGTTCGGTCACATCGGTGGCGACCAGCAGCAATTGATCGGGCGGTTGGCCTGGCGCAGCCAGCGGCAGGTAGCGCGCATCCCACACGCGCACCTCGCCATTCATCGGTATCTGGTATTCGCGCTGCGTCACCGTGCTGGCGCGCAGCGCATGCTCCATGTCCAGCCGCCGTTGTGCCGCCAGGTCGGGCTCGAATATGTCTTCGGGGCTGCAGCCCACCAGCTGGTCGATGGTGCGATCAACACTGCGCGCCGCGGCCAGATTGGCCTGCAGGATCGTGAGCGTGCGTGCATCGCGTACCGTGATCGCCATCGGCGCGGCCTCGATGATGCGTTGCAGCGAGGCCTGTGCCTCCGCGATGCGGGCCTCGGCCTGACGCCGCCGCTCGATGTCGAGCAGCGCGTACGTCAGCTGCCGCCCGCGGGATTCGCTGCCGGTCACCACCGCATTGCCAACGACCCAGAACTCCCGTCCATCGCGGGCCTTGACGCGGCATTCGAAGGTCTCGGCCTCACCCTCGACCAGATCGTCGAGGTACTGCGTGCGGCGAAACGGGTGATCGGCCTCGGGCGTGGCCACGGTGCTGATCGGCTGGTCGATGAAGTCACCGAGGTCGGCCCCGAACATGCGCCGCGCCGAGCGGTTCATCCATTCGATGCCGCGGGGCCCGACCGTCACGATGCCCACCAACACCGAGTCAAGAATGGCGCGTGTTCGGTTGGCCTGCAGCGCAACCGCATGTTCGGCGCGGTGCCGAGCATCGACGTTGACGAACGAGGCAATGATGCCGCCGGCAGGGTCGTCGCCGACCAGGCGGGTGCTGATCTGCACCCACACCATCCGACCGTCGCGCTGG
This sequence comes from Burkholderiales bacterium, assembly GCA_043749095.1. Taxonomy (GTDB): domain Bacteria; phylum Pseudomonadota; class Gammaproteobacteria; order Burkholderiales; family Burkholderiaceae_C; genus PBB1. The sequence continues at coordinate 11,870 of JAYVEB010000121.1, read as the reverse complement.
TGCAGCTGCCGCTCGCCGATCCATCGGCCATGCAGCTGCAAGGCATTCTGTTCCTGGGTCGACAGCCGCTCGTGCTCCTCGGCATCGGCGAACAGCGAGCGCAGCGGCAGCCCCTGCAGCTCGGCGGCCGGGTAGCCCGCGAGCTGCGCGAGCGCGTCGTTGGCGCGCTGCAGCACGCCGTCGCGCACGAAGGCAATACCCACTTCCGACAGGCTGAACATCAGCTCGCGGTCGCGTGCCAGCTGCTCCAGCTCGACCTGCTGCGCCTTCAGCCGGGTGATGTCGGACAGCACCGCGATCGCCTCGATGTGCTGCGACACCGGCCCGGTGCGGCGCACCGACAGCGCATACCAGCGCAGCGGTTGGTCGTTCGCCGCGCTCGCCGCCGGCTCCATAGAGAACTCGGTCTCGAAGATCAACCCCGCCGTCAGCGCCTGCAAGGTGTCGGCAGCGATGCGCTGTCCCTGTGGCGAACTGCCGAACAACTCGGCAATGCCGCTGCCTGCGATCCCCACCGACGGCAAGCCCAGCATCGCCTCGAAGCGCCGGTTGCAGCGCACCAACACATTGCCGCGGATGTAGGCGATGCCCGCCGAGGTGCTTTCCAGAATCGTTGTCAGCTCGCGCAGCAGCTGCTCGCTGCGCTGCTGCGTCCGGTGCTGCTCTGTGATGTCCAACGTCACCACGGAGGTGGTGCGTTTGCCCGAGGCCAGCGTGGCCGGCTCGACCCGGGTCAGCAGCCAGCGCAGGCCGAGTTGAGGGTGACGGATGGCGTAGCGCACCTCGGCGCGCTGCGCACTGCGCAGGGCCTGCTGCAGCGCGTCGTAGTCGGCCAGTGATTCCTCGGCCACGATGTCGCGGCTGATCGACTGCAACGCGGCCGAGGTGGGCACCGTGCCCGCATCGGGTCGCGACTCCGCAGCCTTCGGCGACTGCCGCTGGCGCACCCAACCAGAGCTCTCCTGGAACGTGGCCAGTCCGACGCCGGCGGTGTCCATCAGCGCGCCGATCTGCATCTGCGCCAGGTCACGCTCTTCCTCGATGCTGCGGTCTTCCAGGATCGCCATGTGGCGCCGCGCACCACCTGGCGTGGTGTAGCAGCGCACAATGGAGCGCAGCCGGCGCAACCCGCCCTGCGGCTGCGGCAGCCAGCCTTGGGTAACGACCGACTTGGCCGAGGGCTGCAGCGCCGGCGACGGACCGCTGTCGGTCCAGCCCAGCAACTGGCGCAGCTCGGGTGAGGCATCGGCCAGCACCGCCGGGACCACGTCGGCCAGCGCATCGAAGGCCGGGTTGGTGCGCACGAGCAGACCCGCCTCGTCGAACAGCACCATGCCGACCGGGCTGAGGTCGAACCAGTCATCGATCTCGCGCGCCGAGCGGTCGGCGCGTTCGCGGGCGATGTGTTCGGCGGTACTGTCCTGCAGCACCGACATCGCGAAGACACGGCCGTTGTCGTCGGTCAGCACGCTGCGATTGGCGCGGAACCAGCGCTCGCGGCCATCGGCCGCGACGATGCGGCGGTTCATCAACGCCGAATCGGCCTCGCGGTCACTGGGCTCTTGCCAGCGCTCGCGCAGCACCAGGCTGCTGGCGCGGTCTTCTTCGGGTTCGAGCGCCACCGGATCGCTGCCGATCAGCTGCTCTCGCGGGTACCCGCTGAAGGCAACGAAGGCCGGATTCACGTCGACGATGCGCCAGCGTGTGTCTTGGAGCATCGCGGGAAATGGTGAATGCCACAGCACCTGCATCAGCTCGGCAATCACCGGACCAACGATGGTCGACGGCAGCGCCGCGTCGGGCGGCGTCGCGTCACGCCACTGCAGGCGCAAGGCAAACAGGCCCGAACCCAGCACCTGCCAGGCCGCTTCGGCGCTGCGGCCGTCGGCCATCACCGCCGGCGGTGGCAAGGCGGGCGCCGCGCGCCGCGACGACGCCGCGGCGCGGGCCGTGGCGTGGCCTGGCGTGCGCATCGCGCCAGGCGAGGCGGCGATGGCCTGGCGCAGCCAATCGACCAGCGCGGCGCCGAGCACACCCTGCCATTCCCCAAGCGTCACGCCGACCGCCCCCGGCATGCGGCGCAGCGCGGCGGTGTTGGCGAAGGTCACCTGCGCGCGGCGATCGAACAGCAACACCCCTTCGCTGAGGTGATCGAAAAACTGTTCGAGGGCGGGCTGGCTGGCGACGGCGTCCATCGCACTCACCGCAGACGGGTTCGCAGGCTCATGCCTTTGAATTTATCGCGTCGTCGGTCACGCTGGCGTTTGTCACACCGTCAGTCGAGGTCGGCGGCCGAGGCCAGCGCCCGCAACTCGGCCTGGTTGATCTCGCGCACGCCCATCATCAAGGCCTCGGCACATTCGCGGAAGTCGTAGAGCGACTCGGCTTCGACCGCCTTGACCAGGTTGAAATACGGCGCATAGGGGCCGGTGCCTTCAATCAGCGTTTCGTGCACCAGCTGCGGCACGGGGATGGTGCGCAACAGCTCGGCGAGCGGCTGCTGGAACAGGCGGTCGAGCAGCGAGAACACGCCGCAGATGAACAGCTCGTTGCGCATCTCGGCATCGCCGCCGGAGCTGCGCGCCAGTTCTTCCATCAGCAGGCCACGCCGCACCGAGGCGAACATCGCAGCGCGCATGTTGGGCTCCTTGCTGGCCGTGGCCAGCAACAGCGCGAGCCAGCGCTTGAGACGCTGGTAACCGAGCAGCATCAGCGCATGCCGGAAGGAGCTGACCTCGACCGACAGGCCAAAAGCCGCCGAATTGATGTAGCGCAGCACCTTGAACCCGAGCGATGGGTCGCGTTTGAGGGTGTTCTCCAGCTTTTCGGCCGACTCTTCCGCATCGACCTGGCGGATCAGTTCGACCACCGTCTGCAGGTCGATAGGCGTTGGCGGCGCGCGGCCCCCTTTGGGCCGCTCGGTGACTTCATCGCCGAGCGGCCAGCCCAGTACCGCCACTGCGCCACGGTTGAACGCGCCGTCCATGTCAGCGGTGGAGTTGATGCCTGCGAGCACGTGGGGGATGGTGCGCGTCACGCCGACCGGTGCGACGCCGCCCGAGGCCACCCGACGGTCATCGGACAGGTCGATGATCGACTGCGTGAAGCAGGGCAGCACCTCGCGGGGCAGCTCCTTCAGGGGACGGCCCTTGAGCATCAGCGTGGTGCCGTGGGCATGCAGCGCAACGATGGACGCGGTATTCACCGGGTCGGCGGCCATGAAGGCCGGCACTTCGACCATCAGGTTGTGCGAGGGCGAGGTTTGCAGCAGGTCCTGCAGCAGGCTCTCGCTGGTGACGTTGAGCGACACCCGCCCACCGTTGGCTGGCCAGACCGACGCGACCGCATGCAGCAACTGGCCTGCGTCCAGCGCCACATCGGGGCGCAAGGGAAACACCGTCAGCCGGGTCGCGGTCACCGCACGGTTGCGGTCGATGAAGGCGGAATAGCCCAGCGCCACCTGACCCAGTATTTCGTCGTCCAGCACAAGAACTCCTACGCAGTGGAGAGAGACACGCCAACAGGCGCGTGCGGTGTCTGGCCTGGTCAGGGATTGACGTATTGGAACAGCGACAACTTCTGAACTGCTGAATACGACTTCAAAGCGGCATCGTAGCCGGTCTGTTTGTTCTGGAAGTCCGACAGCGCCTGGACCATGTCCAGGTCTTCGGCGTTCGAACGCTGGGTCTGTGCGTCCAATTTCTGGTCCGCCAGCCGGCTCGTGACCCCGTCGATGCGGTTGAGCACGTCGCCGGCCACCGAACGTGCGGTGCTCAGCGGGCCCAGGCTGGCGTCGACATTGCGCAAGGCGTCCGAGGTGCCCTGAGCCACCTGCGATCCGGTCAGCCCGGGCTGCTTCAGCTGGGCCACCGCTTGGTCGAGGGCAGCGAACACGCTCAACGTTGGTGTCGACGGCGTGATGTCGAACTGGTCACCCGCCACTGGCGCGCCTGCGATGTTGACGCTGGTGCCGTGCAGATCGATCGCGCGGCCGCTGCTCAAGGTGCCGGTGCTCTCGGTCGTGGCGACGTTCGGCGTGGCCAGCGGGAAGCTCTCGACGGTGTAGTCGGTCGCGCTGGTGAAGCGTATGCGGTAGCCGGTGTCGGGCACCGGAAAAAGCTGCGATGGATCATTGACGCTGCCAGCGTCGACCCAAGCTCCCTTGACCGGCAGGTTGGTGACGTTGTTGCCAGCGGCGCGGGTGACGAAGACGCCATTGCCGGTGCGTGAGGAGAGCCAAGCTGCCTGGCCATCGCTGCTCAACGGCAACGCGGTGTCGGCATCGGTCAGCGTCTGGCCGGCGACGCCGCGAAAGACAACACCACCCGGCGTATCGACAAACGGTGGCTGATTAGATCCCTGCCCACCAAACAGATAACTGCCGGCCCCATCGGAACGGTTGGCCACCTCAAACAGCTGATCACGCAGGCCCCGAATCTTGTTGGCCTGGATCGTCCGCTCGACGTCGGTGTAACTGCCGTTGCCGGCAGCGATCACCGCCTCGCGCACCTGCGACAGCAGTTCATTGGCATCGCCGAGTGCGCTTTCGGTCTGGCTCACCAGCGCCTTGCTGGCGTCGACGCTGCGTTGCGACGCGGCACTGCGCGATTCGGCGTCCAGCGCTCGCTCGACACGCGCAGCGGCAGCGGGGTCGTCGCTGGGCTTGAGAACGCGCTTGCCGCTGCTCAGTCGCGTCTGTGCATCGCTGAGATCCTGCTGCCGAAGCTGCAGGTTGCTGATCGTCGTGGCGTAGCTGCTGGCGGTGGTGATTCGCATGACGAGATCTCGATCGATAGGAATTGAAGGTCAGCCCTGGAACTACACCGACTCAGCGTGCGAGCTGCAGCAGGGAATCGAAGATCGACTGCGCCACCTGCAGCATCTTGGCGGCGGCCTGGTAGCTTTGCTGGTACTGGATCAGGCGCGCGGCTTCTTCGTCCAGGTTGACCCCGGACTTGCTGGCCAGGTCCTTGTTGGCCTGGTCGGACACCGATGACGACAGGTCGGAGGCGGCCTTCGCGCTCTGCACCCGCACACCGACGTTGGCGATGACGTTGGCATAGGCATCGGTGACGCTGGCGCCCGGTTGCAGCGTGCCGCCATTCCAGACCGCACCGACCAGGGACGCATCACGCAGCGACAGCAGGCCGTTGGCGTTGCGGTTGTCCGACAGCGGATAGTTGTTGCGGCCAACGGTGAAGCTGTCGCCGACCACGGCAGGCGTTGCCGACGGATCGGCGGCCACCGGAACGCCGGTGATGTTCAGCTTGAAGCCATTGCTGGCCGTTGTGCCCGGATAATCGATCGGCTGGCTCGGCTGCCAAGTGGCGGGTGGACTGGTGCCCGAAGCATCGGTCCAGGTGTAGGTGTATTGACCCGGCGTCGCGGTGACCTGGAATCGCAGCGTCGCTGGCAGATTGGGGTGGCTGCCGGAGCCGAAGCTGTCGGCGGCCAAGGTCAGCACGCTGCCGGTGCCTCTGTTCGAACTGTCAGCGGTCACGCTCAAAGGCGACGCCGCTGCGATCAGCTTCGGGCTGCTCATGTCGATCCGCAGTTCGCGCGCAGCACTGCCCGCGGGCTGCAGCAGGAAACGGTCGCCGGCTGCCGCCGTGCCGCTGATGTTGATCTGGAAGCCGTCGACAACGTCGCCGTTGGCCACCGCACGCGGCGCGTAGGAGGGGTCGGGCACGCCGCCGCTGAGCCGGTAGAGCTGGAAGCCACCAACGCCGTCGGCCTGCACCTCGTAGTCGCTGGCCTGCACGCTGCTGACCTTTGCCGCCGCGAGCGCAGATGGTGATTGCAACGTCAACGAGATGCTGCCGCTGCCGGTGTTGCTCGCCAGCGAGCGACCGGCGACCACCGGCGCACCGGACACATCGCCGAAGCGGAAGATCGCCGCGCCGGGCTGCCCCAGCAGATCGAGACCCTGCGACTGCTGCTCGTTGACCTGTTGCCCGATGCCCAGCGCCAGTTGGCCGAGCTGGTTGCGGGCATCTGTCAGGTCGCTGTTCTGAAAACGCAGCAAGCCGGAGATCGAGCCGGACGAGAGCAACGAGTCGGGCAACTGCCGGTTTCCGTTCTGTCCCGCAACACCGATCACCGCCCGGGTGGCGTCGTAGGGGTCGGTCATCGGGACCACTTTCGTGGTCTGCGCGCTGACCACGAGAGATTGCCCGCCGCCCAGGAACACCGACAACGACCCATCTTCGGCAGGGACGGTGGAGACCTGCAGGTACTGACTGAGGTCGTTGATCGCCGTGTCGCGCTTGTCGAGCAGGTCGTTCGGTGGCTGGCCCAGGCCGCGCGCGTCAACGATGCGTTTGTTCAGCGCCGCGATCTGATCTGTCAGGCTGTTGACCGATGCCACCGACACCTGAATTTGCTGGGTCACACCGGCCTGCAGCGTGTCGATCTGCTGCGCTGCCGCGTTGAAACGCGACGCCAGATCGCCAGCCCGTGCCAGCACGACCTGGCGGGCCGTCTCATCCTGCGGCTTGGTCGACACGTCGGTGAACGCGTTGAAAAACTGCGTGGCCGAATGGCCCAGCCCGGCTTTGCCGATGCCGAACACTTTTTCGAGCTGCGTGAGCTGGTCGCTGCGTGCGCTGTCGCCGGCCGCCTGCGAGCGCGCCAAGGCCGCCTGCTGGGTCAGGAAATCATCGTGCGCGCGGGTGACTGTCGTCACATCGACGCCCCGGCCGAAGAAACCGGCGCCGGTGAACTGGCCGTTGGATGCGGCCAGCTCGACTTCCTGCCGCGAGTAGCCGCGCGTGTTGACGTTGGCAATGTTGTTGCCGGTGGTCTGCAACTGGGCAAAGGCAGCGCCCAGGGCCCGCGTGCCCAGCGACGTCAGTGCTCCAGTTCCCATGGTGTGGCTATCCTCTGAGGCAGCTGTGGTGTCAGGTCGTCATCACCCGCTGCAGGCGCAGCGTGGTGTTGATGACTTGTGTCAATTTGTCGGCGTAGGCCGGGTCGGTCGCGTAGCCTGCGCGTCGCAGCCCTTGCGCAAAGCCAGCGGCGCCCATGGCACCGGCGCTGGCGTCGGCCACCACCCGGCTGTAGCGCGGGCTGTCCTTCATCAGCTTGGCATAGTCGCTGAAGGAGTCTTCGTACGAGGCGTAGGCGCGGAACCTGGCCGTCACCTTGCGGGCGGTGCCATCGATGACCTCGGTGGTCGTCACCTCGGCCACACGGCCATTCCAGCCAGGACCGGCCTTGATGCCGAACACATTGAACGAGGTCGATCCGTCGGCGTTCTTGATCTCATGCCGGCCCCAGCCGGATTCGTGCGCCGCCTGCGCGACCATGAAACTGGCAGGGATGCCGGTCTGGGCTTCGGCCGCACGGGCGGCTTCGGTGTGGCGCTGTACGAAATCGAGCTGGCGGTGGGTCGCCGCCGACGACTTCAGTCCGATGGCAGGGGTCGCGGTGCCGAGCGCGCTGCTTGGTGTGGTGCCTGCCGTTGCAGCCGCAGGCGGCGTCACCCTGCCGAGCTGCCGTTCGAGCTGGCGCGCGATCACGTCGGCCAGCCCGCCCGGCGCACCGCTCATCTTCTTGGCATATTCAGCATCGAGCATCTCGGTGCCCATCTGTGTGCCCTGATTGGTCAGCATGCCGGCGGACAACGCAGACTGTGCATCGCGCATGCCCTTCAACAGCTGCTGCATGAACAGCGTCTCGAACTGCTTGGCCGTTTCCTTGATGGCCGCCTTCGGGTCGCGTATCGCACCGTTGCGCAACGCCGCCAAGGCCCGCGCATCGGCGGCCGTGGCGGCCGTGTCAGTGGCCGCAGGGGGCAACGTTCCGGTCAGCATCGACGGCGACTGCAGGTTCATCAGATCACCTCGAGCTCAGCGTTCAGAGAACCGGCCGATTTCATCGCCTGCAGGATCGCCAGCAGGTCTTGCGGCGTCGCACCCAGCGAATTCAAGGCCTTCACCACATCGGCCAGCTTGGCGCCCGCAGGCAGCGCGATCAGTGAGCCCGGCTCCTGACGGATGGTGATGTCGCTCTTCTCGGCCTGCACCGTCTGCCCCTGGGCGAAGGCATTGGGCTGGCTGACCAGCGGTGTGGTGTTGATCGTCACCGACAGGTTGCCGTGCGCGATGGCACACGGTGACAAGGTGACCGACTCGTTGACCACGACCGAACCGGTGCGCGCATTGATGATCACGCGGGCCGCCGGTGCCGCCAGATTGATGTTCAGGTTCTCGATCTCGGCCATGAACGACACGCGCTCATCGGACGACTCGGGCATGCGCACATGCACCCGGCGGCCGTCGATCGCCTGGGCGATCCCGGCGCCCATACGGGTGTTGATGACACGGGCGACTTCACGCGCGGTGTTGTAGTCGTCGGCATGCAGATCGAGTTGCAGGCCGTTGCCCATGTTCAACGGTGTCGGCACCGCGCGCTCGACGGTGGCGCCTTCGGGGACACGCCCGGCGCTCAAGTGGTTGATCTGCACCTTGGAGCCGCCTGCGGCGGCGCCGGCACCGCCGACGATCAGGTTGCCCTGCGCCATGGCATAGATCTGCCCGTCAGCCCCTTTCAGCGGGGTGGAAATCAGCATGCCGCCGCGCAGGCTCTTGGCATTGGCGAGCGACGACACGTTGACGTCGATGGTCTGACCGGGTTGCGCGAATGCTGGCAGTTGCGCGGTGACCATCACCGCCGCCACGTTTTTCAGCTGGATGCTGGTGCCCGCCGGGATCGTCACGCCCAGCTGCTGCAGCAGGGAGGCAAGGCTTTGGGTGGTGAACGGCGCCGAGGTGGTCTGGTCGCCGGTGCCGTCGAGCCCGACCACCAGGCCGTAGCCGATCAGCGAGTTGCTGCGCACGCCCTGCACCGAGGCGACTTCCTTCAGGCGGGCGGCGCGGGCAGGTTCAGCCCACCCGATGGTGCTGCCAGCGATGGCGCAGACCATCCAGAGCACCGCACACCACCGTCTTTTGCTTCTGTTCATGTCCGGATGCACCCCTTGATGCTTCCGATTCTGCGCAAACCTAAATCGCCATAACGCTCAAAAAGAACCGTGCTAGCCAGCCAATTATCTGGGCATCGGCCTGGGCGCCTCGGCCCTTGTGCTCGAGGCGGACGTTGGCGATCTGCGCCGATGCCACCGAATTGCCGGGCTGGATCGACCGGGGATCGACCTGTCCGGAGAACCGCAGGACATCGATGTTGTCATTGACACCGATCTGCTTCTCGCCGGAGATCAGCAGATGCCCATTGGGCAGCACGCCGGTGACGGTTGCCGTGATCACGCCGGAAAAGTCGTTGGTGTTTTCGGTGCTGCCCTTGCCTGCGAACGTGTTGCCCGAACTGCCACTGGCGTTCGTGCGGCTGAGCAGACTGGCGGGCAGAAACGGCACCGCGCTGAGGCCGGCACTGACCTTGCCGGACTTGTCTATCGTGCTGGTGCTCTTCTGCGTGGCCGAGACCTTCTCGATGATCTGCACCGTGATGGTGTCGCCGACCAGGCGGGCACGGTGATCCTCAAACAGTGGCCGGTACTGCGACGCCTGAAAGATCGATCCATTGACGACGGGCGGCGTGGTGTCTGGCAGCGGAGCGGCATGCGTCGGCATCGCCACGTCGACCGAATGACTGAGCCCGAGCGCTTCGCAGCCACAAAGGCTGACCAGCGCAAGTGCGGCAGCGACGTCACCGAGGCGACGCAGGCAGGCTGGCAGTCTCATCACAGCTGCCCCAGTTTTTGCAGCATCTGATCCGAGGTGCTGATCGCCTTCGAATTCAGTTCGTAGGCACGCTGCGTCTGGATCATCGAGACCAACTCTTCGACCACGTTGACGTTGGAGGTTTCGACGAAACCCTGCTGAAGCTGTCCCATGCCGTTGGTGCCCGGTGCGGCGGCGTTCGGCGTGCCGGAGGCGGCTGTTTCGGCGTAGAGGTTCTGGCCCTTGGGTTCCAGGCCGGCCGGATTCACGAAGCTCGCCAGCTGGAGCTGGCCGATGGTCTGCGGCAGCGCCTGCCCCGGCAGCGCGACGCTCACTGTGCCGTCGGCACCGATGGTCACGCTTTGCGCATTGGTCGGGATGGTGATGCCCGGATTCACGGTGTAGCCGTTGTTGGTCACCAACTGACCTTGCGCGCTGACCTGGAACGAGCCATCACGCGTGTAGCCGGTGGTGCCGTCAGGCAGCTGGATCTCGAAGAAACCGTTGCCCTTCACCGCCACATCAAGCGGGTTGGTGGTCTGCTGCAAGCTGCCCTGCGCGAAGCTGCGAGCGGTGGCCACGGCCCGGGTGCCCAGCCCCAGTTGCAGGCCGGTCGGCAAGGTCGTCTGCTCGCTGCTGTTGCCGCCCGCCTGACGCAGGTTCTGGTACATCAGGTCTTCGAACACCGCGTGCGACTTCTTGTAGCCGTTGGTCGAGACGTTGGCGAGGTTGTTGGAGATGGCATCGAGCTGCGTCTGTTGCGCTTCCATGCCGGTTTTGGCGATCCACAGCGAACGAATCATGGTGAGGGTCCTGGGTCAGGGGTTGCTAGCGGCGCGCAGTGGCGCTCAGTTCATCGTGAGCAGCTGCGCGGCAGAGCTCTCGTTTTCCTTGGCGGTCTGCATCAATCTCATCTGCGCCTCGAACTGGCGGGCGGCGGAAATCATCGCCACCATCGTCTCGACCGGGCTGACGTTCGAGCCTTCCAGCGCGCCGTCCTGCACGCGGGCCGTGGCATTGGCCGTCAGGTCGCTGCCATCGGCGCCACGAAACAGGCCGTCTTCACCGCGGATCAGCGGCGCTTCGGGCGTCACCAGCTTCAGCCGGCCGACGGCCTGCGGAGGCTGGTTGCCGGTGCGCGCGCTGATGGTGCCGTCGCCGGCAATCGACACCTCGCTGTTCACCGGCACCTGGATCGGCCCGCCGTCACCGACCACGCTGAGGCCACTGCGCGTGGTCAGCGTACCGTCGGCAGATACATCGAGCGAGCCACCGCGGGTGTAGGCCTCGGTGCCATCCAGCGCCTGCACGGCCAGCCAGGCGTTGCCCTGCACTGCGACGTCGAGGTTGCGACCGGTGGCGGACACCGGGCCCGGTGTGGCGTCGTAGCCGGGCGTCGACTCCAGCGAGTAGACCCGGGTGCTGGCACCGCTGCCTTGCACCGGCACGGCCCGAAAGGCCTGCAGTTCGGCGCGAAAGCCGTTGGTCGACACGTTCGCCAGGTTGTTGGCGAGCACGTCCTGACGCTGCAGCGTGGCCTTGGCGCCCGACATCGACAGGTAGATCATGCGGTCCATCGCCAGCTCCTCAAATCATCACTGGAGATTCACCAGCGTCTGCAACACCTGGTCCTGGGTCGAAATGGTCTTCGCATTCGCCTGGTACAGCCGCTGCGCGGTGATCAGGTTGACCAGCTCGCCGGTCAGGTCGACGTTGGATTCCTCCAGCGCACCGGCCTGCAACCCGCCATAGGTGCCGGTGCCGGGAGGCCCGCCGCTGGAGGGATCGCCCGAGGCGTAGGTCGATCGCCACAGGTTCGCGCCCATCGGCTGCAGGCCCTGCAGGTTGCTGAAGTCGACCAGTTGCAGCTGCGACAGGTTCTGCGTGCGGCCGTTGGAATAGGTGGCCTTGACGACGCCCGAGTCGTCGAAGGTGATGCCGGTCAGTTGGCCGGAGGCGTAGCCGTCCTGCTTGAGGTTGCTGACGGTGAAGCCGGACGCGTACTGGCTGCTGCCGGAAAAACTGACCGGCAAGGCACTGAACAGTGTCGACGCGGGCGTCACCCGCGGATCGACGACATTGATCGTCGGTGACGTGGTCGGAGCGGTCAGTGCGCCGGTCGAATCGAATGTCAACGAACTGACCTTGCCGGTCGCAGGCGTCGGGCCGTCGAACGGCTGGCCGTTGACC
>JAYVEB010000120.1:0-14420 GCA_043749095.1 Burkholderiales bacterium | reverse complement strand
GCGCGGTGACGAGACCACGGTGCTGCTGACCCAGCGTGCCGAGCACCTCAGCGACCACCCCGGGCAGATCAGTTTTCCCGGTGGCCGGGCTGAACCGGAAGACCTGACGGCCATCGCCACCGCGCTGCGCGAAGCAGAGGAAGAGATCGGATTAACACGAGACTTCGTGCAGGTGCTCGGCACCCTGCCGCACTACACCACCGTCACCGGCTACATCGTCACCCCAGTGGTGGCGCTGGTGCAGCCGGGCTTCAGCTTGCGGGTCGATGCGTCCGAGGTGGCCGAGGTGTTCGAAGTGCCGCTGGCGTACCTGATGACGCCTGCCCACCACCGACGTCATGCTGTCGGCGAGGGTGACAACGCCCGCGAATTCCTGTCGATGCCGTGGATGACGCAGGCGGCGGATGGATCGCCGAAGTCCTATTTCATCTGGGGCGCGACCGCGGCGATGCTGCGCAACTTCTATCGCTTCGTCTCGGCCTGATCACTCAGGGGTTCGATTGACCGGCCGCTATGATCAGCTGCGATGAGTCTTTTCTCGGTCCTTCTGGCGCTGCTGCTCGAACAGCTCAAGCCCTTGCAGCGTGGCACGGTGATCCACACCGCGATGACCTCGTGGCAGCGCTGGGTCGGCCGCAATTTCGACGCCGGCCGCGACCGCCACGCCTGGGTCGTGTGGATCATCACCGTCGTGCTGCCTGGCATGGTCGTGTGGGTGGTGCATGCGGGTATCGCGCACTACAGCCTGCTGCTCGGGCTGGTGTGGAATGTCGCGGTGCTGTACCTGACGCTGGGCTTCCGCCAGTTCAGCCATTACTTCACTGACATCCGCGATGCGCTCGACCGTGAAGACGAAGTCGAGGCGCGCCGGCTGCTGACCGAGTGGCGCCACCTCGACGTCAGTGAGTTGCCGCGCACCGAGTTGCTGCGCCATGTGATCGAGCATTCGCTGCTCGCTGCGCACCGGCATGTGTTCGGCGTGTTTTTCTGGTTTGTCGTCCTGTCCTCGCTAGGCTTCGGCCCGGCCGGCGCGGTGCTGTATCGCTGTGCTGAGTTCGCGAGCCGCTACTGGGCCTTTCGCAGCCGCACCATCGGCGAGCCAACCAACGAGCGGCTGATGGCGCTGTCGCAGCGCCTGTTCGGGTTGATGGACCGCATCCCGGCAAGGCTCACTGCCTTCGGCTTCGCAGTGGTCGGCAACTTCGAGGAAGCGATTAACGGCTGGCGCCGTGATGCTGAGCTGTGGCGGCACCCGAACGAAGGCATCATCCTGGCCGCCGCCGCCGGCGCCGTGGGTGTGCAATTGGGCGGCATGGCCGCGCCCGGGGTAACACCGGATCGATCGAAGACCTTCGACAAGGGCGTCGGCTTCGAGGACCTCGCCGCTGTGGGCTCGACCGCGGGCATGACGCCGGTGCTGGGGCACCTGCGCAGCATCGTCGGCCTGGTCTGGCGTTCGATGGTGCTGTGGATGTTTCTGCTGGCCTTGCTGACCTTGGCCAATCTGGTCGGTTGATCTCCCGTCACGCCTACCAGCGCGTGCCTTCCAGTTCCTGGCGGATCTCGCCGTAGATGCGGTAGCGCGACTCGCTGATCGCCCCCTGCGCCAGCGCCTCGCGTACGCCGCAGCCCGGCTCCTGGCGATGGGTGCAGTTGTAGAAGCGGCAATGCGTCGAGGCCTCGCGCAGGTCGGGCATCAGCGCCGGCAGCTTCTGTGCATCGACTTGCTTCAGGCCGAATTCCTGGAAGCCCGGTGAATCGATCAGGCCGGTGTGGCGTTCGGCATCCAGCCAGTACCACTGTGTCGAGGTGGTCGTGTGTCGCCCTGAGTTCAGCGCTTGCGAGACTTCGCCAACCTGCGCGCGGGCATCGGGCGCCAGCAGGTTGATCAGCGTGCTCTTGCCGGTGCCGCTGGGCCCGAGCACCAGCGAGGCTTTCCCCGCCATCAGCGGCATCAGCAGCTCGCGCGAGGCGTCAGGCTGTGCTTTCAGTGCGACCTCGACCACGCGGTAGCCCATCGCGACATAAGGCTTCAGCCGCTCGCGTGCCGCAGCGATCTGCGCCAGGTCGGACTTGTTGAGCAGGATGCTGGCCGCGATGCCGGCGCTCTCGGCCGCGATCAATGCGCGCGCCAGCTGTGATTCGCTGAACACCGGGTCGGCCGCCACCATCACCAGCACCTGGTCGAGGTTGGCGGCGAAGGCCTTGGTCTTCCATTCGTCCTGGCGGAACAGCAGGTTGCGGCGCTCTTCGAGCTCCTCGATCACGCCTTCGTCACCAGTAATCTGCCAGCGCACCCGGTCGCCGACCACGCACAGGCTCTTCTTGCCGCGCGGGTGGCAAATGGTGCGCACACCGGTATCGGACTCGACGACGTAGTGGCGGCCGAAGCCCGAGACGACCAGTCCGGAGGTGGTCGGCGCGCCATCGGCCTTGGCCTTGCTCAAGGCGCTGATCCGCTCATGGCGTCATTGCCAGTGCGCGCATCGCCGCCAGCCGTTCCGCGGCCGGCGGGTGGGAGTAGTAGAAGCGGGCGTACAGCGGGTCGGGCGTCAGCGTCGAGGCGTTGTCCTTGTAGAGCTTCAGCAGCGCCGACGACAGGTCACGGCCATCGGCTTGGGCGCACGCATAGGCATCGGCCTGGAACTCATGGCGGCGTGACAGCCCGGCGAACAGCGGCGACACGAAAAAGCTGAACACCGGCACGATCAGCATGAACAGCAGCAGTGCGACCGCGCCGTTCGGCGCCGCCATCGAGGGCTGCACGCCGAAGGCCGCGTAGAACCAGATGCGGTGCGACATCCAGCCCAGCACCGCGAAGCCGGCCAAGCTGATCGCGAACATCGAGGCGATGCGCTTGAGCACATGCCGGTGCTTGAAGTGACCCAGTTCGTGCGCGAGCACCGCCTCGACCTCGCCGGGCAGCAGCTTGTCGAGCAGCGTGTCGAAGAACACCACCCGCTTGGCCGCGCCGAAGCCGGTGAAGTAGGCGTTGGCATGGGCCGAGCGCTTGCTGCCGTCCATCACGAAGAAGCCCTTGGCGAAGAAGCCGCACTTCGCCATCAGCGCCTGCACCCTCGCTTCGAGCGACGCGTCGGCCAGTGGCTTGAAGCTGTTGAACAGCGGCGCGATCACGGTCGGATACAGCACCAGTGCCAGCAGGTTGAAGCCCATCCACGCGCCCCAGGCCCACAGCCACCACAGGGGGCCGGCGCTGCCCATGATCCACAACATGCCAGCGGCTAACGGCAAACCGATCAGCGCGCCCAGCACGATGCCCTTCAGCGCATCGACCAGGTAGAGCTTCCACGTCATCCGGTTGAAGCCGAAGGCCTGCTCGATGCGAAAGGTGCTGTACAGATCAAAGGGCACATCGAGCAGCGAGCCGATCACAACAAACGCAGCCAACAAGGCCAGCTGGTAGGCCATGTCGCCATAGGCTGGCTGCACCGTCTCGCGGATCGCGTTGTTCAGCCCGCCGAGGCCACCGAGCAGCGTCCAGCCGACCAGCACCGCTGCGCCAAACGCCATCGTCCACAGGCCGAAGCTGCCCTTGGCGACGGTGTAGCGCGCGGCCCGGAGGTGCGCGTCCAGTGTCACGGTGTCGGCGAAGGCGGCAGGCACAGCATCGCTGTGGTTCGCCACGTGGCGCATCTGCCGTGCGGCGAGCCAGAAGCGGATCAGCAGGGAAACGACGAGGGCGGCGGCGAACAGCAGCGCGAGCAGCGAGGCAGGGTGGTTCAAGGGTGTGCAGGAAGTAGGTGTCGCAGCGCAGTGTAGGGGGGCGGAGGCAGGGCGTCACGGTGGCCGTAAGACAATCCTCGCAAGGAGTACACACCATGACCACCCCACTGGCGAAGAACGACCAGAACTTGATCTGGATCGACCTCGAGATGACCGGGCTGTACCCGGAGACCGACCGCATCATCGAGATCGCGGTGATCGTCACCGATTCACAGCTGAACCTTCGCGTCGAAGGCCCGACCATCGCGATACACCAGAGCGATGCCACGCTTGACGCGATGGACGCCTGGAACAAGGGCACGCACGGCCGCAGCGGGTTGATCGACCGCGTCAAGGCATCGACGGTCGACGAGGCGCAGGCCGAGGCGCAGATCATCGCCTTCTTAAAGCAGTACGTGCCCAAGGGCAAGTCGCCGATGTGCGGCAACAGCATCTGCCAGGACCGCCGCTTTCTCGCGAAGGCGATGCCGGCGCTGGAAGATTTCTTCCACTACCGCAACCTCGATGTCAGCACGCTGAAAGAGCTGGCCAAGCGCTGGAAGCCCGGCATCCTCGACGGCTTCAAGAAAGCCCAGGCGCACACGGCGCTGGCCGACATTCGGGAGTCGATCGAGGAACTGGCTTACTACCGGGAGCACTTTCTGGCGGCGTGATCTGGCTTCCCGCCTACGGACGCTTAGGCGTGAGCGCTGCGCCGGGCCGCTGTGTTGCGTTCATGTCCTCCGGGCCGGTTCATTAGCCGTCCGCTTCGGCTCAAGTCCCGCTGGCCCTCCCCCTTTACTTCACTCCACACAGCGGCCCGGCGCAGCGTTCCTGCCATCACCCAGGCGGGCGGCGTTTTTAAAAAACTCGTCGCACGCACCAACGTTGCTGGCTGTCGGGGGCGTAGGGTGACCGGCGCAGCGAAGTCAAGTAGGAAGGCCGGATCGGTCTGACCCGAAGCGTTTGGTGGTGATCCGGCCTGGGGGACATGAGCGGAGCCGGTCACCCTGCGCCCCCGAGAGCACTGCGCATACGCCCGCATGTGCTCGGTAGTTAAACGATGAAAGAGCGATCAGTAATTGATCCCCATCGCGTCCCGCACATCCCGCATCGTCTCCCGCGCCACTGCGCGGGCCCGCTCGGTGCCGACCTCGACGATCCACTGCACTTGTTTCGGATTGCTCAGGTAAGCCTCGGCGCGCTCGCGCCAGGGCTGTTGCTCGCGAATGATCGCGTCGATCACCGGCTGCTTGCATTCCAGGCAGCCGATGCCGGCAGTAGTGCAGCCCTTCACGACCCATTCCTTGGTCGGCGCGTCTGAATAGACCTGGTGGAACTGCCACACCGGGCAGCGCGTCGGATCGCCGGCATCGGTACGGCGCACGCGCTGTGGGTCGGTTGGCATGCGCCGGATCTTGCGTTCGACCTCGGCCGGCTCCTCGCGCATCGCGATCGCGTTGCCGTAGCTCTTGCTCATCTTCGCGCCGTCGAGGCCGGGCAGCTTGCTCACTTCGGTCAGCAGCACCGCCGGCTCGTGCAGGATGGTCTTGCCGGTGCCGCGCAGGAAGGCGTCGAGGCGCTCGCGGTCGGCTGCGCTCAAGGCGCCGCTGGCGGTGACCAGCGCACGCGCTTGCACCAGCGATTCATCGCTGCCGGTCTCCTGAAAGGCCTTGCGTGCGGCGGCGAACGCCTTGCCATCGTTCTTGCTCATCTTCTTGACGACAGCCAGCGCCAAGGCTTCGGCATTCGCTTCACGGCCATACAGGTGGTTGAAGCGGCGCGCCACCTCGCGGGTGATCTCGACGTGCGGCGCCTGATCTTCACCCACGGGCACGAACGCGGCCTTGTAGATCAGGATGTCGGCCGCCTGCAGCAGCGGGTAGCCGAGGAAGCCGTAGGTCGCGAGATCGCGGTCCTTCAGCTTTTCCATCTGGTCCTTGTAGGTCGGCATGCGCTCCAGCCAGGCCAGCGGCGTGCCCATCGCCAGCAGCGTGAACAGCTCGGCGTGTTCGGGCAGGCGGCTCTGGATGAAGATCGTGCACTGCTCGGGGTCGAGCCCCGCAGCGATCCAGTCGATCACCATGTCGTAGACGTTCTTCTCGATGACCTCGCGGTCTTCGTAGTGCGTGGTCAGCGCATGCCAGTCGGCGACGAAATAGAAGCAGTCGAAGTCGGCCTGCAGCCGCACCCAGTTCTTCAGCGCGCCGTGGTAATGGCCGAGGTGCAGGGCGCCGGTGGGGCGCATGCCGGACAGGACTCTCTGTTTCATGGGGTCGCTCGGTGGTGAGGCTGGCAATTGTAGGTTTCAGCCTTCCGGCGGGCCGATACACTGCGGCGCGCCGTTGAATCGCTTACCTCACACTCTGCTTCATGAAGAACCTGGTCATCCTCATCTCCGGTCGCGGCTCGAACATGGTGGCGATCGCCGAGGCCTGTGCCGCCGAGGGTTGGGATGCGCGCATCGCGGCGGTCATCAGCAATCGCAGCGATGCGGGCGGGCTGGCCTATGCGCGGGATCACGGCATCGCGACGGCCATCGTCGACCACCGCGATTTCGACGTACGTGAGGCCTTCGATGCAGCACTGGCGCAGGTCATCGACGGGTTGGCACCCGACCTCCTCGTGCTCGCCGGCTTCATGCGCATCCTGACGCCCGGTTTCGTGCAGCGCTACGCAGGGCGCATGCTGAACATCCACCCGTCGTTGCTGCCGGCCTTCCCGGGCCTGCACACGCACCGTCGTGCGATCGAGGCAGGCTGCAAGGTCGCTGGCACCACCGTGTACGTGGTGACACCGGAACTGGACCATGGCCCGATCGTGGCGCAGGCGGTCGTGCCAGTGCGGCCCGACGACACCGAGGACACGCTGGCGGCGCGGGTGCTGGTGATGGAGCACCGGCTGTATCCGCGCGCAGTGCGCTGGTGGGTCGAGGGCGCGCTCGACCACACCGACGATGGCAGGATCGTTCACCGCGGCGGCGAGCCGCAGTCGCTGCTCGAGGGCGGTTGAGCGGGGCGGGGCGAGGGCGCCCCGGATAATCCGGGCGATGCACCCAAACGCCTTGCTTGAACTCGCCACGGAACTGCTGCATCGGGTGATGCAGTTCGATGCTCCGGCCGACAACGTGGTCTCCGACTTCTTCCGCCAGAACCGCAGCCTCGGCATGCGCGAACGCCACACGCTGGCCGAGACCACCTACACGGTGCTGCGCCAGCGCCCGCTGTTCCAGCACCTGGCGCAGTCGGGCAAGGGCGAGATCGAGCGCCGCCTTGCGCTGCTCGGCTGGCAGGGCAATGCGGCCTTCCTGCGCGCCGCCCTGCAGGACCACGAGGTGCAGTGGCTGGAAAAGGTGGGTGCCGTCGATCGCACCGCGCTGCCCGACAAGCTGCGCCACAACCTGCCCGAATGGCTGGCCGATCGGCTGCAGGCCGAGGTCGGCGACGCGTTCTGGCCGTTGGTTGAGGCGTTGAACGGCAGCGCGCCGCTGGACCTGCGGGTCAACACCTTCAAGGCCAAGCGCGACGCGGTGCAGGCCGAATTCAAGGCGGCGAACATCGATGCGCTGCCGACGCCGTATTCGCCGTGGGGCCTGCGTATCGACGGCAAGCCGGCGCTGCACAAACTGGAAGTCTTTCTGCGCGGCGACGTCGAGGTGCAGGACGAAGGCAGCCAGCTGCTGGCGCTGCTGACCGACGCGAAGCGCGGCGAGATGGTCGTCGACTTCTGCGCTGGCGCCGGCGGCAAGACGCTCGCGCTCGGCGCCTCGATGCGCAACACCGGGCGCCTGTATGCGTTCGACACCTCCGGCCACCGGCTGGCCTCGCTGAAGCCGCGGCTGGCGCGCAGCGGGCTGTCCAATGTGCACCCGGTGCAGATCGCACACGAGCGCGACGACCGCATCAAGCGGCTGGCCGGCAAGATCGACCGGGTGCTGGTCGACTCGCCGTGTTCGGGCCTGGGCACGCTGCGCCGCAACCCCGATCTGAAATGGCGGCAGTCGCCGACCTCGGTCGATGAGTTGCGCGTCAAGCAGGCGGCGATCCTGGCCAGTGCGTCGCGGCTGGTGAAACCCGGAGGCCGACTGCTCTATGCGACCTGCAGCCTGCTGCAAGCCGAGAACGAGGCCATCGCGGACGCGTTTTCCGCCGAGCGGCTGCGCGATTTCACGCCGGTGGCGGTCGAATCGTTGCTGGAGGACGCGCATGTGGCGCAGGCCACCGCGTTGGTCAGTGGCCCGTACCTGCGTCTGTGGCCGCATCGGCATGGCACCGATGGCTTCTTCGCGGCGGTCTGGCAACGCGCTTGATTCCAGCAGGAACGGCCTCAAATCTCAATTGCGGGGCAGGCCCTGCTTTGTTCAGACCATCCGGAGTGGCCGGGTGGCGCCTACAATCGGGAGATTTGATTTATTGCAGCGCGGACGCGATTCATGAATGTATTGACGACAGTGTTGGACAGCCTCCTGAACTGGATGGCCAACGGCTTGATTGAGACCACCTGGTGGCAGGTGGTTCTGTATGCGTTGCTGACGACGCACATCACGATCGCGGCAGTGACGATCTTCCTGCACCGGTCGCAGGCGCACCGCGCGCTCGATCTGCATGCGATCCCGTCACATTTCTTCCGCTTGTGGCTGTGGCTGGGTACCGGCCAAGTCACCAAGGAATGGGTGGCCGTCCACCGCAAGCACCACGCCAAGTGCGAAACCACCGACGACCCGCACAGCCCGCAGACCCGCGGCATCAAGACGGTGCTGCTGACCGGAGCCGAGTTGTACCGGGTCGAGACGAAGAACCCCGACACCCTGGCCAAGTACGGACTCGGCACGCCGGACGACTGGTTGGAGCGCAACCTTTACACCCGTTACAGCTGGCAGGGCGTCGGCGTGATGATGCTGATCGATCTGGCGCTGTTCGGCGCAGCCGGTCTGGCGGTCTGGGCCGTCCAGATGGCTTGGATCCCGATCACCGCCGCCGGCATCATCAATGGCTTGGGCCACTGGTGGGGCTATCGTAATTTCGAGGCGCAGGATGCATCGACCAACATCTCGCCCTGGGGCATCCTCATCGGCGGCGAGGAGTTGCACAACAACCACCACACCTACCCGACCTCGGCCAAGCTGTCTGTCAAGCCCTACGAATTCGACATCGGCTGGATGTACATCCGTGCGATGGAGATCATCGGCTGGGCCAAGGTGCGCAAGACCGCGCCGCAGCTGAAGCTGGGCGCCATCAAGCCGGTGGCCGACTCGAAGACGCTGGAGGCGATCATCGCCAACCGTTACGAGGTGATGGCGAAGTACGCCAGCCACCTGCGCGACGAATGCCGCAGGGAACTGGCGCGGCTGAAAGCCGAAGGCGCGCACAACAGCGCTCACTGGAAAGACATGCGCTTGGCCAAGCGCTGGCTGCACCGCGATCACGACAAGATTCCGCATGGCGTGCAGGAACGGGTGGCGTCGGCGTGCGCCCAAAACGCTGTGCTGTCGAAACTGGTGACGATGCGCGAAGAATTGCGCGGACTGTGGACGCGCACCAATGTGTCTGCCGATCAGCTGGTGATCGATCTGCAGGCGTGGTGCAAGAAGGCCGAGGACAGCGGCATTGCGGCACTGCAGGAATTCGCGCTGAAGCTACGCGCAGCGCACGCCTGAGTCAGCCACTCTGATGCCGATCCGACGGGGTTGGCACAACAAAAAACCCGCCGGACATCACTGTCCAGCGGGTTTTTTGTTGGATGACGAAGCGCTTATCGCAGCTTCGTTTCCTTGTACATCACATGCTTGCGGGCCTTCGGATCGAATTTCATGATCTCGATCTTCTCGGGCTTGGTCTTCTTGTTCTTGTCGGTCGTGTAGAAATGACCGGTGCCAGCTGACGATTCCAGCTTGATTTTCTCGCGTCCACCTTTTGCCATGATCCGCTCCTAATCAGATTTCGCCGCGGGCGCGCAGGTCGGCAACGACCTTCTCGATGCCCACCTTGTCGATCAAGCGCAGTGCCGCATTCGAGATGCGCAAGCGCACCCAGCGGTTTTCGGTTTCGAGCCAGAACCGGCGGTACTGCAGGTTCGGCAGGAAACGCCGCTTGGTCTTGTTGTTCGCATGGGAAACATTGTTTCCCGACATCGGGCGCTTGCCCGTGACTTGACAGACGCGTGCCATGACGCTGCTCCAATAGGTTCGTGTTTCAGGTTTCGCTGATGCGGCACGCCCGGGGCGTCGGCTGCATCGCGGCTTGCGCCCACTTGGCCGCTGCGCGACGACCCTCGAACGACAGAGGCCCTAAGCACAGCGAAGCCCTCGAGTATAGCCGGCTTCTCGGCTACGGGGGTGGAATACGGCGTCAGCTCACTGTTCGAGGAAGCGCTGTGAGTCCAGCGCGGCCATGCAGCCGGTGCCGGCGCTGGTGATCGCCTGCCGGTACACATGGTCCTGCACATCGCCGGCGGCGAACACCCCAGGTACGCTGGTCATGGTGGCCATGCCGTTGAGGCCGCCCTTGGTGATGATGTAGCCGTCCTTCATTTCCAGCTGGCCTTTGAAGATGTCGGTGTTGGGCTGGTGGCCGATCGCGATAAAGCAGCCTTGCAGCGCCAGCTCGGTGGTGGACGCGTCCCGGGTGCTGCGGATGCGCACGCCGTTCACGCCCGCGTCGTTGCCCAGCACCTCGTCGAGGGTGTGCCACAGGTGCAGTTGGATCTTGCCGGCGGCGACCTTTTCCATCAGCTTGTCGACGAGGATCGCCTCGGCCTTGAACTTGTCGCGCCGGTGGATCAGGTGCACCTTGCTTGCAATGTTCGACAGGTACAGGGCCTCCTCGACAGCGGTGTTGCCGCCACCGACCACGCAGACCTCCTGTCCGCGGTAGAAGAAGCCGTCGCAGGTCGCACAACCGCTGACGCCGCGGCCCATGAAGGCCTGCTCGCTCGGCAGGCCGAGGTACTTCGCCGAGGCACCGGTGGCGATGATCAGCGCGTCGCAGGTGTAGCTGCCCGAATCGCCTTTCAGCGCCAGCGGATGCTGCGAAAAATCGACCTCGTTGATGTGGTCGAACACGATGTTGGTGTTGAAACGCTCGGCGTGTTTCTGGAAGCGCTGCATCAGGTCCGGGCCCATCACGCCATCGACGTCGGCTGGCCAGTTATCGACATCGGTGGTGGTCATCAACTGGCCGCCCTGGGCGATGCCGGTGATGAGCATCGGGCTCAGGTTGGCGCGAGCGGCGTAGATGGCGGCCGAATAGCCGGCGGGGCCGGAGCCGAGGATCAGGACGCGCGCGTGGGTGGGTTTGGTGCTCATGGCAAAAGACGAAAGAGATGGAGATTTTCCCAGTTTGACATGTCATCAAAGAGACTCGTTACTGGCCGCCAACAGCGATTCAATGAAGACAATAGAGAAATCCCGTTTGCACAGTGAATTTCTCGCAAGGCCTGCCGATAACCGCAGCAAAGGAGCTCCACGATGGCGATGCTTTCCAATCTCGATCTGATCCGGCGCGTGCCGATCTTCTCGCTGCTGACCAACGACCAGGCGCAGGGCATTGCTGATGCCGTGGTCAAGCGTCGCTATCGGCGTGGTGAGCTGGTGGTTGAACACGGCAAGAAGTCGAATGCCCTGTTCATCTTGCTGACCGGCCGGGCGCGGGTGCTGACGGCTGATTCACGCGGTCGCGAGGTGATCCTTGCGGTGTTGGAGTCTGGCGACTACGTCGGCGAGATGAGCCTGATCGACAACGAGCCGCATTCGGCCACGGTGCGCGCCGAGATCCAGACCGACATGCTGATCCTCGGGCGCCCCGAGTTCGCCCGTTGCCTGCCCGAGAACTCCAGCCTGTCGTACGCGATCATGCGCGGCCTCGTCGCGCGGCTGCGCAGTGCCGACCGGCAGATCGAATCGCTGGCGCTGCTCGATGTCTACGGCCGCGTGGCGCGCTCGCTGCTCGACATGGCCGACACGATCGGCGAGGTCAAGATCATCCGCAACAAGGTGTCGCGTCAGGACCTGGCCAAGGTCGTCGGCGCGTCGCGAGAGATGGTCAGCCGGGTCATGAAAGACCTCGAAGAGCGCGGCATGATCGAGACGCAGGAAAACGGCTCGGTGATCTTGAAAGAACGCCTGACCTGACTCCGGCTGCTGCGGCAGGCGCCGCCGCTTCGGCCACAATGAGCGAATGACATTTCCGCTCGGCTCGCTGCGCGCATCCGCGGCAGATTCCTCATCGGGCGTGGGCGTCGCTGGCGGCGATTCTCGCCCGCATGACGACGCCCGCGGCGCGTCAAAGTCCTTTGCTCACGGTGCCGACTGGCTGCGGCAGGCCCGCGTGCTGATCGGCGGCGTGCTGTGGCTGTTGATGCTGATCGCGCTGCTCACCCACAGTCCGCTCGACGCCGCGTTCTCGACCTCGGGTTCGGGCAATGCGGCGCGCAACAGCGTCGGTGCGCTGGGCGCCTGGTGGTCCGATCTGTTGCTGTTCCTGTTCGGCTTTTCCGCCTGGTGGCTGATGGCGTTGGGGCTGCACCGCTGGTTGGCGGCGCTCGCCGATCTGCTGCGCCGCGGAGGCGCCGACACGGCGCATGCCACGCCGATGCGGCCGGGCTGGCCCTCGTGGGTGTGCTGGCTGGGGTTGGTACTGCTGCTGTCGGCCAGTACCTCGCTCGAATGGACGCGGATGTACCACGCTGAGTCACAGCTGCCCGGTGGTCATGCAGGCGGTGTGCTCGGTTACCTGCTCGGGCCGCTCAGCATGAAGGGCCTGGGCTTTGCGGGTTCGGGCGTGCTGTGGATCGCCACGCTGGTGGCCGGCCTGTCACTGGCCTTCCGCTTCTCCTGGTTGCAATTGGCCGATGCGATCGGTGAGCGGCTCGACGCCTGGCGCGATCAGCGCGTCGAACGCATCGAGCGCGCCGAAGACATGCGCCTCGGCGAGCAGGCGCTGCGCGAGCGCGAAGACATCGCCGAGGTCGAGCACGAGTTGAGCGAGGACCACGCGCCCATCGTCATCGCCGCACCCGTGATCGAGGTGCCGAAGAGCGACCGCGTGGTCAAGGAGCGCCAGAAGCCGCTGTTCGTCGAACTGGCCGACACCAAATTGCCGCAGGTCGATCTGCTTGATGCCGCTCCCGGCCGCACCGAGACCGTGTCGCTTGAAACGCTGGAGATGACCTCGCGGCTGATCGAGAAGAAGCTGAAGGATTTCGGCGTGGAAGTGCGGGTCGTTGCTGCATCGCCGGGCCCGGTGATCACCCGCTACGAGATCGAGCCGGCCACCGGCGTCAAGGGCGCGCAGGTACTGGGCCTGGCGAAAGACCTCGCGCGCAGCCTGAGCCTGGTCAGCATCCGTGTCGTCGAAACCATTCCCGGCAAGACGACGATGGCGCTCGAGTTGCCAAACGCGCGGCGCCAGACGATCTACCTGTCGGAAATCCTCGGCTCGCAGGCGTACCACAGTGCCTCGTCGATGTTGACGATGGGCCTGGGCAAGGACATCGTCGGCGCGCCGGTGGTGGCTGACCTCGCCAAGATGCCGCACTGCCTGGTGGCAGGCACGACCGGCGCCGGCAAGTCCGTCGGCATCAACGCGATGATCCTGAGCCTGCTCTACAAGGCCGAGGCGCGCGATGTGCGCCTGATCCTGATCGACCCGAAGATGCTGGAGATGAGCGTCTACGAGGGCATACCGCACCTGCTGTGTCCGGTCGTCATCGACATGAAGCAGGCCGCCAACGCGCTGAACTGGGGTGTCGGCGAGATGGAGCGCCGCTACAAGCTGATGAGCAAGCTCGGCGTGCGCAACCTCGCGGGCTACAACAAGAAGATCGACGAGGCCACCGAGCGCGGCGAGTCGCGGCCCAACCCGTTCAGCCTGACGCCTGAGGCGCCCGAGCCGTTGCAGCGCCTGCCCCATGTGGTGATCGTGATCGACGAGCTGGCCGACCTGATGATGGTCATCGGCAAGAAGATCGAGGAGCTGATCGCGCGCCTCGCGCAAAAGGCCCGCGCGGCCGGCATCCACCTGATCCTAGCCACCCAGCGGCCCAGCGTCGATGTGATCACCGGCCTGATCAAGGCCAACATCCCGACGCGGCTGAGCTTCCAGGTCAGCAGCAAGATCGACAGCCGCACCATCCTCGACCAGATGGGCGCCGAGGCGCTGCTGGGAATGGGTGACATGTTGTACATGCCCAGTGGCACCGGCTTGCCAATTCGCGTGCACGGGGCTTTCGTGAGCGACGAAGAAGTGCACCGGGTCGTGAGTTACCTGAAGTCGCAAGGCGAACCGAATTATGTGGAGGGTGTGCTCGACGACGAAGCCGCCAATGGCGATGCCGGCGCGGCCGGCGGCGGCGTACCGGTGCGTGTGCACGGCGCCTTTGTCTCCGACGACGAGGTGCACCGGGTGGTGGAGTACCTGAAGAGCCAGGGCGAGCCCAACTACATCGAGGGCATCCTCGAAGGCGGCACGCTGGACGCTGACGGCGATGCCGGCAACGGCGGGCCGGGCGGGGGTGGTGGTGGTGGTGGCGACGCCGAGGCCGACGCCATGTACGACGAGGCGGTGGCCATCGTGCTGCAGAACAAGAAGGCCTCGATCTCTCTGGTGCAGCGCCATCTGCGCATCGGCTACAACCGGGCGGCGCGCTTGCTGGAGCAGATGGAGAAGTCCGGCCTGGTCTCGGCCCTGTCGTCCAGCGGC
>JAYVEB010000119.1:0-4688 GCA_043749095.1 Burkholderiales bacterium | reverse complement strand
GAAGCGCCCCGCCAAACCCAGATTTCGTCGGGGCACCGGCCGCAAAGCTGCCCGTGCTGCTTGCTTCGGAGCGCTCCGGCGGCAAGAATGCAGGTGTGCGCAACAGTCCGAACGCTCTCTTCCAAACCAATGCAGTCGTGCCAGGCTCGCACGGTACTCAAGGCGCTCTGGGCATGAGTCCGCACGCGGTGCCTAACCCCTCGTTCAAGCGGAGCGCCAACGGCAGGCCACCAAGCCCGGGCCGGCGGTACACGGTACATTTTCGCCAGCCCGGGCTTGGCGTCCCACCGTTGGCGCCCGGTTAGCTCGAACGTTAGGGCCATGAAATACGTTGCGGCGCTCGCGTTGATCATCTGGTCGTCCGCTTCCCATGCATTGCGCACTTGATCCAGAAGAAATGCTTCGTGAACTGCGCGCGCCGCAAACGGTGTCCTTGATATCGAAGTGGTGGGACGGCGGAAAATGCGAAGAAGCATGTCCGAGCCACGGTCGCGAGGCATGGCACCGCCAGCTTCTTTGGCGTCCCGCGCGGCTTGCTGGAAGGGCGAATCGACGCGGGCGAACTGCGCTTCGTCACGCGCAGGACCGGGGCGGCCGATGGCGCCAGCCAGGCGCTCGTGCACTGCTACAGCGGCCGCTGGTCGGGCGGCGGAATTCTGTTCGTGATGCAGACCGAAGGCGGCAGCTCGCCGCCTGCGCCGGTCGAATTCGTCGCATGGCGCGATGCGGCCGCATCAGCTGCAAACAGCCGCCGACAGGCTCGGTCCGGGTACCCTCAGAACAGCCCCGAAACCCGCCCATCGTCGTCGATGTCGATGCGCTCGGCAGCTGGCACTTTCGGCAGGCCAGGCATCGTCATCATGTCGCCGCAGACCGCAACGACGAAGCCGGCCCCATTGGCCAGCCGCACCTCGCGCACGTTCAACGTGTGGCCACTCGGCGCACCGCGCACCGACGGGTCGGCCGAGAACGACATCTGCGTCTTCGCCATGCAGACCGGGAAGTGGCCGTAATCGGCGTTCCACTCGTCCAGCTGCTTGCGCGCCGCTTCGGCGAAGGTGACCTGGCCTGCGCCGTAGATCTTGGTGGCCACCGCGGTGATCTTCGCTTGCAGCGTGTCGCTGTCGGGGTAGACGAACTGGTGGCGGCCGTGGAAGTTCTCGGCCAGCTCGACCACCGTGCGGGCCAGTGCTTCGGCACCCTTGCCACCCTCGGCCCAGTGGCGCGCGACGACGAAGCGGCCGCCCAACGCTTCGATGCGGCCCTTCAGCAGCGCGACCTCGGCGTCGGTGTCGGCCGTGAAGTGGTTGACCGACACCACGCAGGGCAGGCCATAGTGCTCGGTGATGTTGCGCAGATGGCGCTCGATGTTGACGATGCCCCGGTCCAGCGCCGCCAGGTTCTCGTGGTTCAGGTCTTCCTTCTTCACGCCGCCGTGGAACTTCAGCGCGCGGACCGTGGCCACCAGCACCACCGCCGCCGGGTGCAGGCCCGCCATGCGGCACTTGATGTCGATGAATTTTTCTGCGCCCAGGTCAGCGCCAAAGCCGGCTTCGGTGACCACGTAGTCGGCCAGCTTCAGCCCGGCCTTGGTGGCGGTGACCGAATTGCAGCCGTGCGCGATGTTGGCGAACGGGCCACCGTGGATGATGGCCGGGTTGTTTTCCAGCGTCTGCACCAGGTTCGGCTTGATCGCGTCCTTCAGCAGTGCAGCCATCGCGCCGTGCGCTTTCAGGTCACGGGCATAGACCGGCTGCCGCTCGCCCTGGGTGTAGCCGATGATGATGCGGCCCAGTCGTTCCTTGAGGTCGTGGCGCGACAGCGCCAGGCACAGGATCGCCATCACCTCCGACGCCACGACGATGTCGTAGCCGTCTTCGCGCAGGAAGCCGTTGGCCGTGCCACCCATGCCAACGACGATCTTGCGCAGCGCGCGGTCGTTCATGTCGATGACGCGCTTCCATGTGATCAGCCGCGGGTCGATGCGCAGCTCGTTGCCATGGTGGATGTGGTTGTCGATCAGCGCTGACAGCAGGTTGTGCGCCGCCGCGATCGCGTGAAAGTCGCCGGTGAAGTGCAGGTTGATGTCTTCCATCGGCACGATCTGCGCATGCCCGCCGCCGGCCGCGCCGCCCTTGAGGCCAAACACCGGGCCCAGCGACGGCTCGCGCAGGCAGATCATCGTTTTCTTGCCGATGCGGTTCAACGCATCACCCAGGCCCACGGTGGTGGTCGTCTTGCCCTCGCCGGCGGGCGTCGGGCTGATGGCGGTCACCAGGATCAGCTTGCCGTCGTGGCGGCCCTTCAGGCTGTCCAGGTATTCCAGCGAAATCTTGGCCTTGTAGTGGCCATAAGGTTCGAGCGCGTCTTCGGGAATGCCGATGCGCTGCGCCACCTGGGTGATGCGCTGCATCGTGGCGTGCCGCGCGATATCGAGGTCGGAGGCCATGTCGTGTCCGTGGTGTCGGGTCGGGATCGCGCGGGGTGGCTTCAGCGCGCGGCAATCGCCTCGGCCTTGGCAAGCAGGTTTTCGGCCATCAGGATGTTCACCGTGTCGATCAGCCGGCCGTCGAGCGACACCGCGCCCAGGCCCTGCTGTCGGGCCTGCTGCATCGCCTCGATGATGCGGCGCGCTTGCTGCACTTCAGCCTCGGTCGGCGTGTAGACGGTGTTCGCCGGTTCGATCTGCGAGGGGTGGATTACCCACTTGCCCTCGTAGCCCAGCACGGCCGCGCGCTTTGCTGCTGAGAGGAAGCCCTCCGGGTCGCTGAAGTCGCCGTACGGCCCATCGAGCGGACGCAGGCCGTAAGCGCGGCAGGCGATCAGCATGCGCGTCTGCGCCGCGTGCCACGGGTCTGTCCAGTAGATGTGGCGCTGGCCGTGGTCGTCCGCGTGGCTCAGCACTGCGCTGTCGGGGTGGACGCCGCCGATGCCGGTGGCGCGTGCGCGCGTCGAGGCGGCGTAGTCGGCGACGCCGAAGCTCATCGCCTCCATCCGCTTCGACGACTGCGCAATCGCTTCCACATTCGCCATGCCGAGGGCGGTCTCGATCAGCGCTTCGAAGCCGATGCGTTTGGTGCGCTGCTTGGCGGCCTCGATCTGCGACACCAGCACGTCCACCGCGTAGATGTCGGCCGCGACGCCGACCTTCGGGATCAGGATCATGTCGAGCCGCGGGCAGGCCTCGACGATGTCGATCACGTCGCGGTACATGTGGTGCGTGTCCAGGCCGTTGATGCGCACCATCACCGTCTTGCGGCCCCAGTCGATGTCGTTGAGCGCGGCGACGATGTTGCGCCGCGCCTGGTCCTTGTCCTCGGGCGACACCGCGTCCTCGCAGTCGAGGAACACGCTGTCCGCGGCCGACCGTGCGGCTTTTTCGAACAGATGAGGTTTCGACCCCGGCACCGCCAGTTCGGTGCGGCTCAGGCGGGGTGGTGCGGGCTGGATGCGGGTGAAGCTCATGGCAGTCCTGGTGGCGATGGTGTGGCGACGGGACGCCAGCGGTGGATTTTGATCGAGCCCGAAGCGCGATTCGCGCGATCATTCAACGAGTTCCAGCAAATGCACCGCTGAAGCGCCACTGAACATGACCGAACACCTGGTCTTCCTCGACCGCTCGACCCTGCAGGCGACGCTGCGCCGTCCGTCCTTCGACCACACTTGGGCCGAACACGCCACCACCTCGGCCGAGCAGACGGTGGCGCGCCTGCGTGACGCCACCATCGCACTGACCAACAAGGCGCCGTTGCGCGCCGACGCACTGGCCCAGTTGCCAAAGCTGAAGCTGATCGCGCTGGCGGCCACCGGTTACGAAGTGATCGACGTCGCCGCCTGCCGCGAGCGTGGCATCGCGGTGTGCAACATCCGCAACTACGCGGTGCACACTGTGCCGGAGCATGTGTTCGCGCTGGTCCTCGCGTTGCGCCGCAACCTTTTTGCCTACCGCGCTGATGTGGAGGGCGGTCGCTGGCAGCAGTGCGAACAGTTCTGTTTCTTCGACCACCCGATCGGCGACCTGCATGGCAGCACGATGGGCATCTTCGGCGGCGGGGCGCTGGGGCAGGGCACGGCCGCACTGGCGCGCGTCTTCGGCATGCGGGTACTGTTTGCCGAGATCACGCCCGGCGCGCCAGCAAGCGCTGACCGCACGCCGTTGGAGCAGGTGCTGGCCGAGTCCGACGTGATCTCGCTGCACTGCCCGCTGACGCCCGCGACCCGCCACCTGATCGGGCCCGCGCAGTTGCGCCAGATGAAGCGCAACGCGATCCTGATCAACACCGCGCGCGGCGGGCTTGTCGATGAATCGGCGCTGGCCACGGCGCTCACCGAAGGGGGGATCGCCGGTGCGGGATTCGACGTGCTGACCACCGAGCCACCGACGCAAGGCAACCCGCTGCTGGAGCTGCGGCTGCCGAACTTCATCCTGACGCCACACGTGGCCTGGGCGTCCAAGGACGCCATGCAGGGCCTCGCCGATCAGCTCATCGACAATGTGGAGCTGTTTGTCCAAGGCACCCCCCGACACCTGGTGACCTGAGCGGTCATCGCGAGAACCCCATGAAGAAACTCCTGTTCCAGTTGGATACCGACGCGATTCCTGCGGTGTTCGATACCGTGGTCGGCTACGACGGCGGCGCCGACCATGTGATGGCCTACGGCGGCATCACGCCCGACAACGTCGGCGC
>JAYVEB010000118.1:0-4728 GCA_043749095.1 Burkholderiales bacterium | reverse complement strand
TGTTCGACTACCTGAAGGACCGATCGTCCTTCGGTGCCAATGTCAGCGAAAAGCGCCATCAACTCAGTCAATGGGTCAACGAAGGGGCCATCGACCGGCCGCTGCTGCGAGGTTTGCATTTCGCCATCGTCGACGAGGCAGACAGCATCTTCATCGACGAAGCCCGCACACCGTTGATCCTGGCGGTCAAGGTCGGGCCGGGTGCCAATGACTCCCATTTCAGCGCAGCGCTGACGCTGGCGGCGCAACTCGGAGCGGGCCACCACTACATGATGGATCGCCGGCTGCGCAGTGTGAGCCTGACGGTCGCCGGACGCCAGCACATCACCCAGGCCAGCCTGAGCCTGGGTGGCGAATGGGGCGTGCGCATCGCGCGCGAGCATTGGGTGTTGCAGGGGTTGCGTGCCCAACACCTGTTCCTGCGGGATCAACACTATGTGGTCCGGGACAACAAGGTGGAAATCGTCGACGAGAACACCGGTCGCGTCCTGCCCGGTCGCACCTGGGAGCAAGGCTTGCACCAGATGATCGAGACGAAGGAGTCCTGTGAGCTGTCGGACCGGGCCCGCACACTGGCCCGAATCACCCACCAGCGCTTCTTCGCGCGCTATCTGCGTCTGTCCGGCATGACAGGCACCGCGAAAGAGGTGCGCCGGGAGATCCGCAAGGCTTACCGTCTGCGCACGCTGATCGTGCCAACCCATCGACCGTGTCAGCGCGTACGCTGGCAAGGCGCCGTGACGCGGGACGCGGGTGCCAAGTGGCAGCTGATCGCCTCACGGATCGACAGCCTGGTCCATGAGGGCCGCGCCGTGTTGGCCGGTACGCGCTCGGTGCAGGCATCGGAGGAGTTGTCGGCGGTGTTGCGGGAGCGCGGCATTCCGCACCGCATCTTGAACGCTCGCGAAGACGCAGAAGAGGCCGCGCTGGTCCGCACCGCCGGCGAAGCAGGCACCGTGACGGTGGCCACCAACATGGCCGGCCGCGGCACCGACATCAAACTGCCGACCGAGGTACTCACCCGCGGCGGCCTGCACGTGCTGCTGAGCGAGCACCACGAATCCAGCCGGGTCGATCGACAGCTTTTCGGGCGATCAGCACGCCAGGGCGATGCGGGCAGTGCCGAGGCTGTCGTCGCGTTTGACGACGCCCTGTTCGTTCAATTCGCGCCCACACTGGCTCGCATGGCGGCCACTGCGCCCGAGGGTTGGCCTCGGAAGATCATGCTGAGGTTCACGCTCGCGTACGCGCAGCGCCGGGCCGAAGCACAGCATCGAAGGGCTCGCGCCGAAGCGGTGCGCGCCGATGACCAACTGACGGAGATGATGTCGCTCTCCGGTCGACTTTGATGCATAGCCTGTGGTGGGTGATCGCGTTGGCGGCCCTGCCATGCCGGGGCTTTGCTGCGGACAGCAACAGCCCGTGCCTGATCGAGCCTGCACAAAAGCTGGCCATCCGCAGCACGGTGGCCGCCTCCATCGTGGCGATTCACGTGGACCGCGGAACCTTCGTCAAGAAGGGCCAGACGCTCGTCACCCTCGATGCTTCCGTCGAATCGGCTTCGCTTTCAGCGGCCAAGTTTCGATCAGTGATGCAGGGTCAGGTCGCTGCGGCCCAGGCCCGAATGGAACACGGCAAGGCCAAGCTCGGCCGGCGCGACGAGCTTTTGCAGGAAAAATACGTCTCGGCACAAGATCGCGACGATGCCGCTGCCGAGTTGCGCGCCGCTGAAGCCGATCTGCTCGAGGCACGCGACAACCGGCAACTTGCCGGGCTCGAAGTGCAGCGCCTCGCTGCGGAGCTGGGGCGACGGGTGATCACCAGCCCGATCAATGGTGTGGTGACCGAACGGCTGCTGCAACCCGGTGAACTTGCATAAGCGGGTGAGTCGGCCAGCCCCATTTTGAAGCTGGCTCAGACCGATCCTGCGCGCGTCGAAGTCGTGCTGCCCGCAGCCCGGCACAGCAGCGTCAAGGTGGGCAATGTCGTCACCATCAAGCCCGAAGCGCCGTTCACCGGCAGCTACAAGACTACGGTGAAGGTGGTCGATCTGGTCATCGATTCCGCCAGCGGAACCTTCGGCGTCCGACTCGAATTCGCCAACCCGAACGGTGACGTGCCACTGGGGGTGCGCTGCTCGGCGGCGCTGTAGCCGAGGCAATTCAGGCTTGGCGCAGCCATCGTCGGACAGACAAGGCCGACAGCGGCGCCGCCACGCCAATACAGCGCGGGCATCAGCCCGGGCCGCGGTGAAACAAGCCCATGCGCTGCAGTTCCTGCTGGCGGTCCACCCACTGGTGTTTCAGGGCGCCGGCCACATGAAGCGCAAACAGCCCATACAGCGCGTACCCCGCCACTGTGTGCGCCGTGCCGAAGGCGTCATGCAGCCCTTCCTTCACCGCAGGAGGCAAGGCCGTGATGAAGCCGACGCGCGGCCATTCGAAGAGGCCGAACCAGTGCATCGGGTGCGTCGCCGCGCCCTTCCACGCCGAGTCGTGCAACCAGCCCGACAGCGGCAGCGCCAGCATGATCAGGTACAGCAGGACGTGGGCAGCGTGCGAAGCTGTGCGCTCCCACGCCGCGTACGCCTGCGGCAGCGGCGGTGGACGGTGCGACGCTCGCCACAGCATGCGCAGCAGCACCAGCCCGAGGGCCGTGATGCCGATTGACTTGTGGGTGTCGATGACCGGCCGCACCCAGGCGTCGGGCAGGATGTCGACAGACAGGCCGAGTGCCACGTTGACGAGGATCAGCAGCGCAAGCAGCCAGTGCAGCGCGGCAGCTGTGCGTGTGTAGCGGGGGATGTTCATGCGCCTGGATTTGACCCCAAGCGGCGCTCGGATCGCCGCCTGTGGTCTCCTTCCCCACGCCGGGGTCATCCCGCACCGGCTTGCCGCAATCCCCGCTCTCGCCGTGAACGACACCCCTGACGACCCGCTGTCAACCGCCCGCATTGCCGCGTCGTCACGACTGTCACCTCCACCGACGCCATGGCGCAGTGTGTTCATCCATGCCGTGGTGCTGGCCCTTTGGGTGCTGCTGTTCGCGCTGGCATTCCGTGGCCAGGGCCTGTTGGCGTGGTCGGTCGGCGGTGCCTACATCACTTACGACACTCTGCTGCTTGCCTTCGTGGGTTGGCAGACCTGGCGTCTGATGAAGCCCGCGCAGACAGCTCACGCAGAGCAGCTCCGCGAGCAACCGACGCTGGCCGTGATCATCGCCGCGCGCGACGAGGCGGCGGTGCTGCCGGTGACGCTGGCCGCGCTGCTGGCGCAGACCGACCCACCGGACGCCATCGTCATCGCCGATGACGGCTCGACCGACGGCACCGATAAGCTGCTGGCGTCGCACTACGGGCTGGTCGCCGCGCCGCCAGGCGTTCTCGGCACCGCCAGCCGCAGCCACCCGTCGCTGCGCTGGCTGCGGCTGGCGCAGGGCGGCAAGGCGCGGGCCTTGAACGCCGCCATCGAACACCTTGGGCACGATGTCGTGCTGACGGTCGATGCCGACACCTTGCTCGATGCAAAGGCCATTGCGGCGGTGCGCAGCGCCTTTGCGGCAGAGCCCGAACTGGCTGGCATCACGGGCGTCATCACGCCGGTGTGCCCACCGACGGCCAGCGGCCGGGTGTTCCAGTGGTTCCAGACCTACGAGTACATCCGCAACTTCCTGTCGCGCTATGCCTGGATGCAGCTCGACAGCCTGCTGTTGATCTCGGGTGCGTTCGCGGGCTTTCGTCGGCGAGCCGTCGTGGCGGTGGGCGGATTCGACCCTGACTGCCTGGTGGAGGACTACGAACTGATCCACCGCATGCGTCGCCACGCGGTCGGGCAAGGACAGGACTGGCGCTTTCGGGTGCTGGGTGATGCGCATGCGCGTACCGAGGCACCTGCGGCCATCGGTGCTTTCCTGCGCCAGCGCCGCCGCTGGTTTGGCGGCTTCCTGCAAACGCAGTACTGGTACCGCGCCATGGTCGGCGACCGACAACTCGGTTGGCTGGGCACATTGATGCTGCCAGTCAAGGCCGTGGACACCTTGCAACCGCTTTACGGTCTGACGGCCTTCGCGTTGCTGATCTACTTCGCCTCTGTGGGAAGGCTGTCGGTCGCTGGGCCTGTGGCAGTGCTGATCGCGACCAAGATCGGCATCGACATCGCGTTCCACTTGTGGTCGGTTCGTCTGTACCGCCGATGGGTCGGAGATACGTCGCGCGCCAGCCTGGGCTGGGCACTGGCAGCGGCCCTGGTCGAGCCCTTCACCTTCCAGTTGCTGCGCCACAGCGGCGCCGCGCTGGGCTGGGTTTCCTTCCTCACCGGCAGCGCCGGCTGGGGTCGGCAACAGCGCTTCGGCCTGGGCCCGCCCGTCGCGCCTGCCAACCCTAGCGCGTCGGGTGCATCTGCGCCCTCAGGTAGCGTCAGGCGCCGCTGATTTGCAGGGAATCTGCGCGGGCATCGAGTATCGACACATCGCCGTCATGGCCAGTCAGGGCGGATGAGTTCATGAACGTACTCTCTGGCTCGACTGGGCGGGCGAGTATCCTTCCGGGAGGTGCTCGAGGCAGCCTGACTCGGTCGCCATGCGACCCGTTGCTCGGAGCTCCCGGTTCCTCCAGTGGCTGGGATCGAGCCCTCCTCGCCTGGCCTGCGATTCCCCGCACAGCCCCAACCCTCGGGTAACATGAATGGAACACAACATGGGCAGTCCGACGGCGGTGGTGGTGGGCGTGGG
>JAYVEB010000117.1:0-4728 GCA_043749095.1 Burkholderiales bacterium | reverse complement strand
GCCCTGGCCGAACCGCCAGCGCGCTTTCACGAACGGCAGCTGCGCGCGCGCTGGTGGGAGGCGCTGCCCCGGGCGATCCCGATCCTGACGCCGGCGAGCCTCGTCGCCACGGTGCTGCTGTTCCCGCGCATCGATTTCAGCGAGAAGCCCGGGCTGTGGCTGATGCTGTACCACCTGCCGACCGCGCTGATCGCACTAAGTTTCTGCCTGCAGGAGTTGCCGGAGTTCGTGATTCCGCCACTGCCGCGGCGCTCGGAGGCGCCCACATGGTGGCTGCCGCCGAAGGAAGCAGTCGGTGCCCAGCCAGGCACCGGCTAACCCGTGTCAAGGCAGCGCTGACGATTGCTTGAAACGCGCCTTCCAGCCGCCCCACAGGACCAGCAGGCCGGGGATCAGGATCGCCGACCAGATGACCTTGTCCAGGTGCTCCTTGACCCACGGCACATTGCCGAACAGGTAGCCGGCCGTCGTCACACCGCCGACCCACAGCAGCGCGCCGGTCACGTCGTAGAAGGTGAACTTGGCGCGCGACATCGCCGCCACGCCCGCCACGAAGGGCGCGAAGGTGCGCACGAAGGGCATGAAGCGCGCCGCCACGATGGTGACGCCGCCGTACTTCTCGTAGAACGCATGCGCCTGCCCGAACGCGCGCTTGTTGAAGAAGCGCGAGTTCTCCCACTGGAACACCTTGGGACCGAAGTGGTGGCCGATCGCGTAGTTGCACTGGTTGCCGAGAATGGCCGCAGCGACCAGCAACACCATCGCCAGCGGCAGGCTCATCAGCCCCGCGCCGCACATCGCGCCAACGACGAACAGCAGCGAATCGCCCGGCAAGAAGGGCATCACGACAACGCCAGTCTCGACGAAGATGATGGCGAACAACAGCGCGTAGACCCAGGCACCGTACTGCTGCACGAAGTTCGCGAGGTGCACATCCACGTGCACGATGAAGTCGATCAGCGCCGAGACGATTTCCATGGGGAAGGATTATGGACGGCGCATTCCGACCGCCTGCGCAGCACGCGCGTTGCCGACTGTCGCCGGGCCAGGGCGCGGTTTCTACAATGCGGTAATGAACGCCCGTGGGCCCTACACACCTCGCCGCCCGATCCGGGAACTGCCCGATGAGCTGATCAGCCAGATCGCCGCCGGCGAGGTGGTCGAACGGCCAGCGTCAGTGGTGCGCGAGCTGGTCGACAACGCGCTCGACGCGGGTGCGCGCGAGGTCACCGTCAAGCTGATCGCCGGAGGCATCCGTGCGGTGCTGGTGGAGGACGACGGCCACGGCCTGCCGGCGGCCGAATTGCCACTGGCACTGCGCCGTCACGCGACCAGCAAGATCGAATCGCTGGGCGACCTGGAGAACGTGGCGACGATGGGCTTTCGCGGCGAGGCGCTCGCGGCGATCGCATCGGTGGCCGAAGT
This sequence comes from Burkholderiales bacterium, assembly GCA_043749095.1. GTDB lineage: Bacteria > Pseudomonadota > Gammaproteobacteria > Burkholderiales > Burkholderiaceae_C > PBB1. The sequence continues at coordinate 3,303 of JAYVEB010000117.1, read as the reverse complement.
GTCGATCGCCAGCCGCTGCGCTGACGACACACAGGCACGCCGGCTCGATGCACGATCCGGCGAGATCACGCCAGCCGCCCGTGGCGTCGGCACCAGCGTCGAGGTGCGCGAGCTGTTCTTCAGCACGCCAGCACGCCGCAAGTTCCTGAAGACCGGGGCCACCGAGCTGGCGCATTGCGTGGAAGCGGTGCGCCGCCATGCGCTGACGCGGCCTGATGTGAGCTTCGCGGTGTGGCACGAGGGCAAGCTGGTGCAGCAGTGGCGGCGGGTTGCCGATCAAGCCGACGCTGACGCCCGGCTGGCCGACGTGCTGGGTCCCGACTTCATCGCCGACAGCCGTCCGGTGTCGCTGGACCTTGGTGTGCTGCGCGTGACCGGTCGCGCGGGCATGCCGGCCTCGGCGCGCAGCCGCGCGGATCTGCAATACGTCTATGTCAACGGCCGCTTCGTGCGCGACAAGCTGATCGCCCACGGCGTGCGCAGCGCCTACGAAGACGTGCTGCACGGTGGGCGACAACCAGCCTATGTGCTGTTCATCGACATCACGCCCGACCGCGTCGATGTAAACGTGCACCCGACCAAGATCGAGGTGCGCTTTCGCGAATCGCGTGAGGTTCACCAGGCGGTGCGGCGCGCGGTGGAGGCGGCGCTGGCAGTTGCGATTTCGCATGTAACGCCTGATGTGACCCGCGTGGAAAGCAGCGCCCCGCAAAGCGCCTCTGGCTGGCTTGGGCCACGCGGCGGTTTCGACGGCGGCACGCCGACCGGCTCGCAGGTCGCGCTGAGCCTGCAGCAGGCCGCGGTGCTTTATGCACGCGAACCAGACGCGCCATGGGGCGCCGCCACCATGCCGCAAAGCCAAGCCGTCGGCCAACAGCCGCTCGCTTCCATCCACTCCGACGACCCTGGCGCCCGGCCGCTCGGCAAGGCCATCGCGCAGATCGCCGGCATCTACGTGCTGGCCGAAAACGCGCAGGGCCTGGTGATCGTCGACATGCACGCCGCCCACGAACGCGTGGCCTACGAGCGGCTGAAAGCGGGCCTCGCCGTGTCGCACATCGAAGCGCAGCCGTTGTTGATCCCTGCCACCTTTGCGGCCACCGCCGCCGAGATCGCCACCGCCGAAGCGCATGCCGACACGCTGCACACGCTGGGGCTGGAGGTGTCGCCGCTGTCGCCTACCGTGATGGCGATCCGCTCGCAGCCCGCGGCGCTGGCTGGTGGCGACGCGGTCGAACTCGCGCGCAGCGTGCTGGCCGAGCTGGCCGAGCACGAGGCCAGCAGCGTGGTGCAGCGCGCGCAGCACGAGATACTGTCGACAATGGCTTGCCACGGCGCCGTGCGCGCCAACCGGGCGCTGAGCCTGGCCGAGATGAACGCGCTGCTGCGCGACATGGAGCGCACCGAACGCGCCGACCAGTGCAACCATGGCCGCCCCACCTGGCGGCAGATCACCCGGCGCGAACTCGACGCGCTGTTCTGGCGCGGTCGCTGACCCGCTCGACACCCCAACGCCGAGAGGCGCCCTTTTCTTGCACACCGACTGGACCCGCATGGCCACGCTGAAGATCAACCCAAAGAACACGGCCGGCTCCGCCGCGCGCAGCGAGCGCGCCCCGGTGCGCGGCGCCGGCATGGGCGTACGCCGACGCCCGACGCTGGCCGAGGCACAGGCCGACCGCGCACGGCGCGATGTGCAGCCGACCAGGGAGCGGCCCGCTGATCGCCCGAACGAACGGTCATTCGATCGACCGAAGGACACCCGATCGAGCCCACCGTCGCGCCCTACGCAGCGCCCACCAGCACGCGCACCGTTAGACACGCCGCCCCGCGATGCATCTCGCCCGCCCGCACGGGCGCCGTTTCAATCAAACACCGCCCCCGGTGCCGACCCTCGCCGCTCACCGCCACCCAGCCGCTCGACACGGCCGGCCGAACGCTCGACCGAACCGCGTCGCGACGCGCGGCAGGATCAGCGCCACGACCCACGACAAGATCGGCGTGACAGCCCGCCACCGCGACCGAGCACGCGCCACCGCGAGGCCCCGCCCGAACCGCAGCAGCAACGCGACCCACGTGATCGCCAGCTTGATCGCCCACCGATCATCGCCACACCGCGCTTTCCGGTCAGCCCGCCCACGCGGCCCGTGGATAGGTCAGCCGAGCGACCACCGGAACGCCCCCCGCAGCGCCCGACCGAACCAAAGCGTCGCCATGTGGCACGGCCTGTTCGTGACGATGACGACGACGAGCGCGGCCCCTTCCACCATCAGGCCGAAGCCGCACCCGGCAGCCTGCGCCTGTCGAAGCGGATGAGCGAGCTGGGCCTGGCCTCGCGCCGCGAAGCCGACGAATGGATCGAGAAGGGCTGGGTGCGCGTCGACGGCGATGTGGTCAAGGAGCTGGGCTCGCGCGTGTTGCCCGATCAGCGCATCACCATCGATGCACGCGCCAAGTTCCAGCAGGCTCAGAAGGCCACGGTGCTGATCAACAAGCCGATCGGCTACGTCAGCGGCCAGGCCGAAGACGGCTACGAACCCGCGGTGGTGCTGGTCAAGCCCGAGAACCAGTGGAGCGGCGACCAGTCGGGTACACGCTTCCTGCGCGAACACTTGCGTAGCCTAGTGCCCGCCGGCCGGCTCGACATCGATTCGATCGGCCTGCTGGTGCTGACGCAGGACGGCCGCATCGCCAAGCAGCTGATCGGCGAAGACAGCGAGATCGAGAAGGAATACCTGGTGCGCGTGGCCGGGCCACAGGGAGTCGGCCCTGCATCGAGCGAGCTGTCACCCGACGACCTGGCGCGGCTGCGCCACGGCCTCGAACTCGACGGCGAACCGCTGAAGCCGGCCATCGTCGAATGGCAGAACGACGACCAGCTGCGCTTCGTGCTGCAAGAAGGCAAGAAGCGCCAGATCCGCCGCATGTGCGAAGCCGTCGGCCTGAAGGTGCTGGGCCTCAAACGCGTGCGCATCGGCAGCGTGATGCTGGGCGATCTGCCAGTCGGGCAGTGGCGGTATCTGCGAGGGGATGAGGTGTTCGGGGGAGGTGGAGTTTGAAGTCGTGACGGCGCGCTAAGGAAGGTCTGCATGACGTCGGGACATGGCTGCTTGCGCGTGCGTGATCGTGCGGCGAACTCCCGAGCCACGAAGCAAACCGAGCTGGGTCTGAATCTGACGACCAAGCGTACGCGCAAGCGCGAGTTCCTAGGAGTCTGGGCGGCAGACGCTTTGACGCCGGGTTGATTGGGGCAACGCAGAGCGCTTGTCGCCGTTTGCGCTGTCGGCGCGCCGTGGGTGCATT